>JBJXGK010000075.1:0-31060 GCA_046153705.1 Gemmatimonadaceae bacterium
CCGCGACCGTATCCGTGGCTGGATCGAGACGGTCGATCGCCGACTGCACGTAACGCACCTTGTCGTTCACGTGCGCGGCGCGCGGCTGCACGACCTGATCGCGTGTGTACGCGCCGAAGGGGATGAAGAGCAGTCCCGGCTGATACAGGTGGACCGGGTCCTGGTCCACCAACGTGATGCGGACCTCGCCGATCCGCAGGCCGCTCTTGTAGCGCCGTGCGAGCCGGTTGGCCATCACTGTGCCGCCAGTGCCAGCGCCAAGGATTACGATGTTTTGCATGCTCGGGGCTCCAGCGAGGGTGTCAGACGAACCGCTACGCTGATAGTGAGCCCGGCTTAACGGTATTCCTATAGGGGCATATGCTCATTTGGTGAAGGGAGTTCCCTGACTCGACCGGAGGCAGCCTATTTGCAGCTCATACAGAGTGCGGCGGCCCACCTGCCACGCAGGTGCGGCATGCCGACCGTCACGCGTGATGGTGGCTTGGCTTGATTCGGCCGTAACGTGTTTTTCGGGGTCACCGGAAGATCAAGCTTGCCTTCCGACGGAGCCGATTCTGGGTGCGGTGGGCGATTCCCCGACAGGGAGCGCCTCCGCTGTAAGCGATTCCACCGCAGCGACATACGGGTTCGGCTGGATTCCGCGCTGCTCTCTTGCGGCGTGAGTCGCTTGAGTGTTCACTGGTGCAGACCGGTATCGGGAGGCTCCCAGCGGATGCGCATGGCGGATGCGGAAGTTGCGGCGGCGGGTGTTCTCGCCACGCCGGCCATCGGGCTTGCACAGGACTCCTCGGCGACCGTGCCGTCGGGGAGCGCTCTGGCGTTCCGGGATTTCTGGGGACTCGTCGAGCAGGCGGGGCCACTGCGGTGGCCGATATTCGCCGTGCTCGCAATCGGGCTCGCGCTCGCACTCCACAAGGCGTACGCGCTGTTCCGCGACCGGCGACTCTCGGCCGAGCTGTTCGCGCTCGACGTCACGGGACTCGACCTAGGGCAGATCACCGCTCGCCTGACGGCGCAGCACGAGAGTATGCTCGCCGGACTCATGGCGACGATGCTGAACGTGCATCGCACGGGAAGCGGAGAGAGCACCCTGCACGACGAGATCGCGAACTTCGTCTCCTTCCATAAAGACCAGTTCGAGCGCTTCCGCCGTCGCATGGACTTCCTCTCGGACACGGCGGGCGCTCTCGGCCTGCTCGGAACAGTGTGGGGGATGTTCGAGGTGTTCTTCCAAGGGACGCCCGATCGCGAGACGATCCTGCGCGGCATGGGGATCGCACTCATGACGACACTGCTCGGATTAGTGGTGAGTATCACGCTCAACCTCGCGACGACGGAACTGTTCACGTACTTCGGCGCGCGGCTTGAATTCGCTTCGAAGCGAGCCGACCTGCTCCGCTTCCGCCTGCTCGAACTCGCGGCGAAGGTCACCGACTCGTCGGAGGCTCCGCGCCCGCGGACCGTTGACGCCTCGCTCGCGCCGTCGGCTCCGGCGCGTCGTGCGAGCAGCGCGCCTGCCACCGAATCACCGGCTTCCGAGCGCATGGTGACGCCGGCGGCTACGACCAACGCGGCAGCGTCTGGCACCGGTGGAGCGTCCGATGGCTGGTGTGAGGTCGAGGCGCCGTCCTCCCCGATCCGCCTGTCGGCTGGGGAACTCGCACGCGGAATCGAGCTGCGCGTGCGCGGACCGGGCGACCAAGTACCCAAAGGCGTGAGTGTTCGCGTAGTCGGAGCGCGGGGTGGCGGAGGGAACGCATTGGTCGAAGCCGATGAGGTGCTCGTGCCTGATGCGTCGGGCACCGTGCGTTTCGACTGGGCGGCTCCGCCCGTCGCCGGCGCCTATGAGCTGGAAGCGATGATCGTTGGGCATTCGGGACCGCGGCGCAGGATCGCGTTACGCGTGGCGCCGGCGGCGCCGGCAGCGGCCAGCAGCGAAGGAAATCACCAGGCGGCCATCGCGGGAATGCGGCTCGCGCGTCCCTTGGCGGTGCGCGTGGAGGACCGGTTCGGCAATGCCGTCGGTGGTGTCCCGGTGAAGTTCCGCGTGTCTGCGGGCGCGGGCCGACTCGGGTCGCAGGGTACCGATGCCGAGCTGCCCACGGGGCCCGACGGAGTCGCGAGCATCTCGTTCGCGGTCGGCAGCGACGCCGGGTCGAACCGCGTCGTTGCCACGGTGCCGGGCGTATCGGCGCCGATCGAGTTCACGGCCTTCGGAACGGCGCTATGAGGGACACGCGATGACCAGTCCCGGCTTCGTCGTGCGCTTCGTGGACGTTGTGCTGATCCTGCTCTTCGGGTTCATCAGCATCGCGAGCGTGCGAGAAACGGAGATCGCACTCCCCGAGAGCGAAGCGCGGCGTCCCCCGGCGGTCGAGTTGTCGGAGGTCGTGTTCGTCGGGATCCGCAATGACGGCACATACCTCGTCGATGGCGAGCGTCAGGCGCTGCGCGGCGCGCGCGCGCTGCACGGTTACCTGCGCGAGGCGGTCTCGCGATTCGGCGATGCCCCCGTGCAGGTGCGGATCCGAGCGAGTCACGACACGCCAATGCGCTATCTCGTCGACGCCGGGCGCGTGTGCGACCTCCTTGCTGTGGCGAAGGCGTTCGAAGTCAAGCTGCGGACGGGGGACTAATCACATGGGCGGCCGCGGCTATCTCATCCGTTTCATCGACATCGGCCTGATCGTGATGTTCGGATTCATACAGATCAGCGACATCGTCGAGGTGACGCCGGTGGACCTCGCGTCGCCGGTGGCTGCGGCGTCGGCTCCAGCGGAACAGACCCGGCGCGTGCTTCTCGTGCGCATCGGTGCCGACGGGGCATTCGCGGCCGAAGTGTCGGGACGCGCGTTCGCGACCGGGTTGACCCGCGTCGCGGACCTCGAGGCCGCACTGCGCTCGGGCGTGGCGGCCGCGCCGGAGGCAAATGTCGTTGTCGTGATCCGACCGGATGAGGCCTCGGTCGTGCAGCGCACCGTGGACGTGATGGACGTCTGCGATCGCCTCAAGGTGCGCTGCAGCCTTGACGTCGCACTCGAGCGCGCGGGAGGCGGCGGATGAGACGCCGGCGAGCCGTCCCGTGATCGTGCTCGTTCCCGTGCGCGACGATGCGCAGCAGCGCTCCACGGCGGTGGCCGGCGCGTCGCTGCTGCTCGTCGTTACCTACTTCGCACTCCGCATCACACCGCTCCCCGCCTTCGAGTCGAGCGGCCAGGCGATCCGGAGCCTCGACCCGCTATTCGTCGAGCGCTTCGCGGTGCCAGAACCGGCCGAGGCGTTGCCCGACGCCGAGCGCGTGTCGGCGAGCGCGACTGCGCCCGCACTCGAACAGGAGGTGGGGGCGGCGATCGACGAACTCGAGCGCCGCTTCGCCGCCTCCAGCACGGCGTCAGCGCCGACCAGCACTGCCTCGGGCGAGACACGCGCGGACGCTGGCGGAATCTCCGCCGATGCCGAGCGCTTCGACGCGCTCTTCGGTGCCGGACCGGCGCTTCCTCCACCTGGCCGTGACCGAGCTGCGCCCGACGCGGTCGCCACCTCGCGTCGTAATGCCGTCGAGTTCGGCACGCGAATCGCCGGCACCGAACCCACGCTGGCGGAAGGTCGTGGCGCGGCGGCGGGCGCGCCGTCGGTGGGCCCGACCGTTCGCGCGGAGGCCGGAGGCGGCAGTGGACGCCGCGGCCCGCCACCAGAGTCTGTTACCATCCGCTCGTTCGAGCCGGAACGTCTTGCCGATATCGGCGCGGACCGACTCGCTGGCTGGATGCGTGCGCATGCACAGGTGCTGCCCGTCGGCGTGCGCGTGCATCTTGGTCACCAGCCCGCCTTCCTCACGTCAGCCGTCGCGCTCGTCGCCGGCCCGCGCGAGTTCGAGCTCTTTCTGATGTACAACACCGCCCTGCGCGAGTTGCACATCCTGTTGGTTGAGGGGGATCGGTCGGTGTACTTGATCGATCGTGGGTTCCAGGAAGCGACCCGCTCACTGCGCGAAGGGACCGTGCGGCGCCTCGCCGGCGAAATCGTCGCCGTGGACTCGCGCGCGTCGGCGGCGAGCAGCGAGCGAGCGCGGGAGTTCTATGGGATCTTCCTCTCATGGTGGGAGAGGACGGCTCGTGATGCGTCGCGCTGACACGCTCCCTCTTGTTCGCATCGCGGCACGCGCGCGGCGCACGGCGCTCACGTTGCTCGCGGTGGTCGCACCGCTCGCGGCGTGCGGAGCGCCGAGGCCGGTCGTGGTGACGGCTCCGACCCCGGTCGCTGCGGTCGCGCCCGTGGTGCCAGCCGGGGTAGACAGCGCGATCGCGGTGCGAGCCGATTCCGTCGCGGCGGCGTCTTTCGTGGAAGTCCCGGCGCAGGAGCGCGCGGCGGCGAAGTGGGACACCGGACGAGTCCTTCTCGAACGCGGCGACTCGCTCTGGCAGGCGTTTGAGCGCCTGCATTCCGGTGACACCTCCGTCTCGACGGATGCAGCGGCCCAAGCGCGCACCGCGAACGCCGCTGGGGGTCGCGCACTCGTCGCGCTCGACCAAGCACTCCGTTCGCGCGAAGCCGACAGCACGGCGCTCGCCGTGCGCACCGCTCGTCTGCTCGACTCGGCCCAGGTCGCACTCGAAGCGGCGTTCACGCTCAACCCGTTCGACGCGCGCAACCGTCTTTGGCTGGCCCGAGTCTATGAGCTCCAAGCGCGTCGCCTTGGCCAAGCCTCGGCGTTCGAGCGCGCGATCGCTGAGCTCGAGAAACTCGCGGCGCTGACCCCGGACGAACACGCCGTCTTCGCGATGCTCGCGAACGATCACTACCAGTTGGGACAGTGGGCGGCGGCCGCGAAGCGATACGCGGATGCCGAGCGGATCCACCTCGCGACGTGGGACCTGCGTGAGGGCGGTACCGCCTCGCCCGACAGCGCGCTCCTCTACAGCTACGTGCGCGCGCAGGGAGACATGCACGTGCGCACACGCGACGCTGTGCAGGCGCGAGCCGCGTTCGAGCGATCGCTCTCGACGGCCCGCACGGCTGACGACACGTCATACGTCCGCGGCGAGCTCGACTGGATCGCCTGGGACGATGGCCGGATCGCCTCGAGCGTCGCGCGCGACTCGCTCGCCGATCTGGTGCGCTCGGGCAAGCTGGCGGATGCCCGAGCCGGGTACGCCGAACTGCGTCGCATGGTCACGACACCTCGGGCGGTGGACGAGGTGGACTGGCGGCTCGCCATCGTGGAGTACGAACTCGGTGAGGGCGCCGCTGCGGCCACGCGACTGCACGCCCTCGCCAAGCGGCTGCGCACCGACTCGACGGGCAGCCCGGTCGACAGCGCGGCGCGGCGCTACCTCGATGACTACGGCACCCTGTTGCTGAACCTCGGCCGCGTTGCGCTCCGCGAGCGGCGCGACAACAAGACGGCGTTGCAGTATTTCGAGCAGGCCGCGACCATCACGTGGCGCGGTCGCGCGGTCGCGTTCCTCGAGATCGCGACGTTGCTTCGCGGCAACGTCCCCCTCGCACTCGCCCGTGCGGAGCGTGCGCTCGCGCTCGAGGAATCCCTCGTGCCGGAACAGCGGCGCGCCCTGTATCGGATCCTGATGGACCTGCACCGCCGCGCTGGCGACTTCGAGCGGGCGCGTCTGTTCCGCGACCGGCTCGGCGCGCCGCAGGGAGGGTGACCTGATGCCCCTACGTTCCCGCGTGGCGACGACCGTCGCGCTTCTCGGCTTCCTCAGCTCCGCTGTCGGCGCCCAGACGCCGTCGAGGGTCGACTACTCCCAGCTCACCCGACCGGTCGTCGTCGTCACCGACACGGCGCTCATCCGCTTCCTGCTCTACGAGCTGGTCATCGAGCCGCTCCGTCCGCCGACGCGCCTCGACGTCGTGGACGTTACGCTCAACGGCTACGGGCCCGACGATATCCTCGTCGTCCATCCGTCGATGGAGACGTTTCTGATTCCCGCGCTCCTCCCCGACTCAGTGCAGCGCGTGATGGCGATGTGGGCGCCGCTCGTCGAGTTCCGCCTGGACGCGGGGAACCTCACCGGAGAAGCGCTGGCCTCCCTCGTTGCCTCGGCCCCGGACTCGGCACGGCGGGCGGAGCAGGCGATCCTCTACGACGTCGTCCAAGCGATCGAGCGCAACTACCGCGACATCCCGATGGCCCTGCTTTTCCAGCGGGATTCAGTAGGCTTCACCTTTCAACTCTGGGACTACAACCGGCCGTCGATGTCCTTCAGGCCGCGGGCCGCGCTCGTGAGCGACTCAGCGGTTGCGTCTGCGGTCGCGCTCCTTCGGGACGTCGGCTACGTGCCCGAGCGCGGCGCCGAGGCGCGTGCGGCCGGGCGGATGGTCTCCGTCGATCGCGCGTTGGAGGGGATCCGCACCTACCCGGACGAGCAGACGCGCCAGCTCGCGGCGCGCACACTGCTCGTTGGGTCGTACGACCTCGACCGGTCGGGTGCCATCGATGGCGCGCGCGAGGTGGATGCGATCCCCTGCGATGTCTGGACGGTGCTCAACAGGACGTTCACCGGCGGGCTCGCTCAATTCGGCTTCGCCGACGCGACGGGAGCGTACACCGGCAACATCGTGCTCAACATCTCCGAGTCGGTACGTGCGCCGGCCGGACGCCGTGCGGAGGCGTGCCTCGCCGGCGCCGCGCCTCCGCCGACGAGCGAGTCCGCGGTCAGCGCGCCGGTGCGGGCCGCGCCGCTGCCCTCCGAGGTGAACGCGTTCCTCGCGCTCGACGCGGCGAATGAGATCCTCGAGCGCGCCGGGCGGCGCGCACCCGGCTCGGCCGACTGGGCGTCCGATGTGCGCCGTCTCCTTCTTGAGCGCTTCGACGGCGATGCGTCGGGCCTCCTCGACCGGCGGATGGAGATCGCGGCGGTGCCGTGCGCGGTCTGGCAGGCGATCGTGGGGACCCACGCGACAGTGGTCCGCGGACTCGGGTTCGAGGATGGGGCCGCGTACGCTGGCGATCGCATCGGCATCGCGTCTCCCGTGCGGACTGATGCACGCACGAGGCTCGAGGGCTGCGCCTCCGGCGCCGGGAGCAGCGTATCGCGACGCATCCGCGCGGCCGCGCCGAGCGCAGCGGCCGCGACTGTGCGTCCGTCCGGCAGCTACTCGCCGGTCGACGCCCTTGTCGGCGTGCGCGCGTTCCCAGAGGAGGAACGACGTCTCGCGGCGCGCACCATCATGCTCGCCTTCTACGATCTCGACCGCTCAGGCTACCTCGACGCTGGCCTCGAGCTCGACGCCATCACCTGCCAAGTGTGGTCGGCGATGAGTGACGTCTTCCCCGGCTTCGCCGAGGCGTACGGCTTCGTTCCCGACCCGACAGGCACACGCCTGCCGTTTCGCGGGACCATCCTGCTCAACCTCGTTGAGGCGCTCGCGGAGCCAGCCGGCGCTCGCATCACCGCGTGCCGCAACGGCCGCCAGCCGCCCGCGACCGCAGTCGCCACCGTCCCCGTGACGCAACACGAAGTGCGACTCCCTGCGGCGCTCGCGCAGTACCTCGACGCCGGCATCGCGGTGCGGCTCGCGCGCGCCACGCTTCGCTTCGAGCCCGGATCGGCCGGATGGGCAGCGGCGGTCCAGTTGGTGCTCATCGAAGAGTACGACCTCGACGGCTCGGGGCTCATCGACGCGGCCGACGAGATCGACGCGATTCCGTGCATCGTCTGGTCCACGGTGCGCGCGACGCACGGCGGCGGTCTCGCGCCGCTCGGGTTCGGCGGCACGGGTTCGTACTTCGGGGACCGGATCGGCGTCGCGGCGCGCGTGCGCGACCAGGCGACGCGCCGGCTGGAGTCCTGCGGTCGATGACCGGGTGGCGCGCGTTCAATCCGAACAAGCTGCTGCCGCGGGTCTCCATCCGCCTCAAGCTGACCATCGCGTTCGCGTTGGTCGCCCTCGGGCCGCTGCTGGTGGTGTCGGGGTTGGGTATGCGCGAGACCCTCGCTCGGCTCGAGGCCACCGCGCATCGCACGCTCGCGTACGATCTCGAGGTCGCGGAACGGGAGACGGCCTCGGCGCTCTCGCTGGCCACCGACCACGTCGTCTTCCTCGCCGACTCGGTGCTCGCGCCGTTCCTGCGCGACGAGCGGATCCCGGTGGGCGAGGCGCGTGAACGGGTGCGAATCGCGTCCACGCTCATCGCCACGGAACCGCGCCTGCACCGCGTGAAGGTGATCACCGCCGACGGGCGCTACGTGCTCCAGCTCGACGGCGGCGCGCGCGGAGGCGACGAGACGGAGAGCGAGGAGGCAGACGGCGGGGAGTACTACGCATGGATGGGCGCGGCGCTCCGGCCCTCAGAACGCGCCTTCCTCCCGGTTGAACTCGCCGTGCAGGACGCTGAGGGTGCGAGCACGCTCATCCGCGCCATCGCGATCCTGACGCCCGTATACGAGGGTGACGCGCTCGTCGGGATCATCGTCGGCGAAGCGAAGGCATCGCGCCTCTTCGAGTCGCTCGACCGCGCATCCGCGGGGTTTCAGGGCGTGACCGGTCTCGTCGACGACCGCGGGCTGATGCTCTTCCACAGCGAGCGCTTGCGCGGGACCGCGAGCCCGCTCGACGGCTCGGGCACATTGCGGCTCGAGGACGATATGCCGACCGAGCACAGCGCGTCCGTGGTTGCGGGGCGCGTGGGGAGCCTGCGCACCGCCGACGATCACCTCGTGGCGTTCCGACCACTCGGGCTCGGGCTCACCGAGCTGCGGCGTCTCACGCTCTATCGTGTCATCCCGCTCGATGCACTCGCGACTCCCGCGCGCGGATTCGTGAGGCTGGTGCTGCTGTCGTTCCCTGTGCTCGTGCTCGTGGTGCTGCTCCTCGCGATGGTCGCCGCCGACCAGTTCACGCGTCCGATCTTCCAAGTGCGCGAGGCCGCGTGGCGGCTCGCGCGTGCCGAGACGGTCCCCGACCTCTCGGTCGAGACCAACGATGAGATGGAGGACCTCGCAACCGACTTCGCAGAGGTCGCACGTCGAGTCGCGGAGGACCGCCGGCAGCGCCAGGAGTTGATCGCCGAGCGCACGGCGCTCCTTGAGCGAGCTCGCTCGGATCTCGGCGACGTGCTCGAACACTCCGCCGACGGCATCATCATCACTGACTCCGAGGGGCTGGTTCGGACCTGGAGTGGCGGGGCGGAGGCGCTCACCGGCTGGCGCGCGGACGAGGTGCTCGGCCGTCGGGTCGACACGCTCCTGTTCGGCGGCGAGGAAGACGGCGAGCGTGGCGCCCGTGCCGAAGCGCTCCGGGCGCATGGCGCCCTCGTGAACGTCGTCACCCGCGTACGCGCGAAGGACGGCACGCTGGTCGAGGTCAGCATCACGCAGACGCTTCAGCGTGACGCGGAGGGGGCGGTCGCCGGGGCGTCGCTCATCCTGCGCGACAACCGCGAACGGGCCGAGCTCGAGCAGCACCTGCGGCGGAGCGAACGTCTTGCGGCGATGAGCGTGATGGCGGCGGGGCTCGCACACGAGATCAACAACCCGCTCGCGATCGTCGGGAATCGGATCGAGGTGATGCAGCGCGAGGCCGCGCGCAACGGCGCGAGCACCGCGCTACGCGGCGACCTCGAGGTCTTGCGGTCCCACGTCAGTCGACTCGGCGAGCTGACTCGCAGCCTCCTCCGTTTCGCACGAGAGGAGACGCGCCCGACCGACCCTGTGGCGCTCGGCACCGTGGCCGAGGGGATCGTGACACTCCTCCGCCAGACGTTCGCGATGCGCGGCCTCCGACTTGAGCACGACATCGCACCCGACCTCCCGGTCGTCGCAGTGGACGCAAAGGCGATCGAGACCGTGCTCGTGAACCTCCTGCTCAACGCCGCCGACGCCACGCCGGCGGGAGGTACGGTCTCGCTGCGCCTGCAGGCGCGCGGCGGCGGCGTGGAATGCGAGGTCAGCGACACCGGGCCGGGGATCCCGCTCGCTCAGCGCGAGCGCGTGTTCGAGCCCTTCTACACGACCAAGGGTGCCGGGCGCGGCACTGGCCTTGGCCTCGCGGTCTGCCGCACGATCGTGGATCGTCACCGAGGCGCGATCCGGATCGATGATGCGCCCGGGGGCGGCTGCCGCATCATCGTGTCCCTTCCCGTGGCCCAACAGGAGGATGAATGGACGCGACGCGCATCCTGATCGTCGACGACGAGTCGGCGATGTTGGAGAACTGCGAGCGGATCCTCGCTGCGGAGGGCTACCTCTGCCGCGGCCTCGAAGACGCTCGGCGCTTTCGCGCCGTCGCCGCCGAGTTCGCTCCCGATGTCGTCGTCACCGACCTCCGGATGCCTGGCGTCGATGGAATGACGATTCTCGCTGTCGCCGTCGCAGACGACCCCGCGCGACCGGTCATCATGATGACTGCACACGCGAGCGTCGCCGCCGCGGTCGCCGCCGTCCGCGAGGGTGCCTTCGATTTCATCACCAAGCCGTTCACGGCGGACCAACTCCTCGTCGCTGTCGATCGCGCCGTACGCTACCGCGGCCTCACGGTCGAGAACCGGTCGCTGCGGACGCAGGTGGCCCGCGCAGCGCGCGGCGAGGGAATCCTCGGGGCATCGCCGATCCTCACGCACCTCCTCGACCAGGCCGCGCGAGTCGCGCCGACCGATGCGTCGGTGCTACTCACCGGCGAGAGTGGGACCGGCAAGGAACTCGTGGCGCGCTACCTGCATGCCCGGTCGGCTCGCGCCGCAGCGCCCTTCGTGCCGGTGGATTGCGCCGCGATGCCGGAGGGTCTCCTTGAGTCGGAGCTCTTCGGGCACAAGCGCGGCGCCTTCACCGGCGCGGTAGAGCAGCACGTCGGCCTCCTCGCGCAGGCGCAGCGCGGCACCGTGTTCCTCGACGAGGTCGGCGAGCTACCGCTCAGCCTGCAGGTGAAGCTCCTGCGTGTGCTCGAGCAGCGGCAGATGCGCGCGGTCGGCGACGCACGCTTGCAGGATCTCGATATCCGCATCGTGGCCGCGACCAACCGAGACCTCGAGGCGGAGGTCCGCGCGGCGCGCTTTCGCGAGGATCTGTTCTATCGGCTCAATGTCATTCGGCTGCAGCTCCCGGCGCTCCGCGAGCGCGGCGGCGATGTGGCGCTGCTGCTCACGGCATTCCTCGAGGAGTTCGCTCAATTGGCCAAGCGACGTCCGCCGCGAGTCACGCGCGAGGCGTTGGCGATACTGGAGCGCTATCCGTGGCCCGGAAACGTGCGCGAACTGCGCAACGTCGCACAACGCCTCGTGGTGCTGGACGACGACGGACAGGTGACGGCCGAGGAGCTCCCGGGTGCGCTCCGCGCGCAGCCGGCCGCAACCGCCGCCGAGGAGCCCGGGTGGCCGCAGTCGTACGAGGTCGCGCGCGAGGCCGCCAACCGCCGCTTCCTGAAGGGCTACATCGAGGGGATGCTTGAGGCGACCGACGGCAACGTCTCGCGCGCCGCCGACGCGGCGGGCGTGAGCCGCCGCACGTTCCACCGCTGGATGGCGGAGCTACGCGGCGACGTACCGCCGGCCGACGAGGGCGACGAATAATGAGGCCGCTCCCCGGGCTCGTCGCATTGGCGTGGTTCGCTGCGGGTCCGTTGCGAGCGCAGGACGCGTCCGTGCAGGGGACGCTCCTCGTCCCGGGTGGCCGCGCCGCCGGCATCGTCGTCGCGCTCCTGCCGGAAGAACACGTCGGAGCGCCCCCGATCAACACGAGCATCGACCAACGAGGCCTCCGATTCGTGCCGCCGGTGGTCGCCGTGACGCCGGGGTCTGTTGTCACGTTCCCCAACAGCGACCCCGTGCTCCACAACATCTTCATCGTCCGGCCCGACCGACGTCGCGTGGACCTCGGTACCTATCCGACGGAAGAGTTCCGCGAGCTGATGCTTTCGCAGCCTGGGATCCATCTCGTGATGTGTCATCTGCATCCCGAGATGGCAGCGAGCATCGTCGTACTCGACGCACCGTACCTCACCGTGTCCGACAGCAGCGGTTCCTTTCACTTCGATGCCGTGCCTCCCGGTACCTACCGAGTCGTGGTGCGGCATCGTCGGTACGACGCGCCACCGCAGGTGATGCAGCTCGCGCCTTCCGAAGCGCGAAAGCTGCGCCTCGTACTCACGCCGTCAGCGGGCCGGAAGCGCCCCGCGCATGAGGTGCCACCCCGATGACCCGCCCAGCCACCCGACGGACCTGGATCTTCGTCGCGCTCCTCGTCGCGCTCACCCTCGCGGCCCTGCCGCGGAACGCACACGCAATTCCCGCATTCGCACGACGCTATCGGACGACCTGCGCGAGCTGCCACACGGCCGCGCCCAAACTGAACGCTGTCGGCGAGGCATTCCGGCTCAACGGATATCGGCTGCGCGAGTTCGATGAGGCGCTCGGGCGCGATGCGGGGCTGCCGCTCGGCGATGAGGGTTGGCGCGATCTGTGGCCCGACGGCATCTGGCCCGGAGAGATTCCGTCCGGTCCGCCGATCTCGCTCCGCGTCCAGGCCGATGTCGTGTCGATCCCGCGCGGTCGTCCCGACGCCGGGTTGCACTTCCGATTCCCGCGCGACGTATACCTCCTCTCCGGTGCCTCGCTCGGCGATGGGCTCGCGGGCTTCATCGAGATGGAGGGGAACGCGGAGGAGGGCGTCCGGGTCCTGCAGGCGCGACTCACGTTTACCCAGCTCTTCCGACGCATCCCGCGTGGCGCTCTGCAGCTCACCGTAGGACGCACCAACCCGTTCCTGTTTTCCTTCGCCGATCGTCAAATCGACCGAGCGGCCATCATGCCGTTCGGCTGGCAGGGTTACCGCGTCGCCGACCTTCGGCTGAGCACTGCGTCCGGTGCCGACACGATCGCGTCGTTGAATCGGGCTCGGATCGGCGGGCTGGGGGCCGGCTTCGAGCTCCACGGCTTCCTTGGCGGACGCTTCGCCTACGGAGTGGGTGTCCTGCAGGGGGCAGACCCGAGCCAGTCGGACAACAACAACCACAAGGACGTGTACGCTCGCGTTCGCTACAAATGGGGCGGGCTGCGGCTCGACGGGACGTACGAAGACGGGGGCCGCCCGCCCGTCGGCAGTGGCGGTCAGCGCTGGGACCGTAGTCTCATCCTCGAGGCGTTCGCCTACGGCGGCGAGGAACCCGCCACGAGTGCGCGAGCGGACCGCTACCTCGCGTCGGGGCTCAATCTGCGGTGGCTCAATGGCCCGCTCGATCTCGGCGTCGGCACTGTCGTGCGACGCGACGACGACCCGTGGGGGATCGGGCAGGCGGCGGAGATGCGCAGTCACTTCGCGAAGGGCGAGTACTACGTCTGGCCCTGGTTCGCGTTCTCCGCGAAGGCAGAGGCGTTCCGCGCCCGATCGGCCGGTGCGCGGCGTGCTGGGTACGTGCGCGGCGCCGAGGACCAGTTGAGGTTCGCGCCTGGTGTGATCGCACTCATCCGGCAAAACGTCCGGTTTGCGGCGGAGGCAGACATGCGGGGGCGTGACGCATCGATCGCGGATGCGGGGCTCCGCCGCGGCACGGCCGTGACAGTTCGCCTCGACGTGGCCTACTAGTCCGAGACTGCAGACGTCCCAGGTGAGACGCTGGGTGTCTCAGCGCCTTTTTTCGATTTCAATCAACGCGAGGATGGTTGAGTTCTAACTCGTTGTGAATAGGCGAGTTGGTGAGACGGTCCTGTCGGCCGACGTTCGGCACGCGAGATGCTCCTGTGTTGGGTACGCCGCGGAATGCGCGGCCTACATCGCAAATCACATCGAACCGCTTTCGGAGGTCCTCGTGTTTCCTATCAAGCTCGCCGCTACCGTCGGTCTGGCCATCGCGTCGTTCACCAGCGTGGTGCCGAGCACCGACATCGCCGCGCCGACCACCGGCAAGGTGATCGAAGTCAAGATGGTCGACGTCTCGGCGACGGAGTTCGCGTTCTCGCCTGCCAAGATCACTGTTCGGGCGGGCGACGTCGTCCGCTTCACGCAAACGAAGGTCAACGGCCACAACGTCGAGTTCAAGACGATGCCGGCCGGAGTGGACCTCGGCGACGTGCGGATGGGTCAGTTCCTGATGGCAGTGGACCAGGTCCACGAGGTGAAGATCGACGCGCGCTTCAAGCCCGGTACCTACGGCTACGTCTGCACACCGCACGAGCTGATGGGCATGAAGGGCGAGATCGTCGTCGCGCCCTGACGAGACGAACGGACGACCGGTGCTTCGGCACCGGTCGTTTCCCCTTCCGGCCGGAGACCTCTGATGCGTCCTCTGCATACCACTCTCGTCGTCCTCTCGGGCATTCTGCTCGCCAGCTCGGTCGGCGCCCAGATGCGTCCGGCGGCGATCGGGGCGCCAGCCACGCGACAGATTGTGTGGCCGAACTCGACTGACGAGCCGGCCCGTATCGCGTTCCGCTCCACGCTCGCCTCGGAGCGCGACATCGGACGCCGGCAATCGGGCTTCGCGCGTTTCCGCTCGCTCGTTGAGGGTACGAAGGAGCAGCTCACGCCCGTCAAGCGGCCCTACGACATCGTCGTCTCACCCGACCGTCGCATGTTCATCACCGACGGCGCGCGCTCGCAGGTGATGGTCTTCGATCCTCGGACGCGCGCGGCGACGATGCTCGGCGACGTGGGCCCGGGGCGAGGCCGCCTCGTGAAACCGATGGGGCTCGGGGTGGACGCCCGCGGCGACATCTACGTTGCCGACCAAGGAGCCAAGCGAGTCGTGGCCTTCGCGCCCGACGGCACCGCGCGCCGTACGTATGGCAGCCCGGCGGTCTTCCTCAATCCCGTGGACGTCGACGTGGACCTGACGGCCGGGATCGTGTACGTCGCCGACAGCTACCTGCACCAGGTGCTCGCGTTCCGCCAGTCCGATGGCGCGCTGTTGCGGCGCATCGGCCGGAACGAGGGCGATATCGAGCGCAAGCAGAAGGCGCTCGGCATGCTCTCCACTGCACACGACCTCGCCGCCGCAGACCTCGCCACGCGCTCGTCACTCGGGCACTCGCCCAACCGCAGCAACGAGCCGCGCGACCTCGTCGAGAATCGCGGCGCGGCACCGGGGGAGTTCCGTTATCCCGCATTCCTCGCTGTGGGTCCCGACGGTTCCCTCTATGTGAGCGACGCGTTGAACTTCCGGGTGCAGGTGTTCGATCGCGGCGGCCGCTTCGTGCGATCCATTGGCAAGCAGGGGGACGGTCCGGGGACCTTCGCGCGGCCCAAGGGCATCGCGGTGGACAGCGAGGGACATCTCTACGTCGCGGACGCCGCGTTCAACAACGTTCAGATCTTCGACGCTCAGGGGCAGCTCCTGCTGCCGTTCGCGCAGATGGGACGCGGTGAGGGCGAGCTGGTGCTCCCACTCGGCATCCACATCGATGCACACGACTACCTCTACATCGCCGATCGCGGGAACGACCGCGTGCAGGTGTTCGAGTATCTCAGGGCCGACCGCGCCGTCGCGCGGCCGGCCGCACGGCGCTGACCGCCATCGGGGCATCAGCTGGCAGGATCCCACCACGAGGACCACATGACGCGTTACACTATGCGGAACCTGTGCGGCTGGTGCGCCACCCTGGCGCTCCTGCTGACGGCGCTGCTCGTGCCCGCACGGGCGGCGGCACAGGATGACATCACCGTCACCAAACACAACTTCTCCACGCTTTCCGGCCGCAACGCCACCTTCACCAGCCTCGCAAGCAATGTTGCCGATTACGGCGAGATCTGTGTCTACTGCCACACGCCGCACGGTGGGCAGACCGGCGCACCTCTCTGGAATCGCGCGTTCGGCGCGGGGCCGTACACCATGTACACCAGCCCGACGATCGACATGACGATCGCCGGGACGCCCGGCGACGTGTCACTCGCCTGCCTCTCCTGTCACGATGGGACGATCGGGATCGACGTGATTACCAATGCGCCGAACTCCTCGACCGCCACCTCCATCGGCGGCACACTTGCCACCATCTTCCCGACGGGACCGAATGCGCTTAAGGTGCTGGGCACGGACCTTCGCAACGACCACCCGATCGGCGTCACATTCAACACCACGCTCGATGTCGCCTTTCGTTCCCAGGCGAGTATCGAGGCAGCAGGCCTGAAGTTCTACGGTGCGAGCGCGGACCGCGTGGAGTGCGCCTCTTGTCACAACCCACACAACTCCACGAACGTGCCGTTCCTGCGGCGCAGCAACGCCGCCAGCGCACTCTGCCTCACCTGCCACATTAAGTGATGTGCGCCTGATGCCCCGACGCCGGTCACCGCACGGCGCGTGGCCCGATCAGGGTCACGCGCCGTCGTGGCGTTCCGCGCGAAACGGGGCGGGGGACCGAAGCCGCGCGCGCCGCGACGGTCCCGCGCCCGCACGCTGGATCTTGCTCGCCTGCTTGATGAGCGTCTCCGGCGGTTGCAGCCGGCAGGCGCTTTCCGCGTTCTTCGACCTACCTCCGGCCCCGCGTGTCGCGCCTGTCGCCGCCGCGCCGGCGGCCGGCACCGCGACCGTGACCGTGACCGCCGAATCGCCAGTCGTCGAGACGCCACCGCCGGCGTTCGAACGCACACTAGATCCCGACAGCGCGCTCAAGCTCCTACCGCGCGACCACGCTGGCAACGTCGACTGGGTCGGCGCGTTGCGGAACGGAGTCATCCGGCCGCGCCCTACTCTCCCGGGACGGACCCAGCCCGACACCACCGGCTTCCGGTTCGCGTTCGACTTCAACTTCCCGGGGCCGGACACGACGTTCGACGCCTACTTCCCGCACTCGACGCACACTGAGTGGCTGAGTTGCAATACCTGCCATGCACGCATCTTCCCGTACCGTGGTACGCCCATCCGCATGGCCGACGTCCTCACCGGCAAGTACTGCGGCGAGTGCCACGGCAAGGTCGCGTTCCCGGCCGTCACGGCCTGCGAGCGATGCCACGTGCGACTCAAGCTCCCGGCCAATCGCGCCCGCGCGGAGTTCATCGGCACGATCACCCTCACGCGGGTCAAGGCGGACTCGGGCTCCGGGGTCATCGCCGGTAACGCGGCCCGCGTCGAGACGGCCTCACTCCCGCCCGCGCGCTTTCCGCATTGGGTGCACCGCTCGCGCTACCTCTGCAAGAGCTGCCACATGGAGCTCTTCGTTCCGAAGGCGGGAGCTAATCGCATCACGATGCTCGACATCTCGCGAGGCAAGGCCTGCGGCGCGTGCCACGATGGTAAGACGGCGTTCTCGGCGGGATTCGGAGCGTGCGACCGATGCCACGTGCCACCGCCGCCGCCGACGGCGGCGCCGCCCGCTGCGGCCACCGCCGCCGCCGCGCATTCGACCGTACGCTCGGCGGTATCGCCGCCGCGCCGTGCGCGGCACGGCCGCGACTGAGGCCAGCATGCCGAGTCGCCGCCTCCTCCTGCTCGCCGTTCTCCTGGCGCTCCCGCGCCAAGCGACTGCGCAGCTGCTCCGCATCGCCCCAGGGGGCGGCGAGGTCGGCGTGGAAATGCGCGTGCTGCAGTCGGCACTGCCCGGCCGCGAGCAGCTCTGGGACAGCTACGTGCGCACGTGGCTCAACGTGCCCTTCTCCGGGACGGTGCTTTCTCCGCGGTTTCTCACGTACAACGCTGCCGTGCGCCCGAGCCGGTCGCGGCAGTCGGCGCCCGGAGGATCCTCCGACTTCGAGCTCCGCGCCCTCGGCCTCAGCGCGGGTGCGACGCTGCTGCCCGCGTTCCCGCTCTCGCTCAACGTGCACGGCGAGCGGTCGACGGCCGACGCGACGCGCGAGGGATTCGGTGCCAGCACAGGTGCCCGCAATGCCTCGTCCGGCGCGACGCTCCGATATCGGTTCCCCGCGTTTCCGATGCGGATCGAACGCCACTCGATCCAGATCGCCGACGAGTGGCGTGCCGCACCGGATGTCTCTCCCATCCGCCGAGACGAAACGCTCGACGTGGTCCGGTTCACGGGCGAGAGCACCAAGCTCAACACCGTGATGGAGCGCCAGCGCTTCACCGACCGTGTCGGGACGCTCGACTTCGAACAGTCCCTCGCGACATTGGTGCACGTGTTCCGCTGGGGCCGCGGCAGCAGCCTCTCGACGCACCTCGAAGACTTCCGGCGCGCCGGCCGCGACGCGCAGACGCGACGCGGCATCTCGGAGCACCTACGCCTCCGTCACGCCGAGCATGTCGCGTCCGAACTCAGCCTCCACCGGCAGCGTGCGCAACACGGCCAGGACTTTCGCTCCAACATCAGCAACACCGCGCTCGCGGTGAGCGCCGAGCCGCGCCCCTGGCTCTCGGGGCGCTTCTCCCTCGTGAACACCGTCAACACCTTCGCCGTCGGACGCATGCAGACGTTCGTCGCTGGCCCGACCGTCACGATGCGACGCGACCTCCGCGCCGGGCTGCGCCTGCATGCCGTTGGCGGGCTCAGCTACCAGCGGACGGACCGCGACCGTGACGCCGACCTGCCGACGCCGGTGAGTGACGAACCACACGCGATCGATGACGCCCGCAGCTTCACACTGCGGCGCGAGCGAATCGATCTCTCGACGGTGGAGGTCTTCAATCGTGATCGCACGATCCTCTACTTCGAGGGGTTGGACTACCGGCTGTTGCCCGTCGGCGACCAGCTGCGCATCGAGGTGCCCCTCGCCAGCCGCATCTCGCTCGGAGACCTCGTTGTGGTCGACTACACCTTCCTCGCCCCGACCGCACGAAACTACGATTTGCGCAGCGCGAACGCGTCGCTCCTCCTCACGCGCGGCGCGCTCTCGCTGAAGCACGACGTCACCATCCGCGAGGCGCGGCTCCTCAGCGGCCCACCGAACGGCGAACTTGAGCAGGGCGACGACCGCGTCACGATGCTCGAGGGGCGTCATGTTCTGCTCGGGATGCTGGCGACGGCGGGTCTGCAGCATCGCACACGGGCGGGGTCCCGCGCTGATTTCGAGGCCACTGAACTGCGCGCGAGCCTCGTCACCGCCGGTAGTCCCACCCTCCAGAGCTCCGTCGGCGGGTCGCTGGGCCGAACGCGCAGCGTCTCGCAGGACGCGGGGCTCGTCACCGCCAACGGCTCGGTACAGTGGACGCCGACGCAGGCGCTCGCACTGGCCGCGACGCTTGAGCGGCAGGAGTGGCGGCTCAGCGACGCGCCCGACGACCGCACCACGCTGCTCGGCACCGACGTGCGCTGGCGCCGCGGCCGGATGGACACCGAGTTCCGCTATCAGTGGTTGCAACGGAGCACCGCCGGTGGGCGCGTCCAACATCGACTGACGCTCCGCATGGCGCGGCGGTTCTGATGCGCTGCGCACCCACGCGCCACACCGCAGCGTTCTTCGCGGTGTTCCTCGCTGCGGTCGCATCGTGCGGACCGTCCCAGGGGACCCGCGTTCGGTTCGAGGCGATGGGCGGGCCGATCGACCTCGTCTGGCCGTCGCCGCCGGCCGTCGCGCGCGTGCGCTATCTCACGAGCATCAGCACGCCGGCGGACGTCGGCGCGAGTCAGTCACTCTTTCGTCGCATCGTGAACGTCGTGACGGGGACTGCGGCGCCGCGGGTGCGCCAGCCCTACGGCATCGCCGTCGACTCGGCCGGCGTCATCTTCGTCGCCGACGTTCTGCAGCGCGGCGTGCACCGGTTCGATCCCGTGCGTGGCGCGTATCGCTTCCTCACCGCTCGAGCTGCAGGCTTCCGTTCGCCGATCGGCGTGGCGGTGGATGGCGCCGGTAACGCGTACGTGAGCGACAGCGAGCTCGGCGCCGTCGTGGTCATCGGATCCGACGGGCGCGAGCGCCGACGGTTTTCCGAGGGATTGCGTCGCCCGACCGGGCTGGCGTGGGAGGCGCGGCGCGGCTGGCTCTGGGTGGTAGATACCGAGGCACATCAGCTCCTCGCGATCGACCGCGAGGGCAGCGCCGTGCGCCGCGTCGGCGCGCGCGGGACAGCGCCGGGCGAGTTCAACTATCCTACCAACGTGGCTGTCGCTCCGGACGGGACGATCTACGTGTCCGATGCGCTCAACGTCCGTATCCAGGTCTTCGATGCTGACGGTGCCTTCCTTCGGCAGTTCGGGCGCCACGGCGATGGCGTCGGCGATCTCGCTCGTCCGAAGGGCGTCGCACTCGACTCGGACGGCCATGTGTACGTCGTCGAGGGTCTCTACGACGTCGTGAACCTCTTCGACGCCGAGGGCCGCACGCTGCTCTCCGTCGGCGAGGCCGGTCGCGGGCCCGGGGAGTTCTGGCTCGCCACCGGCATCGCGATCGACCGGAAGGACCGAATCTACGTCGCCGACTCGCACAACAATCGGATTCAAGTGCTGCAGTATCTCCGTGCCGGCGAGCCGGCGGGGGGAGCGCGATGAGCAACCGGGACGATCGAGAGCGAACGCGGCCTCAGGGCATCCGCAGAGCGGCGCGCAGCCTTGCCTCGTTGGCAGCCGCGTTGCTGCTCGCCGGGGTGGCGCTGCTTGCCACCGCGGCACCGCGCGCGCTCGGCGCTCAGCCGGTGACCGGCATCCGCAACACACGGCACAACCTCTCGGCCTCCTCCGCCAACACGGTGCGCGCGACGAGCGAGACCGAGCTCTGCGTTTTCTGCCACACACCGCACGGAGGTCGCACGGACGCGCCGCTCTGGAATCGCGACTTCTCGGACCAGGCGTACACACCGTACACGAGCCCGTCGCTGCAGGGCGGCACCGGGCAGCCGAACGGGTTCTCGAAGCTGTGCCTCTCCTGTCACGACGGTTCTATCGCGCTCGGAGCGGTGACCAACGCGCCAAACGCCGGCTCCGGCGCGCCGCTCACGATGACGGGAGCGGCAGGGGACGGGACGATGCCGGCGGGCGCCACCCGCATCGGCACCAACCTCCTCAACCACCATCCGATCTCGTTCGCGTACGACGCGGGACTGCGAACCGACGACGGCGAGCTCGCCGACCCATCGACGCTGGGCGCCTCAGGCGTCCGGCTCTACGAGGGCGCGACCACCGGCGTGCGCGACAACGTGCAGTGCACCACCTGCCACGATCCGCACACCGACGCGCTCCCAGACTTCCTCCGGCTCGATCCGCGCGGCCGCACCGGCTCGCTCTGCCTCACCTGCCATGTGAAGCCGGGTTGGACGGGAAGCTCGCATGAGTCCTCGCCCTCGAATGTCGCAATCGGCGGCGTCACGACCGCGGTGAGCACGCACGGCTGCTTCGCGTGCCACACACCGCACGCGCCTGCTGGGGCCGAGCGCCTCTTGCGCGATGGGGCCAATGCCGGTGCCTCCGCGATCGAGCGCACCTGTTTCCAGTGTCATCGCGCAGCCGGGCCGGCGAAGGACATCCAGGCGGAGTTCATCAAGACGAGCCGCCATCTTGTCGCGGACGACGGTACCGCTGGCCGTCACCGACCCGTGTTCATCACGACGCCGAGCGCGGGGCTCCCCGAGAACGTGCTGCTGCAGCCGGGGAGCGCCGCCCCCGACGGCCGGTTCACCGATGCCCAACACGTCGAGTGCGTGGACTGCCACAACCCGCACCGCGCGACTGCCGCCAATCGGCTCGAGGGAATGCGCGGGATCTCCATCAGCGGCGCGATCCTCGAAAGCGTGCGCAACGATTCCTCGTCTGCCGGGCCGTCGGAGCAGTACGCACTCTGCTTCCGCTGCCACGGCGACAGCTACACGACCGCGCTCCCGACGCCGCTACCCAGCGGGCTCACGCCGCGCAACAAACGGACGGAGTTTCAGCCGGCGAACTCCGCCTTTCACCCCATCGCCGCGCGCGGTCGGAACCTGTCGGCGAACTTGAACGCGCAGCTCACGCCGAACGGCCTGAGCGTGAACGCGCAGATTCGCTGCACGGATTGTCACAACAGCAACGCCTTCGCAACCACAACCGGTCGGGTCACCTCGTCTCCTACGAGCCCCTCGGGGCCGCATGGCTCCACTAACGCGCCGCTGCTGCGCGCCAACTACCGTCGCGACCCTGGCGCGACGAGTTACCAAGTGAACAACTTCGCGCTTTGCTTCCGATGCCACAGCGCGACTGTGCTTCTCGGCGCCACCGCCGGTGCCTCGACCAACTTCGACGACCAGATCAACGGCAGGGACAATCTGCACGAGGTGCATCTGCGGGACCGCATCTCGAAGAGCGGAGCGGTCTGCGCGAGCTGCCACTACAACATCCACTCGAACCAAGAGACCACCACGACGCAGTACAACGTGAACGGAGTGGTCTCCACGACGCCGCCGGCGGGGGTGCCGAGCCGTCTCGTGAACTTCCACCCGAACGTGCGCGGGATCGGCGGTCGTCCGCGCCCGGAATGGTGGTTCAATACGGGCACGCGGGAGCGCCGCTGCTATCTCGCCTGCCACACCGAGACGGGCGCCGTGGGCGGCGAGGTAATGAACGGCCTGCCGTACCGACCCTCGGCTGGCGACCTGCCCTAAGCGTCCGCAGACTTGTCGTCGGTCGGCGTGCTCAGCTCGCCGGGCTGCACCACTCGGCTCCACCGCCGCACGACGACCGCGAGCCTGATGAACCCGCCAAGCACGAGCAGCACGGGAAGCACGTAGATGACGAGGTTCAATCCGCGCGGCGGCGGCGCAAGCAGGATCCAGTCACCGTACTTCGAAACGAAGTAGGCGCGCACTTCCTCGGGCGTCCGCCCGGCGCGAAGCTGATCCTTCACGACATCTCTCATCTCGCGCGCGAGCGACGATGGTGATTCCTGGATCGAGATGCCTTGGCAGACGGCACAACGCAACTCGGCGGCGACCTCGGAGGTCCGCCGTTCAAGGATTGAGTCAGCAGAAATCGAATCGCGACGCGCGCGGGTGGCGGAATCGAGTAACGTGGGCGGCGCGCTCTGTCCCTCGAGGACGACGACGAGGGTCGCCACGCTGAGCCACTGGAGGGGGCGCATCACGGCCGCTCCGCCGCGCCGGAGTCGGCCGCGGGACGCTGCGCCAAGAGCCGGTCGATCACGATCTCGAGGATCTCCGCCGTGATGGGTCCCGTCTGCTTATGCACGATTCGGCCGTCGGGACCGATGATAAACGTCTCCGGAACGCCGAAGAGGCCGTAGTCGATCGCGGCACGCGAACGCGGGTCGTCAACCGACGGATAGCTCTGTCCGCCCATCTCGGCGATCCACTCGATCGCCGGCGCCGGCCGGTCCTGATAGAGGATGCCAACGAACCGCACCGGCTGGTCCGCGTAGCGACGGGCCGTCGCCGACAGGGCCGAGTGCTCGTCACGACACGCGAGACACCAAGAAGCCCAGAAGTTCACCACACGAACCTCCCCAGCGTGCGCCGCGAGTCGGATCGTATCTCCCACCGCAGCCGCGAACGGCGCCTCGCCGGGCGCAAAGACCTCGAGAGCGAAATCCGGGGCCGCGCGGCCGGGCAACGGCGAGGGGATGTCGCGCGGATCGCGCGTCATCCCCCATGCGAACAGGAGCACCACCGGGATCGCGACACTCGATGCAGCGAGGGCACGACGGAGATTCATGCGGCCTCCTCGCCGGTGCGACGCTCGCGACGAGCGAAGAAGCCGATCGCAGCGCCGAACATCACAACGCCGCCGCCCAACCAGATCCAGACGACGATCGGTTCGCGGATCAGCTTGAGCGTGGCGGTGGTGCCGTCCTCGCGAAACGTCTGCAGCGTCGCGTAGAGGTCGCCCGTCCACCGCGACCGGACGTCGGGCGTCGGCACGGGCTGGTCGGAGCGTGGGTAGAAGTTCATCCGCGGCGCGAGCGTATCCATCACCTCCCCAGACGAGGCGAGCACCTCGAGCGTCGCGCCGATGACGTAGCGCTGCGGCTCTTGTCGGCCCCACACGTTCTTCAGACGCACCACATCGCGGCCGATGGTCATCGTCTCGCCGCGCACGAGCGTCGCTTCGCGTTCGACGCGGGACCCGCCGGAGCCGGCGATCCCCATCGCGACCAGCAGGATCCCCGTGTGGGAGACGTAGCCACCGTACCGTCGCGGATTCGCGGCGACGAGTCTTAAGAGGGCGGTGCCCCACGACTCGCCGTGCGCGCGCCGTCGCGCCACGGCGCCAACGACGAACTCCCGCGCGGTCGAGTAGCTGGCATAGCCCACAAGACCGAACGTCACGAGCGCCCAAGGGCTGCGACTCCCGAGCAACGCGGCGACAAGCGCCGCGACGACCGCAGCGGCACCCGGGGGCAAGAGCAGCCGCGGGAGCGAGCCCGGGGCCGCCGCACGCCAAGGCAAAGCCGGGCCTACGCCCATGAGGAAGAGCAGCAGCGCGATCAGTGGCAGCGACATGCGGTCGAAGAACGGCTCGCCGACGCTCACCTTCTCGCCGCGCAGCGCCTCCGCGACCAGCGGGTACAACGTGCCGACGAGCACCGTGAAGGTGAGCGCGGTGAGGAGCAGGTTGTTGAGCAGGAAGACCGTCTCGCGCGACGCGGGGGCGTCCAGGTGTCCCGAGGTCCGAAGTTGCGTCGAGTGCCCTGCCACCATGAATAACGTGGTCGCGAGCACGAGGCCGATGAAGGCGAGGAAGTAGTAACCGATTGAGCCCGTCGTGAATGCGTGGACCGACGAGATGATGCCTGACCGCGTGAGGAAGGTGCCGAGGATCGTCAAGACGAACGTCCCGACCACGAGGTTCACGTTCCAGAGCCGCAGCATCCCGCGCCGCTCCTGGACCATAGCCGAGTGGAGGTATGCCGTCGCCGTGAGCCACGGCATCAACGATGCGTTCTCCACGGGGTCCCACGCCCAGTATCCGCCCCACCCGAGGACCTCGTACGACCACCACATCCCCGCGATGATCGCGGCGCCCAGCAGCGCCCATGCGGCGACCATCCACCGTCGCACGAGCCGCGTCCATTCATCCCGCTGGATCTCGCCCGCCAGCATCGCGCCGATCGCGAACGCGAAGGGTACGGTCATTCCGACGTAGCCGAGGTAGAGCAGCGGTGGGTGCACCGCCATCAGCCAGTGGTTCTGCAGCAGCGGATTCGGCCCGGGCCCGTCCGCGGGCACAGGCGAGACCGGCACGAACGGATCCGCGGGGCCGGCGAGTAGAATCAGGAAGAACAACATCACCCCGAGGATCACGAGCAGGGTGTACGGCAGCAGCGTCCCCGTGCGCCCACGATGCAGCGACAGCACGAGCGCGGCGTAGAGGGCGAGGACCCAGCCCCAAAGGAGGATCGAGCCTTCGAGCGCTCCCCAGAGTGAGATGATCGTGTACAGCAGCGGCGTGGCGCGGCTCCCCACCTGCGCGACGTACGAAACCGAGAAGTCGTGCGTCACCAGCGCACCAACCATGGCGGCAAGGGCGACACTCATCAGCACGAGGTTCGCGTGCGTCGCCGCGTACCCGAGCGCGAGCAGCTGCGGACGCTGACGGCGGGCCCCGAGCGCGAGCAGCACCATCGCCCCCGCGACGAGGACGAGGGCGAGTAGGATCGCGGCGCGACCGAGGGGTCCGTTCACGGGGTCGAGTCTGCGAAGAGGGTCTTGTACATCTCCTGCGGCCGCTGTCCCGGCACGGGCGCTCGGTACTCGTTGGAGTGCTTCACCATCAAACTCGACGACTTGAAGATCCCGTCGGCGCCATAGCGCCCCTCGACGACGACTCCCATCCCGTCGCGGAACATCTGCGGCGGCGCACCGATGCTGTGCACCGCGACGTCACCGCTCCCGTCGGTCACCGTGAAGCGAAGGTCCAGCGTCTTCTCCTCCCAGCGCACGCTCCCAGGCTTCACCTGCCCGCCGAGCCGCACCGGCACTTCCACGGCCTGCGTCCCCTTCGCGAGAAGCTCCTGCGGCGTGAGGAAGTAGATCACGTTCGAGTCGAGCCCACCGAACAGCAGCCAGCCAAACGCGCCGAGCATCACGGCGGCACCGGCGATGATCATCCCGCGGCGACCAGTCATGGCGCTCATCGGGTACCTCCACCGTCACGCGCGGCCGCGACCGCGCTGTCGTGCGCACGTCGGCTCGCCGCGAGCGTGCGGTGCAGATGCACGGCGTACGCGGCGAGTGTCACCCACGTCACCGCGTACGCGGCGACGACGAACCCCAGGCTCGATCGGTCCATTCTTCAGGCCCCTCCTAGGGCGGTGGCGTCGGCCGCTTGCTCCGCC
The DNA here is from genome assembly GCA_046153705.1 of Gemmatimonadaceae bacterium. Taxonomy (GTDB): domain Bacteria; phylum Gemmatimonadota; class Gemmatimonadetes; order Gemmatimonadales; family Gemmatimonadaceae; genus Pseudogemmatithrix. The sequence goes on from JBJXGK010000075.1 coordinate 26,094, forward strand.
GCGCGTTGCAGACGATGCGCCTCATAGCGTCGGCGCACGAAGTAGATGAGCACCAGCAAGAACGCGATCGCGTTCAGGCGGAGGCCAAGCGTGTACGCAGGGTCGAGGGTGCTCGGGCTCGACTGCTCCTGGTGCAGCGTACGCCACCACTTCACGGACATGTACACGATCGGGACGTTGATCGCCCCGAGCAAGCCGACGGCCGCACTCCACGTCGCACGGCGGCCGGGGTCGTCGAGAAACGCCCGCATGGACAGGTACCCGACGAAGATCAGAAGCAGCACCAACGTGGAAGTGAGCCGGGCATCCCACGTCCACCACACGCCCCACGTCGGCTTCCCCCAGAGCATCCCCAAGGCGAGGGTAAGCGCGTTGAACACCGCGCCGATCTCCGCCGCCGACGCGGCGAGCAGATCGTGCCGTTCATCGCCGCGCCAGAGGACGAGCAGGCTCGACACCGCGACCACGAAGAACGCGAGGAATGTCGTCCAGGCGGCCGGCACATGTACGTACATGATCTTCTGCAGGTGCCCCATGTCGCGATCGGGCACCGAGGTCAGCAGCGCATGCACCTGGGCCGCGATAAGCAGCAGGAAGGCGAGCACGCCATAGATCGGCCATTGGCCGGCGCTCGGAGGCGGAGGGGTGGTGCGAGAGCTGGAATGCATCGGTCAGTCCTCGAGGATCGCGCCGAACGCGAAGTGCGTGGCGACGATGAAGATGAGGTCGTAGGCGATCAGCAGGCGCGTCCACGCACCGGCCTCGTCCATCAGGTCGCCTAGCAACAACGCCCGCGAGGCTTGCATCGCCGCGAGCAGTACCGGGACGAGCATGGGGAAGAGCAATAGCGGGAGAAGCACCTCGCGCGCACGGCTCCGGCTTGCCATCGCGCCATAGAACGTGCCCAGCGTGACCAGACCCACGGCCCCGAGCACAAGGACGAGGAGGAGACGCGGCCAGGTCGAAGGGACCGCGACCTGGAATAGCACAAGTCCGACCGCGACCACGACGGCCAGCAGGATCAGCACCAACGCGAGGTTCGCGAGCAACTTCCCGGTCAGGATGGTCCATCGCGCTCCGGGATACAGGAGGAGCGCATCGAGTGCGCCGCTCTCCAGCTCCACTTGGTAGGACCGGTTGAACGCGAGCACACCGGCGAAGAGCACGGCCAGCCAGAGCGCCCCCGCCGCCGCCTGCCGCAGTGCTGCCGCGTCAGGACCGAGCGCGAATCCGAAGAGGACAAGGATCGTCACGCCGAGGGAGAGGAGCGCGTTGAGACCCGCCTTCGAGCGGCGTTCAGTGGTGAGATCCTTCCACGCCACGGCGCGCACCCTGCGCCAATCGGTTCGCCAAGTCATGTCAGGCGACCTCTCGTACGCGGCCGTCGCGCAGATGCATGACGCGCGTGAGCATCCCCGCCGCTGGCGCCGTCTCGTGCAGCACCACCAAGGCCGCAGCGCCGCGCGTGCGCGCCTCCCGGAGGACCTCGTTCATCAGCGCGATCCCAGTGGAATCCAAGTTGCTATAGGGCTCGTCGAGCAAGAGCACCACTGGTTCCCGCAGCAGTAGCCGCGCGAGCGCGAGGCGACGTTGCATCCCCGCCGAGAATCCGCGCACGCGAGCCCCCGCCTCGTGCCCGAGGCCGACGCGCTCAAGCGCCGCCTCCGCCGTCAGGCGACCGCCCCCCTGCATCGCGAGGGCGAAGCGCAGGTTCTCGAGTGCTGTGAGATCGTCATAGACCCCCGGCCGGTGCGCCAAGTAGCCGACCTGTTCGCGGACGATGTCGGGCTCGCGCGTCAGGTCCGCTCCCGCGACCCGCGCGCTCCCACCGTGCGGGCGGAGCAGCGTCGCGAGGACCCTTAACAGCGTACTCTTGCCGCTCCCATTCGCGCCCAGCAGCCCGACGATCTCGCCAGGATGCATCTGCAACGAGGCGCCGCGCAGCACCCAGCGCGCACCGAAGCGGCGTGCGATGCCATCGATGTCGATCACAGGCGAATCGGGAAAGACGGTGGACGCCATGGCCCGAATAGTCGGCACACTCGCCGACCGCGAACATCGGGCCGAGCCCTAGCGCTCGTCAGGGAAACCGCGACAAGGAAAAGGAGAGGCGAGGACGCGTTTTTTGTCAGGGATGTTCGGACGCGGCTTCGGGACTTCACTGGCTGTCGCGGAGCTCAGCGGTTCGGTAGCGTTGCGACTGATCCCGGGACGGGCGGCCATCTGGCCACACGGCCGTCGTCGTGGGACCCTATCCTTCTTGTCCAATTCGGAGAGCGTGGTGTCCATTCGATTCTGCGAGCGGTGCGGAAGCGCCGTTGGTGCCCAAGCGAACTTCTGCGCCAACTGCGGCGCCTCCATCGCCGGCGCGCCGGGGCTCGCGCCCGCCGCAGGTCACGTTCGAGCAGACGGCGAAGCGCCGTGGAAGCGCTGGCTGCCGTGGATCCTCACGCCCGCGGCGATGCTTGTTGTGATCGGCATTGCGATCGCGAGCCGCACGCCAGCGCCCCCGGCGGCTCCGGAAGTGCCCACCGACGGGATCGGGGGCACGGCGCCCGACATCTCATCGATGACGCCGGAGGAGCGCGTGGACCGGCTCTTCAACCGCGTCATGGCCGCCGCTGCCGCGGGCAAGAAGGACTCGGTCGCCTTCTTCGCACCGATGGCGGCGAATGCCTTCCTCGCGCTCGACCCGCTCACGTCGCATCGGCGGTACGATCTCGGCCTGATCTATCTCGTGGGCGGGGACCCGGCGTCGGCGCGCGCGCAAGCCGATACCATCCTCCGCACGTCGCCGCAGCACCTGCTCGGCCTCGCGCTCGCGATGCGCGCCTCGAGCGCTCTGGCTGATACCGCTGCGCGCCAGCGCTTCGCGACCATCTTTCTCGAGAAGCTGCCGGGCGAGCGCGCGCGCCGGCTCCAGGAGTACATCGACCACGAGACGGACATCGATGAGGCGATCGAGGAGGCCGAAGGTCGGCGCGCGAGTTCCCCGAGGCGCTGACGCCGGAGGCGTCTTGACGCCTAGCGGCGCTTCGTTGGCCGCCCGATCGCCCAGACGTACGCCGCCACAGCGTACACCTCGTCGTCGGTGATCGCGCTGCCGCCGCGTGGCGGCATCTCCACGCGCCCTCGCGAGCGGTTGGCCGGGACACCGGTCAGGACCGTAGAGACGATGGAGAGGTAGCCGCCCTTCACGTGCAACCAGTCGGCGTCCGTGAGGTCCGGTCCGACGCCGCCCCGCGCGTCGGCGCCGTGGCAGGCGACGCATCCGCCCGCTCCGTGGAAGACCGAGTCTCCGCGCGCGACGAGCGCCGTGGTCACCGGCGTGGTGAGCGGCTCACCGGGATGGCTCAACCGCCACACGTAGGCGGCCACCGCTTGCGTGTCGTGATCATCGATCTGCGAGCCGCCGCGCGGCTGCATCGCGACGCGTCGCGTGGACTGTTCCGCGGGGACTCCGGTGTTCACGAGTTGAAGAATCGCGAGATACGTGCCCTTTGCGTGCCACCACTCGCCATCGGTGAGGTCGGGGCCAAGAAGCCCTCGTGCTTCTGGTCCGTGGCAGTTCTGGCAGTTCCCCTTACCGCGAAAGATCTCGCGCCCGAGACGCACCATCTGCGCTGTCACGCCGGGGGGCAGCGAGTCCGGGATGACGAGCGCCTGCGCTCCTGCATCGGATGTCACGACAGCAAGGGCACAGAGCAACGGCACGAGGCGACGTGACATGAGGACTCCGAAGCGTAGCGGCTAATCGAGAGGAGGGATGAAGACAAACTGGGAATCCCCCCGACGATCCGCCAGTCAGGATTCCTCCACTTGAGGGCGCCGAATCCGGGCGACGTAGTCAGCGCTCGGCGGCTGGTCGCCTGGCTGGGGGGACGCACTAGGAGATCTCGTCGACGGCCGTTGGCCTCGCCGCTTACCGCACGGGGAGAACTCGTTACACGCGTCCTTGCCAGCGTTCGAGAACAATATTACCGTATAGGCGTAAGGTCTTGGTGATACTCTCAATTCCCCCGTCGAGGTCACTCGATGCGACTGCGCTCTCGCATGCTCGCCGCCCCCATCCTTGCTGCCGCGCTCGCGGCCTGCGGCGGCGAGACCGCTCCGCCCCCGGCCGATAGCAGCGTGGCCGCCGTGCAGTTCACCGAGGCCAACTGGAAGCCCTTGCGTGAGGCGGACATTCCGGCGGACTCGATGGGCGCGTCCATCCGGCGCGGGCTCTATCTGCTGCGCCACACGCCGGATTCGCTGCCCGCCTACGCGACGTCCGGCCTCACCTGTGTGTCCTGCCACCAGGACGACGGCCTCAAGAAGTCGGCCGCTCCGCTCACCGGCTCGCACGCGCGATACCCGAAGTACATGTCGCGCACCGGCGCCGTGATCGATCTCGCCGACCGCATCAACTACTGCTTCACGCGCTCACTGGCCGGCAACGTGCTGCCGAAGGAGAGCCGTGAGATGGCGGACCTGCTCGCGTACATGGCGTTCGTCTCGCGCGATGTACCGGTCGGTGTGCAGATCGCCGGCACCGAAGGTCTGCTCGCGATGCCAAAGCGGCTCGACGGCAACGCGGCACGCGGCAAGGAGCTCTACGTGGCGAAGACCTGCTCGACCTGCCACGGTGCCAACGGCGAAGGCCTCGGTATCTTTCCGCCTCTGTGGGGAGCGAAGTCGTACTCCATCGGCGCGAGCATGTCACGTGAAGAGCGCGCGGCGAGCTTCATCTACCACAACATGCCGCAGACGTCGCCCGGCACGCTCACGGAGCAGGAGGCCTTCGACTTGTCCGCCTACATCAATAGCCATCCGCGGCCGGACTCACCGGCCAAGGAGTTCGACTTCCCGGTGGGAGGCAATGCACCGGACGTACCCTATGACCTGAAGTCGGGTCACAAGGCGTTCCGTCCGCCGCCGCTGCTCCCGCGCGCCACGCCGAAGCGGTCGGTCGTGCCGGTGCCACC
>JBJXGK010000089.1:0-2962 GCA_046153705.1 Gemmatimonadaceae bacterium
GAACGCGTCGTGGCACGCTGCAGGGAACTCGGCGTCATCCTGGTGTACGACAACGCGTATTCGGAGATGACGTTCGACGGCTACGTCGCGCCGAGCATCTTCGACGTGCCGGGCGCACGTGATGTGGCGATCGAGTTCCACTCGCTCTCCAAAACGTACAACATGACGGGTTGGCGCTGTGGCTGGGCCTGCGGCAACCCGGAGCTCGTGGGTGCGTTGGCGAAGGTGAAGAGTTTCCTCGATACGGGGCAGTTCATGGCGGTGCAGAAGGGGGGGATCGCGGCGCTCGAGTCGTGGGCGAGCTGGGTGCCCGGGAACGTCGCCGTGTTCAAGGAGCGCCGGGACGCCGCGGTGTCCGCCTTCCGCGCCAATGGCTTCGACGTCGCCGAGGCACCGAAGGCATCGATGTATCTCTGGGTGCCGCTGCCCAAGCACATTCCTTCGATGGCGTTCCACGAACGCCTGATGGACCAGGAAGGCGTGATCGTGCTCGCCGGGAGTTCGCTCGGCGCGGGCGGCGAAGGGTTCTTCCGCATCTCGTTCGTCACGAGTCCGGCGCGCATCGCCGAAGCGGCGGCCCGCGCGGGCAAGGTGCTCAAGAGCTTCGGTCCGGGATGATGCGACTCGCCGTCGCGCTCCTAACGGTCACCATCACCGCGTGCGCGTCGCTGGGCACAAGTGGTGGTGCGGGCGTCAACGCCTTCCCCGTCGAGGAGATCGACGGCGGGGTGGAGCGACCGCCGGGCAGCTTGCTAAACGCGTTGCCCGAGAGCGCGACCTACCTGTGGGTGTTGCCGTCGGAGATGTATCGGCGCACTCAGCCCGCCGACAGCGTCGCGATGCTCAGCGCGGACGGCATGTTCCTGCGCGAATCGATCGAGACCGTGCTGCGCGGCAGCGGCTGGCGGGAGGTGCCGCGCGGAACGCAGCAGTTCGAGGTGACCGCCTGGGTCCTGCGCCGCCGCGTGCCGCTCAAGAGTCCGCTGGCGACGACACTGTTCTCCGAACGCGAGGATGTGGTGTTGGGCATCCGCCGCGCCGATCGCGCGGGTGCGTACTGGCGGGTGCCGTTCACTGACATCGAACGTACGTCGAACGCCGTCAGTGAGGACCTCGTGCGGACACTACTTCGATCGCGCTGTGGGAGCTCACGGTGCGGGGCGCTCCGATGACCCTGCGGATCCTCGTGCGCGCGGCGGTGGTGCTGGCCGTCGTGTCGGTGGCGGGTTGCGCGTCGAGCGGCGCGGGAGCAGCGGTGCTGCCGCCGCGCTTCGAAGGGACGGTGGTCGCACCGCGCGGTCGCACCCTCGAGGTACTGCCGGAGAGCGCCACCTATGCGTGGGTCCTTCCCTCCGAGCTGTTCCAGCGCGCATTACCGGCGGATGATGCCTCGGCGGGCAACGGCGATTCGCGCACGGCTCGCAACGCCGTGGAGACCATCCTCGTGGGGAACGGATGGAGCGCGGCACCGCGCGGTGCCGCGGAGTTCGAGGTCGCGTTGTTCGTGCAGCGCCGGGCGCGCACGCGCGTCGCCGAGGGTATCGTGCAACGGACCGCGCCGCCGACGCTCTGCGAACCAGCGACTCGTCCGCCCACGAACCCCTGTCCGCCGCCCCAACCCCTGCCGACCGCGCGACCGGTCGAGAACTACGTCGAGGAGCAGTTGGTCCTGGGCATCCGTCGCGCGGACGGGGCGGGACGGTACTGGTACGAACCGTTCATGGACGGCGCCAGAACGGGAAACGTCGTGGCGCAGGACCTGCTGAAGCGCATCCTCGCGTCCCGTCGGTCTGCACGACCGGACGCCGCGCCGGATGTCGCGCGTGCGCGTGGCGAGACACTCCGCGGGCTCCTCCTGCGTCGTCTTCTCTCTGTCCCGCGCTGAGCGGCCGGCCACGTGAGCGCGTAGTTTGCCTGTCGGTCGCCGTGCTCGCGCGTCCGATGCGAACCACCATTCAGGAGTCCACGCCGTGTTTTGTTCCAGGCTCTCCCTTTCGCTGCTGCTCGTCAGCCTCGCGACCGCACTCCCCGCGCAGCGCGCGATGCAGCCCAACGACTGGCACCGACTCACCACGCTCTCGCAGCCCGCGATGTCGCCCGATGGGCGCGTTGTCGCGTTCACGGTCACCACAGTGAACGAGCGCGAGAACAAGCGCCATCAGGAAGTCTGGGTGGTGCCCACCGCCGGGGGCGATCCGGTGCGTTACACCGCGCCTAGCACCGAGAGCTCCAATCCGCGATTCTCTCCCGACGGCAAGTATCTGCTGTTCAACTCGCAGCGCGCGGGCGGCAGCGGACCCGTGTGGGCGCTGCGCATGGACGCACCCAGCGGCGAAGCCACGCAGCTAATCGACTACCCGGCAGGGTCATGGACGCGCGACGGGAAGTTCGCGGCCTTCACTGCATCCGCTACCGCCGAGCCGGGACCGACGGTCGAGCGTGCGGCCGACGCCATCAGCCGAATGCAACCCATGGCGCGTCCGCCGTTCGGGGCCATCACCAAACCGGTGGACCCGGCACGGTTCGACGGTCGCCACATCACCGAGACGCGGTACAAGGCCAACGGTCAGGGCTTCCTGCCGGGTCCGCGTGAAGCGCGCGTGTTCACACCGCAGCAACTCTACACGCAGGTGCCCGGCGCCAAGCGCGTGCAGGTCACCAATACCAACTACTCGCACGGTGGCGCGACCGTCTCGCCCGACGGTCGATGGATCGCGTTCACCGCCGACGCCGAGCTCCGATCCGACAGCGCCGTCGCCGCCGAGAACGACGCCGACGCTGTCAAGCCGTACGATGCCGCTCGCGATGAGGTCGATCGCAACACCTCCGACATCTACATCCTTCCCGTCGCCGGTGGCGCGCCGCGCAAGGTCGCCTCGCTGCCCGGCATCGAGAGCAATCTCGAATGGTCGCCGGACGGACGCCGTATCGCATTCATCGATCGGCCAGGTCGCACCAAGAA
>JBJXGK010000092.1:0-7311 GCA_046153705.1 Gemmatimonadaceae bacterium
CGGATGCCGCCCTTGGGGTCGGTCACGCCCTGCCAGAGGAAATAGCCCCAGGCAGAAACGAAAATCAGGCTGGCCAGGACCGTCATGGGATAGGAGGACACGTCACCGAACGGCTTCCAGACATGCTTGCCCAGATCCTGCAGCATGAAGCGCCCGACCCGGGTGCCGGCATCCAGTGTGGTGAGGATGAACAGCACCTCGAACATGATGGCAAAGTGGTACCACATCGCCAGCAGCGTCCCGCCGAAGGTGGTCGAGAAGATCGTGGCCATGCCGACCGCCAGCGACGGCGCACCGCCGGTACGAGCGAACAGGGTGGCCTCGCCCATTTCCTTCGCCAAGATTTGCATCTGCTCGACGCTGACCGGGAAGCCCCATGAAGAAATGGTGGCGACCGCGGCCGCCGCTTCCTTGCCGACTACCCCCGCAGGGCTGTTGATCGCGAAGAACACGCCAGGCTCCAAAACGCAGGCGGCGATCACGGCCATGATTCCGACGAAGGATTCCAGCGCCATCGAACCGTAACCGATCATGCGGATATCGCGTTCGTTCGAAAGCAGTTTCGGCGTGGTGCCCGAGGACACCAGGGAATGGAAGCCGGAAATGGCGCCGCAGGCGATGGTGATGAACACGAACGGGAACACCTTGCCCGCGAACACCGGTCCCGTGCCGTCGATGAACTGCGTGATCGCCGGCATCTGCACCGGCGGCAGCACCACGATGATGCCCACCGCGAGGGCGACCACCACGCCGATCTTCACGAAGGCCGAGAGGTAGTCGCGGGGTGCGAGCAGCAACCAGACCGGCATCACCGACGCGGCGAAACCGTAGATCATCACGCTGAACGCGAGCGTCACACCGTCGAGCGTGAACATGGGGCCGAGCACCGGATGCTCCGCGGCCCAACGTCCGGCGTACAACGAGAGGATCAGCAGCACGATGCCGATCGCGCTCACCTCGAGCACACGCCCCGGACGCAGATACTTGAGGTACACGCCCATCAGCATCGCGATCGGCACCGTGAGGCCGATGGTCACCGTACCCCACGGACTCGACTTGAGCGCGTTCACCACCACCAGCGCGAGCACCGAGATGAGGATGATCATGATCCCCATCACCGCGACGAGCGCGGTGAACCCCGCCACGGGACCGATCTCCTCCTTGGCCATCTGACCCAATGACTTGCCGTTGCGCCGCACCGAGGCGCAGAGGATCACGCAGTCCTGCACCGCGCCACCGATCACCACACCGATGATGATCCAGAGCGCGCCCGGCAGGTAGCCGAACTGCGCGGCCAGCGTGGGCCCGACCAAGGGGCCTGGTCCGGCGATAGCCGCGAAATGATGCCCGAACACGATCCACTTGTTGGTCGGGACGAAGTCGCGCCCGTCCGCGAGTCGCTCAGCCGGCGTGGCGCGCGTGGCGTCGAGCGCGAAGATCTTGGCCGCGATGATCTTGCTGTAGAAGCGATACCCGACGACGTACGTACAGACCGCAGCAGTGAGCAGCCAGGCGGCGCTGATGGTCTCACCGCGCGTGAGACCGAGGTACGCGAAGGCGCCGGCGCCGATGAGCGAGACGACGGCCCAGATCAGGGCCGAGAACCAACGGGGCATCGTGGATCCTGGTGCAGGGGGAGCGAGCCGATCCCCGGCTCGCGATCACGAGAGGGGAGTATGCGGCTTCAAAGCGGGCGGCGCCACGGCACCGCACACGTCGTCGGCTCGCCTCACGGCGCGTCGAATGCGGTCGAGGCGCGCCGGAGTCGGTCGTGCACCGCCTCCCATGCGTCGCCCGGTGGCGGAGTCTCAACGTGGATCTCCGGAACGCCGAGCAGATCGAGGCGGCGCAGTGCCGCGTAGAGCTTCGCGCCGTACGCCCGCGGCTCACGCGGCATCGTGATCTGCTGGGTGTTCTCCGCGGGGCCGAATACCAGGCCCGCCGCCCCGGCGGGTACATGTCCGCCCAAGCAAATCGTGGCCCGTGGTGCGTAGTGACGGGGGTGCATCCCCGGGCTCCGCGTGACCGACTCCGTGCGTTCGGTCAGCCAGGGGCCGGCGAGTGCCGCCTCCAGCTCGGCGCGCGGGATGCCCCCGGGCCGCAGTACGATCGGTGCGTCGCCGCTGAGGTCGACCACAGTGCTCTCCAGGCCGACATCGCAGGGGCCACCGTCGAGCACCATCGCCACCTGCGAGGCGATCGTCGGGTCCACATCCTCGGCGCGTGTCGGCGAGAGCCGCATGAACGGATTGGCACTGGGCGCGGCAAGCGGGACGCCAGCTCGACGGATCAGATCGAGCGCCACCGGGTGCGCCGGCATGCGCACCGCTACGGTATCGAGGTCAGCCGCCGTGACCGCAGGGACGATGGCGGCGCGCGGCAACACCATCGTGAGTGGGCCCGGCCAGAAGCGTGCGGCGAGCGCCGTCGCCGCCTCGGGCCACGCACTCGTCACCTGCCGCGCTTGGGCGTCATCGGCCACGTGCACGATCAACGGGTTGCTGCTCGGCCGGCCCTTGATGGCGAAGATGCGGCGCACCGCGTCTCCGTCGAGCGCATTGCACGCGAGGCCGTACACGGTCTCGGTGGGGATCACCACCACACCGCCAGCGCGCAGGGCCGCTGCGGCGCGGTCGAGGACGTCAGGGGTCGGGGTGTGGATCCGCATCGGCAGAGGAGTATGCCGGGTCGCCACACTCCGCACCAGCACCAGCAGCAGAACCTCGCGCCACGCCTCGCCGTGGAACCGCCGAATCCCCCTCCTCGGATGTGTCCTCGATCCATCCGTAATCGTTCTGTGTACGAATGGAGTGCTCTCCATCGCTCGATTACCTTTCGGCGTCGTTCCGGCCGATTCTCCCCCGCATAGGACTCGCGTGCGACACGCCCTGTTGGCCATCGCGGTTTGCCTGCCCCAGATCGTCACCGCTCAGCAACCTGCGACCCAAGTGGCCGCTGTTCGGCCGTTGTCGCCCTTCGCCGAACAGCGCGTCGCACTCGTCCCGGTGCAGAGCTGGCGTGCGGACACCACCGCCTGGAGCAAGAGCGTCAACTGGGCCGTGACCCGACTCTCGATCGACTCCGCCTTCCAGGCCACGCTGCTCGATCGCGGACTCGGCAAGAAGTGGTCGTATGCCTCGGACGTGGTGCGCAGCGCCAAACGAAACCCGACCTACGCCTCCGACCCGTACGCCCTCGGCGTCGCGCGGCTCCGCGGTGTGTTGCCCAAGCCGAGCGACCCGCTGCCGCCCGTCGTGGCCGACAACCTCCGTCCGCTCACCGCACTCGGCGACACCCGCTACGCCTTGATCCCCGTGGAGCTCCGCGCCGAGGGCGGCCGGGTGATGCTCCGCATCGTCGTGGCCGACACTCGAAGCAGGGCGATCATCTGGGTCGCCGAGCTCCCGGCCCTTGGCGGTGACAAGATGGTCGAGAGTCTTGCGATGCAGTTCGCCGACCTCGTGATCGACCCCTGACCGGTGCCCCACGCACCACTGGACCACTGAGACCCGACCTGATGTCCTCCCCCCGCGAAGTCACGCTCATCCCCGGCGACGGCATCGGTCCGTCGATCACCGACGCGACGGTTCGTCTGCTCGCCGCCGCTGGCGCACCCATCACCTGGGATCGCCAAATCGCCGGCATGGCCGCCGTGAAGGAACTCGGCGATCCGCTGCCCGAGGCGGTGCTCGATTCCATCCGCCGCACCAAGCTCGCCCTCAAGGGCCCGCTCGAAACGCCGGTGGGGAAGGGTTTCCGCTCCATCAACGTCGCGCTGCGCAAGGAGTTCGATCTCTACGCGAACCTGCGCCCGGCCAAGACCGTGCTCCCGGGCCTCCGCTTCGACAACGTCGACGTGGTGATCGTGCGCGAGAACACCGAGGGCCTCTACGTCGGCATCGAGAACTACGTGAAGGTCGGTGACGACCCGCACGCCGTGGCCCAATCGGTCGCGGTCGTGTCGCGCACCGCTGCCGACCGTGTGGTGCGCTACGCGTTCGAGTACGCGTTGGCCAACGGCCGCAAGAAGGTGACCATCGTCCACAAGGCGAACATCCTCAAGTATTCGCAGGGGCTGTTCCTCGAGACCGGCAAGACCGTCGCGAAGGAGTACGAAGGCCGCATCGCCTGCGAAGAGAAGATCGTCGATGCCTGCGCGATGGAGCTCGTGATGCGCCCGGAGAAGTTCGACGTGATCGTCACCACGAACCTGTTCGGCGACATCCTCTCGGATCTCACGTCGGGGCTGGTCGGTGGGCTTGGGCTCACGCCTGGCGCGAACATCGGTTACACGGTGGGCATCTTCGAGGCGGTGCACGGTACCGCTCCGGACATCGCAGGCAAGGGCATCGCGAATCCGACCGCGGTGATGCTGGCCGGATGCCAGCTGCTCGACCACATGGGTGAGCAGGCCATCGCCAATCGCGTGCGCACGGCGATCGAGTCCACGCTGCGCGAGCGCAAGACGGTCACCGGCGACGTGGGCGGCAAGGCGACCACTGAGGAGTACACCAACGCGGTGATCGCACGCCTGTAGTGCGGCTCCTTCAGCTCTCCGACCTCCATTTCGGACGGAACGCGATCGCGGCGTACACGGCCGCGGTGGCCGGGCGCATCGCCAGCAAGCGCTACGATGTGGTGGTGCTCGTGGGCGATCTCACACAACGCAACTTCCGCGCGCAGTTCGCCGAGGCGCGGGCGTTCATCGACGCGGCGCGCGCGCACGCGAAGGTGTTGGTGGTGCCCGGCAACCACGACGTCGCCTGGTGGTGGAAGCCCGTGGGGCTGGGCCTCACCTGGCCGATGTACCGCGGCTATCGCAAGTGGATCAGCGACGACCTCGAACCCACGCTGCAGCTCCCCGGCCTCACGATGGTCGGACTCAACAGCTGCCACGGCATCCAGCCCTACACACTCACCTCACGCCCGCGCGACCTGAGCGTGGTGGGCGCACTCCGCGCCGAGCAGTGGGCCAAAGCCCGCGCTGCGTTCGCCGCCGCCCCCGCGGGCGACCTGAAGGTGCTCGTGTTCCATCACAACCTGCTCCGCGGCGACCTCTCGGCGCGCTGGGGCCTCGCCTCACGCGCCGACGGGATCGGCGACGCACTCGCGACCGGCGCGGACCTCATACTCAACGGCCACGACCACCAGACGCGCATCGAGGCCGTGGAGATCGGCCCGCGTCGCATGGTGGTCTCGCACAGCACCACGCTCTCCACACGCACGCGCGGGGGACTGCCGGCGGCGTTCCAGGAGATCGAGGTCGCGCCGAAAGAGCTCCGTGTGCGTGCATGCTCGTGGGATGCGCAAGTGGGTGACTTTACCCCCCGTCAGGACCGTATCTTTCCGCGATGACGCCACGCGCCGCCGCCTCCGACGAGTTCCAGCTCGGCTTCGGATTCACTGAAGCGCCGGATGCGTTCACGCCGCTGGTCCTCGAGGCAGACGCCGATGCGGAGGCCGAGGCAGAGGAGGAGGCCGACGCGCTGCGTGCCTCCGACAAGCTGTTCACCAAGCTCCTCTCGCTCGGCCTGCTGCACATCCGCAAGATCGTGCTCACACGCAACCGCAGCATCCTGGTGAGCGTGAAGGGCTTCGAACTCCGCGTGCACGAAGGCTTCGTCGACGCCCCCACCGAGATGCACGTGCAGATCGTGCGCTTCGTGATGGCGCGCAGGAAATGGGAGCGTCAGGCCGCGCGTGATGCGATCGTAGGCTACCAGCTCCCGCGCTACACCAAACCGGTGCGCGCGCCGGAGAAGACGCACCCCGAGGACGAAGAACTCGCCGACCGCCTCGCCGAGTGGCACACGCGGCTCAATGGAGAGCGCTTCGCGGCGCAGTTGAAGCAGGTGCCCATCCGCGTGTCACGGCGCATGGTCCGCCGGCTCGGTCACTACGCGCCCGGCGTCGATGGCGGTGGCCCCGAGATCGCGATCTCGGCGCGGCATCTGCGGCGCGACGGGTTCGCGAGCGCGCTGGAGACGCTGCTGCACGAGATGGTGCACCAGTGGCAGCATGAGAGCGGACTGGAGCTCGACCATGGCGCCGAGTTCCGGAAGAAGTGCCGCGAGGTGGGAGCGGCGCCGAGTGCGAAGCGCGCGGTCTGCTAGGCCCGCTGGTTCCGCGTGACGGGACAACGTCCTCGGGCGTTTTCTCTTTGATGTCCTCGCGATTCGCATTCATCGGATGCCTTCTCCTCTTTGCACCAGCGTCGCTGAGCGCGCAGCGCCTCACCGGCACAGTGCTCCGCGGTGACCCCGCGGTCGCGGCGGTCGGCGTACTCGTCGAGGTGCGCACCAGCTCGCGCTCCGCGGCAGCCGCCGCGCCACAGGCCGCGGCGGCGCGACCGCCCCAGCGCACATTCACCGACTCGCGCGGCGCCTTCCGGCTGAACCTCCCTGCCGGCAGCGACTCGGTGTTCATCCGTGTCCTCCGCCCGGGCTACCGCCCGCACGTCGTCCCGCCCCTGCGTGTCGCCGACGCGCTCGCGCGCCCACTGCGCATCACACTCGGCGAACAGCCGGTGACCATCGCGCAGGTCGAGGTACGCGAGAGCCGGATCTGCGGCCCGCGCGCCGAGTCGGCGGCGTGGCAGCTGTGGGAGTCGGCGCGGACGGTGCTCCAGAGCATCGAACTCACCGAGCGCGACACCAGCATCCGCATCTGGACCGTCGAGTTCCAGGGCGAGGCGACCGAGCAGGGAACCGTGGAGGTGCGCGACTCGACCATCAAGCACATCTCCAACATCCCACCGCTGCCGCCGGCCTACTACGACTCGCTGTACAAGTTCGGCTATATCCGCCGCAACGCCGACACCACGGTCTACTACGCGCCCAACGCGACGGTGCTCGCCGATGAGTATTTCATCGACAACTACTGCTTCCGCGTCGCACCCACGGACTCCACACCCAACGGCTCGATCGGCGTGCGTTTCGAGCCGATGCGCATCCCGCGCGTGACCGACATCGCCGGCACGTTCTGGCTCGACGCCGAGAGCTACCTGCTGCAGCGCATCGAGTTCGACTACGTGAACGCGCCGGCCACCCATCGCATGCCCGGCACCGGTGGCGATGTGCTGTTCGCCAAGCTCCCGTCGGGTCATTGGATCCTCAGTGAGTGGTCCACACGCATGGCGCGGTCCGTGCTCACGCGTGAGCCGCCGCGGCGGACGGTGCGTGTGCAGAACGGCAGCACGTTCCAGAATCGCGGGCGTCCGCTTGCCGCGAGCTACCCGCTGCGCTGGAGCAAGGACCTCTGGGCGCGGAATCAGGTGGTGTACCGCGTGCAGCAGGACGAGACCACGCTGCA
>JBJXGK010000104.1:0-6341 GCA_046153705.1 Gemmatimonadaceae bacterium
TTCTCGCTCTCCCAGACTGCCGATGTCACCGTGACGTTCACTGAGGCGCGTGGTCATGGCGTCACGGACGCACTCGCGACCATGCCTGGCGTGCTGCGCGTGGAGCCGGTGCGCGAAGTCGCCGTACGCCTCCGACACGGGCATCGCGATCGCAGTACCGCACTCGCGGGTATCGACCCGGCGGCCGAGTTGCGACGGATCGCGGACGTGGATGCCCGGGTGCATCAGATCGCGTCGACCGGACTCACGATCGGCAAAGCGCTCGCGCGCTCGCTTCACGCGCAGGTCGGAGATTCACTCGACGTGGAGTTCCTCGACGGACGCCGCCGTCAGGTCCGACTCGAGGTCCGCGACATCGTGGATGATATCGCCGGACTCAACGCCTACGTGCCGGCCGATGAGCTTCCGCGCCTTGTTGGCGTAGGCGAGCTGGTGACGGGAGCCGATCTCCGAGTGATGCCCGATTCCGTGGATGCCCTCTATGATCGGTTGGCGCACGCGCCGGCGGTGCGCAGCGTGCAGGTCCGTACTGCCACCCGCGACTCGTTCGACCGGACGATCCGACAGAACTTCATGATCGTGCTCGTTACGCTCGTGAGCTTCGCCGGTGTGCTTGCCGCCGGCACCATCTACAACGCGGGTCGGGTGACGCTTTCAGAGCGCGCACGCGATCTCGCGAGTCTTCGGGTGCTTGGCTTCACCCGGGGCGAGGTCGCACGCATGCTGTTCGGCGAACTCGCGATCCTCGGTGTGATGGGGATCCCCGTCGGGCTCGTGCTCGGCGTCGGCTTCGCCCAGCTCGTGGTGTCGGCGTTCGGGGAAGGGGAACTCTTCCGCATGCCACTCGTCATCGGCCCGCGCACGCTGCTGGCGGGGGTCGTTCTGCCGTTGGTCGCGGCGCTGCTCACTGCGCTCCCGCTTCGGCGTCGGCTCGATCGGCTCGATCTCATCAGCGTCCTGAAGACGCGGGAGTGAACATGCGCACTCGCATGCGTTGGACAGTGTTGGTGCTCGGTGTGGTCGCTGTCGCCGGGATCGCGTGGTGGCGGTCGAGTCGAGCCACACTGGACGTGGAGACGGCCGTGGTGGCGCGCGGAGCGTTCGAGGAGACGATCGTCGAGGATGGCCGTACGCGCGTGCGATGGCACGTGGACGTGACGGCTCCCGTCACCGGGGAGTGGCGACCCGCCGAACTGCGGGTGGGAGACACCGTCTCTGCGCGCGCGCTGCTCGGTACCCTCACCGCCGCTCCCGCCGATCCCGCGAGTGCACGTGCGATCGCGGCGCAGCTGGGTGTGGCGGATGCGGACCTCAGCGCCGCCCGAGCGACCGAAGCGGCTACCGTCGCTGCGCAGGCAGAGGCGGACCGCGCGTTCGGACGCGCCGAACGACTCGGAGCGGCTGGCGGTGTCACGGAGGAGGAACTCGACCGCATTCGTACGCTCGCCGAGGCGCGGCTACGCGAGCGCGAAGCGGCGCGCGCGCGTGTGGCTGCGGCGGTCTTCGCGCGCGACGCGGCTCGCGCGATGCTGCCGGGCGGCGGAGGCGTTGTGCGCGTCACCGCGCCGGACGCTGGCGTCATCCTGCGCCTCGACGAAGAGCACGCGCGCGTGGTCGGTGCGGGCGCGCCACTCATGATGATCGGTGCCACCGGGGTCCTGGAGGTCGTCGTCGACGTGCTGAGTACCGACGCCGGCCGTATCCCGGTCGGCGCGAAGATGCGGATCTTCAACGGCCCCGATTCAGCAGACGCGCATGTGCTGCGCGTGGAGCCGGTCGCCCACACGGTGCGTTCGGCACTTGGTGTGGACGAGCAGCGTGTCTCGGTGATCGGCGATATCCACGCGCCGGGCTCCCGGCTCGGTCACGACTACGAAGTGCGCGCGCGGATCGTCGTCGGACGCCGCGAGAACGCGCTGTTGGTCCCGTCGGGCGCGCTCGTCCGCGATGGCGATGCGTGGAGTGTGTTCGTGGTGGACGAAGCGGGGCGCGCCCGCACCAAGCCCGTGACCGTGCGCGCTCGGGGTGCCGAGCAGGCGGCGATAGAAGGACTCGATGAAGGGGTGCGGGTGGTGCTGCATCCCCCGGAGTCGCTGACGGATGGCGTTCGGGTCCAGCGCTGAACTTGAGCGAAATCCGGCCGCGCTACGACTGCCTTACGGCAGCGCGAACCGCTCCTGCGCTGCGCGCACGGCAGAAGCCAACCGCGCGACATCCGCAGCGGAGTTGTAGACCCAGAACGAAGCGCGGACGGTCGAGTGCACGCCAAGCGACCGCATGAGCGGCTGCGCGCAATGGTGGCCCGCGCGCACACACACCCCCTCCACGTCGAGCGTGGTGGCCACGTCATGCGGATGGACGTCGCTCACACTGAAGCTCACGACTCCGCTGCGTCCTTCCGCGGTCGGCGTTCCGTGCAGCGTCACTCCGGGGATCTCGCCGAGTGCACGCATGGCCTCTCTGGTGAGCGCGATCTCATGCGCGCGCACGGCATCCATGCCGAGCGCCTCGATGTAGTCACAGGCTGCGGCGAGTCCGACCGCCGCCTCGACGTTGGGTGTGCCCGCCTCGAACTTGTGCGGCACCACGTTCCACGTCGTGTGGTCGTCATGCACCCACTCGATCATGTCGCCGCCGAAATGGTACGGCGGCATCGCCTCGAGGATCGCCCGACGCATGACGAGTCCGCCGCTGCCCATCGGCCCACCGATCTTGTGCCCGCTGAAGGCGTACGCATCCACGCCGAGCGCATCGACGTTCACACGCAGATGGGGGACGGCCTGCGCGCCGTCGCAAACCACCAGCGCTCGCCCCGCGCGCTGCGCGATCGCGACGATGTCGGCCACCGGATTGATGGTGCCGAGTGCGTTGGACACGTGCCCGAACGCGACGACCTTGGTCCGCGCGTCCACCAGCTGCGCCAACTGGGCGAGATCGATCCCACCGGCGGCGTCACGCTCGCAGATGCGGAACTCCGCACCCATCGCGAGCGCGAGTTGCTGCCAGGGAACGAAGTTGGCGTGATGCTCGAGCCGCGTGACGACGATGTTGTCGCCGCGCGAGACGTTCGTGCGGCCCCACGCGGTGGTGACGAGGTTCATCGCCTCGGTCGTGCCGCGGGTGAAGATCAGCGTGTCGGCATCGGCGACACCGAGGAACCGCGCCACGCGCGCCCGGGAATCATGATAGACCTGCGTCGCAGTGGCCGAGAGTTCATAGGCGCCGCGGTGCGGGTTCGCATTCGCCGTCCGGTAGTAGTGCGCGATGGCGTCGAGCACCGACTGCGGTTTCTGCGCCGTCGCAGCGGAGTCGAGATACACGAGCTCCGGCGTGGCGGCGAGCAACGGGAAGTCGGACTTCGGCGCCAAGGCATGCAACAGGTTCACCGCACTCATCGAGCTCTCCGGACGAAGACCACCCCTTCTCGTTCCTCTACGTCGTAACACACCAGTGCCTCATCAGCCGGTCCACGCAGCACCGCGCCGCTCCGGCAATCGAACCGCGCGCCATGCCAGCAGCACTCGAGCTCGCCGTTCGCATACAACGTGCCTTCGGAGAGCGGGAACTCCGCGTGCGGGCAGTGGTCCTTCACGGCGAACAGCGCGCCGCTGTGTCGGCCGACACAGAGTATGGTGCCGTTGGGATGTGTGGCCTGCTGCAGCGCACCGTCGTTGAGGTCGGTCGCGCGTACTCCGGCGAGCGGCTCGAAGCCGTCGCTCGCGCGCGGCGCGCCGTTCACGTCGTCGCCGTGCCCTGCACGGCGGGTTCCGCACCATCCATCGCCGACTTGAGCGCATGCCAGGCGAGCGAAGCACACTTCACACGCATCGGGAACTTGGAGACCCCCGCGAGCGCGCGCAGCTGACCCAGCTCCTTCACCGTGGCCGCATCGGTCTCGGTGCCGGTGACCAAACGATGCACCTTCTCGAAGATCACCGCCGCGTCCTCGCGCGACTTCCCCTTCACCGCCTGCGTCATGAGCGACGCCGAGGCCTTGGAGATCGCGCAGCCCACACCTTGGAACGACACGTCGCTCACGACGTCGCCGTCGAACTTGAGCCACACCGTGAGCGCATCGCCGCAGTTGGGATTCTTGCCGTCCGCACTGCACGTTGCCTCCGGCAGCGTGCGGAAGTTCCGCGGCCGCCGATAATGATCCAGGATGATCTCCTGGTAGAGGGCGTCGAGTGCGGCGTCGGTGGCCACGGGTCGCCTATTCGAGCGCGAGGTGGGTGAAACGCTCGAACACCGCGCGCTCGAGCTCCAGGCGCAGGGAGTCGATCTCAATCGTCTCCAGCACTTCGGCCGCGAACGCGTAGGTGAGGAGCGCGCGCGCGTTCTCGCCGCCGATGCCGCGACTCTTCAAGTAGAACAGCGCGAGGTCATCGAGCCGGCCGATCGTCGCGCCATGCGTGCACTTCACGTCGTCCGCGAAGATCTCGAGCTGCGGCTTGGTGTCCACGCGCGCCTTGTCCGAGAGCAGCAGCGCCTTGTTGGTCTGCTTGCCGTCGGTCTTCTGCGCGATGGGGTCGACGTACACCTTGCCGTTGAACACACCGTGCGACGCGCCGTCGAGGATCCCCTTGTAGAGCTCGCGGCTCGCGCAGGACTCGGCGAGGTGCTCCACATAGGTCTGATGGTCCGCGTGCTGGTTACCATCGAGCACGTAGAGGCCGTTGAGACGCGCCTCGCTGCCCGTGCCCGCGAGCTTGGTGTAGACGTTCGTGCGCGAGAGCTCGGCGCCGGCCGCGTACGAGAACGAGTGGTAGATGGAGTCGCGGCCCTGCGTCACCTGCACCGTGCCGACGTGGAACGCCTCGAGGTTGTCGCGCTGGACCTTGTAGTGGTCCACACGCGCCCCGGAGCCCACCGTGATCTCGGCGACACCGTTCACGAGGTAGCTCGCCTTGCCCATCCCCACATAGCTCTCCACCAGCACCAACTGCGAGAGCGCCTCGGCCACCACGAGCAGCCGCGGATGGATGGCGGCGCCGTTGGCCTGCGCGTCGACGACGTTGAGGATGTGCAGTGGCACTTCGACCACTTCGCCCTTCGGCACTCGCACCACCACGCCGTCCTGCATGAACGCCGTGTTGAGTGCGGTGAACGCGGCGCGGTCGAAACCGGCCAACGCGCCCAAGTGCTTCTGCACCCATTCCGGCTGCTCGCGCAGCGCATCGGAGAGTGTGCTCACATGCACTTCG
Source organism: Gemmatimonadaceae bacterium (assembly GCA_046153705.1). Taxonomy (GTDB): domain Bacteria; phylum Gemmatimonadota; class Gemmatimonadetes; order Gemmatimonadales; family Gemmatimonadaceae; genus Pseudogemmatithrix. Next base: position 5,205 of record JBJXGK010000104.1, read on the forward strand.
GCCGAGAGTTCGGCGAAGTTGGAGAGCGCGGGCTCAAGGCGTCCGTTCACGAACACCAGGCGATGCCACGCCTCGTCGACGAGCCAGGGCTTGAGATCGGACAGCGTGAGCGTCGTCGCCTGCGGCTTCACCGCCTTGAACGTGCGCTCGGCGATGGGTGTGACCGAGGTGTAGTGCCAGTCCTCGTCACGCGTGGTCGGGAAGCCGAGCGCGGCGAAGCGCTCGAACGCCTGCTGGCGGAGCGTCGGGAGCCACGAAGGCCCTTCGCCGCCGCCGTTCGCGGAGTAAGCCGCGAACTGATCGGAGTAGGGAGCCACGCTGGTCACGCGCCCACCGGCTCCAACAGCCAGTCGTAGCCCTTGGCCTCGAGCTCGAGTGCGAGCTCCTTGCCACCGGACTTCACGATGCGGCCGTTCGCGAGCACGTGCACGTAGTCCGGCACGATGTAGTTGAGCAGGCGCTGGTAGTGCGTCACCACGACCGTGGCGTTGGTCGGCTTCCTGAGCGTGTTCACGCCGCCCGCCACGATGCGCAGCGCGTCGATGTCGAGGCCGGAGTCCGTCTCGTCGAGCACGGCGAGCTTGGGCTCGAGCACTGCCATCTGGAGGATCTCGTTGCGCTTCTTCTCGCCACCCGAGAACCCGGCGTTCACCGAGCGCTGCATCATCGTCGCGTCCATGTCGACGACCTTGAGCTTCTCTTCCATGACGTCGAGGAACTCGATGGGATCGAGCTCTTCCTCACCGCGCGCCTTGCGCAGCTCGTTGTACGCCGCGCGAAGGAAGTAGGCGTTGGTCACGCCCGGGATCTCCACCGGATACTGGAACGCGAGGAACACGCCGGCCTGCGCGCGCTCCTCGGCTTCCATCTCGAGCAGGTCCTGGCCTTCGTATTCGATGCTGCCGCTGGTCACTTCATAGCCGGGGTGACCGGCGATGACCTGGGCGAGCGTGGACTTGCCGGAGCCGTTGGGGCCCATGATGGCGTGCACTTCGCCGGCGTTGATGGTCAGCGAGATCCCCTTGAGGATCTCTTTGTCGCCGGCTGAGGCGTGGAGGTCGGTGATCTTGAGCATGGCTTCCTATGTACTGCGCTATGAGCTGTGAGTTGTGAGCTATAAGTAACGGCGATGCGGGG
>JBJXGK010000158.1:0-22561 GCA_046153705.1 Gemmatimonadaceae bacterium
CATCCCCGCGTCCCGCGTCGCGGGGCACCCCGCATCGCCGTTCCCCCGCATCACCCGCCGAATGAAGCTGATCGCACTGATTTCACTGTCCGCCCTTCTGGCTGCCAGCAGGGACCTCCCCACTTCCGCCCCCAAGGCGGTCGGGATGTCTGCTGACCGCCTCGCGACAGTCGATCGTGTGGTCCGCCGCGGCATCACCGCGGGTGCCTATCCCGGCGCCTCCGTCGTGATCGGGCGCAAAGGCTTCGCAGTGCACCAGAAGGGTTACGGCAGACTCGGCTGGACCAGCACCAGCGCGGCTGTCATCCCCGACCAATCGATCTACGATCTCGCCTCGCTCACCAAGGTCGTCGCCACTACCACGGCCGCGATGATCCTCGTCGACGACGGCAAGCTCGACCTCGACGCTCCGGTCCAGCAGTACCTCCCCGAGTTCGTCGGCGAGATGAAGGAGCAGGTCACTGTCAGACACCTGCTCACACATCGCTCCGGACTCGCGCCGGGCCGTCAGCTCTGGAAGACCGCGCGTACCCCGGCCGAAGCGCGCCAGCAGGTGCTCGAGTCCAAGCTCCAGCAGCGCCCCGGCGCTCTCTTCAACTACTCCGACCTCGGCCCCGACGTACTGGGCTGGGTCGTCGAACGCATCAGTGGCAAGCGCCTCGACGTGTTCACCGAGGAACGCATCTTCGAGCCGCTCGGCATGGACGACACCGGCTGGCGACCGGGTGACGCGCTCAAGTCGCGCATCGCGCCCACCGAGGTGACTCCCCCGCGCGGCTACCCCGCGCACGGCGAAGTGGCCGATGAATCGGCCTTCACGCTGGGTGGCATCGCGGGGCACGCGGGACTCTTCGGCACCGCCACGGACTTGGCCGTATTCGCCCAGATGATGCTGAACCGTGGCGAATACGACGGCGTGCGCATCGTGCAGGAATCGACCGTGAAGCTCTTCACCACCGAGGTCGCCGATCATCGTGCGCTCGGCTGGGAGGTCGCGGCCGGTGAACGTGGGGCCGGCGAGTACCTCAGCGACGCCGCGTACGGCCACGTCGGCTACACCGGCACCTCGCTCTGGATCGACCCCGAGCGCGAGATGTTCGTGGTGTTGCTCACCAACCGCGTGCACGCGGCGCGCGCGCGCCGGCCCGGCATCATCATCGCGGACGTGCGGCACGACCTCGCCGACGCGGCCGCCCTGGCCGTGACCGACGAACCCCTGCTGCGCCAAGTGGCGTGGCCACGTACCTTCCGAGTGGATCAGGCGGCCGACTGGAGTTCCCGGACCCGGCCCCTCGCAACACGACCCACCACGAAGGCGAAGCGCAAATGACCGCACCAGAGCAGCCCACCGCCGGCGAAGAGCCGGCGGCTCCGTCGTCGCCGTCAGTGGCCTCCACCGGCGGCGCGATCTCCGAGGACCAAGTGAAGCTCGCGCTCCGGCGCGTGAAGGACCCCGAGCTCAACCTCAACATCCTCGACCTCGGCTTGATCTACGAGATCAAGGTCGACGGCAATGACGTCGCGATCGACATGAGCCTCACGTCACCGGGCTGTCCCTCGGGCCCCGAGATCATGAGCGAGGCCGAGCAGCAGTTGAAGGCGCTGCCGGGCGTGGGCAACGTGACGATGAATCTGGTGTGGGCGCCGATGTGGACGCCGGAGCGCATCGAACCGCGAGTGCGGGCGTACCTCGGATTCTAGATACCGCGCGCCGCGCTCGAACGGCGCGCCCGATCATTCCCGATACGGCGACTCGCTCGCCCAAGGCTTCAGTCCCTTCACGAAGCCCTCGCCCAACTCCGCGATCTGCCACTTCCGGAACTCCGGGATCGCGTCGAGCGCCGCGACGTCGCGCGGCAGCAATCGTGCGACCTGTTCCATGCGATCGCGCGAGCACAGCACCCCTGGATCGAGATCGAGTCGTACCGCCGCCGCGTCGCGCACACCCTTGAGCGCACCGACCTTGTGGTCGAAGTCCGGGTCGCGGTCCCAGCGCGCGGACTTGGGGAACCGCGGCAGATCACTCTCCGGCACCGCCTGCCCGCGCGCGATCGCCTCGATGATCTCGTCACTCGATCGCTCGAGAATGCCGCGCGGCATGCCCTTGATCTTGCCCAGTGCATCCTTGCTCGCGGGCAACGCGCGCACCGCGTCGAACAACACCTCGTTCGACACCACACGGAACGTCGCGCGGTCGAGCTTGAGTGCCGTCGCGTCGCGCCACACCACCAGCTCGCGGAAGATCGCGAGTTCGCGTCGCGTGAGATCGCGCGCCCCCTTCACCTTGAGGAAGCCGTTGCCGTTGTCGTCCTGCGCCCACGCGATCGCCTCGAGTCGCTCGAACTCCTCACGGGCCCAGCTCAAGCGTCCCTTCTGCTCAAGCTCGTCCTTCAACTGGTCGCGCAACCCGAGCAAGTGCATGGTGTCCTGCGCGGCGTAGTCGAGCATGTCCGCAGTGAGCGGACGCATCGACCAGTCGGCGCGTTGATGCTTCTTGTCGAGCTTGAGGCCGAACCCGCGCTCGAGCAACGCCGCCAACCCGAACGCCTTGATGCCGAGCAACTGCGCGGCGATGCGCGTGTCGAACACGTTGCGGATCTGCCAGCCGTAGTCCTGCCGCAGCAATCGGAGATCGTAGTCCGCATCATGGAACACGATCTCGATCTTCGGATCCTCGAGGATCGCACCGAGGCCCTTGGGCTTTGCGATCGGCAGTGGATCGATGATCGCATGCGCCTCGCGCGTGGAGAGCTGCAGCAAGTAGATGCGATCGACGAAGCGATGGAAACTCGCGCCTTCGGTGTCGAGGGCGAGGATCGCGGTCTTCCGGATCGACGACAGCCAAGGCTCGACCACCGCATCGGTGTCGAGGTACGTGGCGACGGGATTCGGAGAACGGGACACAGGGTGGGGGACAGGGCGTGAGGGCGGTTCGGACCTCGCAATCTAGCCGAGTGGACCGCCGATCTGCGCTCCGACCGTGCCGCCGCCTCGAATGCCCCTTGCGACCCCTCCGGCGTGCCGTTGATTCCGAGGCAGCCCCCCGACTCCACCTGTGAAAGCCCCGTGAGCCGCGAACCCTTCTCGAATCTCCCGCCGACCGTCCGACCGGTCTCCCAATCGGACTTGGTCCGCGCCGCCCTGGTGGTCCTCGCGACCCTCGTCGGCCTCCAACTCCTGTGGTCGGCGCGCTTCCTGGTCCTCACGGCCTTCCTCGGCATCCTGTTCGGGCTCTCGGCCGCCCAGGCGGTCGACTGGATGCAGACGAAGGTCCCGATCAAGCGCCCGTTCGCCGCGACGATCATCGTCTTCGGCTCGGTCGGCTTCCTGGTCTTGATCGCGCTCTGGACCGGTCCGACCCTCGCGAGCCAGTCGCAGGAGTTGCGCACCAAGCTGCCGGAGTCGGTGACCAAACTCGAGGAGTGGCTCGCGGTGAACCAGCCGCGCATCCTCGACCTGCTCGCCCCTCGCGACTCGCTGAGCGACAGTACGACCGCCGCGCAGCAGGCGGCCCCTATCCGCGAGGTCGCGCTCGACTCGGCCGGTGCAGTCGCGCGCGATTCCGCACAGTTGGCCGCCGTCGCCGCGGCATCGCGGGGACGCTTGGTCGACGCCATCAACAAGAAGTCGCCGGCGATCTCGGGCTTCGCGTTCGGCGTGTTGCAGTCGACCATCGCGGTGTTCGGCGCGATGGTGCTGATCATCTTCCTCGCGCTCTACATCGCGATGGACCCCGGCGTCTATCGGCGCGGGGTGTTGTTGCTCGTCCCCAACGACCGACGCGAGCGGTTCGGTGTGCTCCTCACCGCACTCGGCGGCGCGCTGCGCACCTGGTTCGCGACGCAGCTCATCGCGATGGTCGTGATCGGTGCGGTCACCACGATCATCCTGCTCCTGATCGGCGTGCGCGGAGCGTTCCCGTTGGGCGTGCTGGCCGGGATCTTCGAGTTCATCCCCAACGTCGGCCCCACGCTCAGCGCGATCCCCGCGATCCTCATGGGTTTCGCCGATTCGCCGCGGATGGCGCTCACGGTGCTGGGGGTCTACTGGGGCATCCAGTTCCTGGAGAACAACCTCCTCATCCCGTATCTGATGAAGGAGCAGCTCGACCTCCCGCCGGCACTCACACTCGTCACCCAGGTCGTGATGGCCTACGTGTTCGGCTTCCTCGGACTCTTCGTCGCCATCCCGCTCTTGGCGACCATCGTGGTGGGTGTGCGAATGCTCTGGGTCGAGGATGACCTCCCGCCGCTGCCCACGGTCGAGTGGCCGGCGCTGCGTGCATCGAAGGGCCTGCCGAAGGTCGAAGAGCCCAACGAGGTCTCGCCGCTATGATCCTGCAGGCGCCGCATGGCGCAGTGGGCTATGACGAATCGGGGGCCGGTGTCCCCCTGCTCTGGCTGCACGGATATCCGCTCGATCGCACACTCTGGGCGCCGCAACTCGCGCACACGATCCCGGGCATCAAGCAGATCGCGATCGACCTGCCGGGCTTCGGCGAGAGCGACCGGCTCACCGCATCGCGATTCAACTCCGTCGCCGGTGGGCCGGTCGCGGGCATGGCGGTCAACTCGCTCGATGCCTGGGCCGACTCGGTCGCCGTGACGCTCACCGCGATGGGGATCCCGCGAGTGATCCTCGGCGGGCTGTCGATGGGTGGCTATCTCGCGTTCGCGTTCTGGCGTCGGCATGCGGTGCGTGTGCGCGCCCTGATCCTCGCCGACACACGGGCCGGCGCCGACAGCGATGAGTCGAAGACCAAGCGCAACGCCGCGCAGTCCCTCGCGCGCACCGAGGGTGCGGCGGCGATCGCCAAGGCGCTGCTGCCGGGGATGTTCGGCAAGACCACGCGCGCCGCGCACCCGGAACTCGATATCCCCATCGAGGAGATGATGCGGCGGCAGCATGTGGAGAGCATCGTCGCCGCGCTCGACGCACTCCGCGACCGGCCCGATTCCACGCCGATACTTGAAACCATCACGGTCCGAACGCTCGTCGTGTGCGGCGAGGAGGATGCGCTCACGCCAATGCCGGAGTCCGAGCTCATGCAGCGTGGCATACCCGGAAGTCGGCTCGCCCGCATCCCCGGCGCGGGTCATCTGAGTAACTTCGAGGCGCCCGCGGTGTTCAACCGCTTGCTCTCCGAGTTCCTGACGGCGACCATTCGCGACAACCCAATCTGACCGGATTTCGATTCTGAGTACCGCGACCTCCTCCAGCACCCCGAGCGCCGCCGAGCAGACCCCGGCCGCCCGCGTCGGCGCCGTTCTGTTCCGCAATCGCGGATGGCTACCCGTCCCCTTCCTGCTCGTGCCGCTCCTGGCGCCGGGCACGATGTCGTTCCGCACCACGGTCGCGGGCCTTGTGCTCATGGTCCTCGGTGAGGCCTGGCGCATGTGGGGCGTGGCCACGGCGGGCACCGTCACGCGCCGTCGGTCGCGCGAAGTGCAGAAGCTCGTCTCGCATGGCCCCTTCGCCTGGAGCCGCAATCCGCTCTACGTCGGCAACTTCCTGATCTGGCTCGGCGTGATCACGTTGTCGGGAGTGTTGTGGTTCATCCCGGTCGCGATCCTGCTCTTCTGGTTGGAGTACTTCTACATCGTGCGCTACGAAGAAGGTGTGCTGGAGAGCATCTTCGGGCAGGAGTACCTCGAGTACAAGGCGAGCACTCCGCGCTGGTTCCCGCGCCCGCCCGCGCACGGACATGCGGGCGATTTCTACTGGGCCGAAGCCTGGCGTAGCGAGATCTCGACATTCGGGCAGTATGCGATCATCCTCGGCCTCTTCTGGGCGAAGGCGAAGTACGGATTCAGTTTGTGAGGTGTGAGGTGGTACGAGGCGCGAGGGGGCGCTGATCTCAAGGATCAGCGCCCCCTCATCCCGTATCGCAGTGGCCGTTCCTGCCACCTGCCCTTACCGCGTCGGCCGCCCCGGCTTCGGATCCTTCTGGAAGGCGTCCTTGTTGATCGCGATATACTGCTTGAGGTTCCCCGGCACGTCCTCCTCGGGGAAGATCGCGGTCACCGGGCACTCCGGCTCGCAGGCACCGCAGTCGATGCACTCGTCAGGATGGATGTAGAGCATCTCCGGACCTTCGTAGATGCAGTCCACCGGGCAAACGTCGACGCAGGACTTGTCCTTGGTGTTGATGCAGGCTTCGGTGATCACGTACGGCATACGTCCTCGGTGGTATTGGCGGTCGTTCTGGATCGCTACCACCGAAGATAGACACGCGAAGGACGGACCAACAGGGTACCCCGTCAAGCTGGACAGTCCTTGGCTCCCTCCCTAAATCCCTGACGTGAAGCTCTCCATCAACGGCCGTACCGTCTCCGCCGAGCCCGCCGGATCGACGACCCTGCTCGACCTCCTCCGTGACGAACTGGCACTCGTCGGCACCAAGCGCGTCTGCGACCGCGGTGAGTGCGGTGCGTGCACGGTGTTGCGTGATGGCGTGCCGATCTACGCCTGCCTCTCTCTCGCGCACGCGTGTGCCGGACACGATATCCGCACCATCGAGTCGCTCGGCACCACCGATGCACCGCACCTGCTGCAAGAAGCCTTCGCCGCCGAGGACGCCGCGCAGTGCGGCTTCTGCACCCCGGGCCAACTCATGGCCGCCGTTGCGCTGATCGAGCACAACCCCGACCCCAGCGACGCCGAGATCATCGCGGCGATGAGCGGGAACCTCTGTCGCTGCGGCACCTACCCGAAGATCGTGCGCGCGGTCCGACGCGCCGCCGCACAGGTGCGCGCACAAACTCGCGCGCTCGCACCGGAGCCGACCCGTGGCTGACTCCCCGAGCGGCGCATCGAAGCCCCGTTTCATCACGACCACGGTCGAGGTCGAAGGTCGTACGGAAGAACGTGTCGTCGAAGTGCCGGCGTTCGAGCCCACACCCTGGGACACTGACGCGACGCTGACACACGTCGGTGCCCGCGCACGCCGCGTCGATGCCCTGCTCAAGTCCACCGGCCGACCGGGATACACCACGGACCTCCAGCGAACGCAGTTGGCTCACGCGGTCGTCATCCGTGCGACGGTCCCACGCGGCCGACTCACCGCGCTCGACCTCGCCGCCGCGCGTGCGGTGGAGGGCGTGCTCGACGTGCTCGTGCACGCTGACGTACCCTCGCGTACACGGATGTTCTCCGCGGATGTCACGTACGTCGGCCAACCAGTCGCCGCGATCTGCGCCACCACGCTCGAGGCCGCCGAACGGGCCGCCAAGCTGGTGCGCGCGACGGTCGAGCCGCTTCCGCACGCCGTCACCGTGGACGCGGCACTGCGCGGCGGTGCCGTGCGCCCGGGCCTGCAGAACAACCTCATGCAAGGCGCCCCACGCACGAACGCCCGCGGTGACATCGCGCGCGGTCTCGCCGAGGCCGAGGTCACGGTCACGCGCGAGGTGCGCACTCCTTGCGTGCTGCACTCCGCACTCGAACCACACGCGGCGGCCGCTGAATGGGACGGCGACCGTCTCACGGTCTGGGAGAGCACGCAGGGCATCTATCGCGTGCGTGACAACCTCGCCAAGGCCCTCGGGGTGCCGCTCACCAACGTGCGTGTGATCTGCGAAGCGATGGGTGGTGGCTTCGGCGCGAAGAACTACGCCGGCTCGCACACCTACATCGCCGCGCTGTTCGCCAAACGACTCGGCCGGCCTGTCTCCTGCGTGATCGACCGCCTCGGCGAACAGATCGACACGGGCAATCGCCCCAGTTCATGGCAGCGCATCACCCTCGGTGCACGACGCGATGGCACGCTCACGGCTATCCAGCTCGAAGCCACCGTGCCGCTCGGGATCGGCGGATGGGAAGGAGGGCCCGGCGAGATCTTCCACGAGTTGTACGCCTGCCCCAACGTGAGCACGCACGAGACCTTCGCCTTCGTGAACACGGCGGCGATGGCGGCGTTCCGGGCACCGGGACACGCCGAGGGCGCGGTGGGGCTCGAGATCGCGATGAACGCGTTGGCCAAGGAACTCGGCATCGACCCACTGGTGCTACGCGAGAAGAACCTCGCGACCCGCGACCAGAAGAAGAACCGCCCGTACACCGGCAATCGACTCGCCGAGTGTTACGCCGAAGGCGCACGTCGCATCGGATGGTCGAGCCGCGAGCAGACCCGCGCGGCGGCGCAACGCGCCACGCCACACACCCGTCGCGGATTCGGTGTTGCCGCCCAGGTGTGGTCGACCGGCGGCGGCCCACCGAGCTACGCGACCGTCCGCGTAAACACTGACGGTACCGCCGACGTGCTCGCCGGCTCGCAGGACCTGGGCACCGGCACGCGCACCATCCTCGCGCAGGTCGCCGCCGAGGCACTCGGTCATAGCCTTGACCGCGTGCGTGCGGTTATCGGCGACACGGCCAGCGGTCCCTATGCCGGCAACTCGTGGGGCTCGATGACCGTGGCCTCGCTCACTCCCGCAGTGCGCATGGCCGCCGAGGACGCACGACGCGCGTTGCTCGAAGCCGCGGCGGGATTGCTCGCCGTCACGCCCGACGCGCTCGAAACGCGCGACGGCCGCGTGATCGTGCGCGGCAGTGATCGCTCGCTCGCATTCGCCGAGGTCACCGCGAAGCTCGGCAATGTGATGATCCAGGGCCATGGCTCGCGCGGCCCGAACCCACAGGACGCGGGCATCGTCACCACCGGCGCGCAGTTCGCCGAGGTCGAGGTCGACGTGGAGACGGGCGTCGTGAAGGTCCTCCGCATCGTCGCGGTGCACGACGCCGGACGCATCGTGAACCCCACACTGGCCGAGTCGCAGTTGGAAGGTGGGATCATCCAGGGGCTCGGCTTCGCGTTGTTCGAGGAACGTCGACTCGACGAGCGACTCGGTCTGCCGCTCAATGTCGGACTGCACGACTACAAGATCCCGACCATCGCCGATATGCCGGTGATTGACGGACACTTCCTCGAAGGCGCGGATCCCAAAGCGAATCACGTGGGCGCGCGCGGCATCGCCGAGCCGGCGATCATCCCCACGGCGCCGGCTATCGCCGGCGCCGTGGCCGATGCGCTCGGCGTGGAAGTCAACGAACTGCCGATCACGCCGTGGCGCGTGCTCTCGGCGCTCGGCACTTGATGCACCCGACCTGTCATCGTACTGAAGGAGCGCACATGCGTCTTCCGAGACTACTCCTTAGTTCGCTCAGTTGCGTCACGCTGCTCCTCGCGCCGGTCATCGTCGGCGCGCAGCAGACGACTACGCGCACCGCAGCACCGTCGCCGGTGGCGCCGGTGGCGCCGGCCACGCGCGAAGACGTGCAGGCGCTCGCCGACAAGGTGTTCGCGCAGTACACCAGCGCGGTGCCGGGCTGTGTGGTCGGTGTGGCGCAGACGGGTGCGATCCTGCTCGAGAAAGCCTACGGCGCCGCCGACCTCGAACAGCGCACCGCGCTCACCGCGAACTCCATCCTCGAGGCCGGCAGCGTCGCCAAGCAGTTCACGGCGGCGGCGGTGACGCTCTTGGCACTCGAGGGCAAGCTGCGCTTCGGGGACGAGATCCAGAAGTACTTCCCCGAGATCCCGAGGTACGAACGGCCCGTGACGGTGCGTATGCTGCTCGACCACACGAGCGGCCTGCGCGACTGGGGCGATATCGTGAACATGGCCGGTTGGCGCCGCGGCACGCGCGCGGTGACCCACGCGCATGTACTCGAAGTCATCGCACGGCAACGGCGCACGAACTATCCCCCGGGCGATCGCTACTCGTACACCAACAGCGGCTACAACCTGCTCGCGATGCTCGTCGCGCGGGTGAGCGGTCAGACCTTCGCCGAGTTCACGCGTGCGCGACTCTTCGTACCGCTCGGCATGACGAGCACTTCTTGGCGCGATGACTATCGTCGTGTGGTCCCCGGCCGCGCGACGGCGTACGCGCCGCTCGGTGCGGCGTCGGGCTGGGCGACCGACATGCCGTTCGAGGATGCACATGGCAACGGTGCACTGCTGACCACCGTGGGTGACCTGCTCCGCTGGAACGAGGCGCTCACCAAGCGCAGCGTCGGCGGCGTCGTGGGGAGCGCGCTCGTCGACTCGCTCACTCGCACCGGTCGACTCACCAACGGTGAGTCGATCACGTATGCGGCGGGGCTCGTGGTCGACCGATACCGCGGCACCACCCAGATCGGCCACAGCGGCGCGACGGCCGGCTATCGCGCGTACCTCGCGCGGTATCCCGAACAGCGCGACCTCTCCGTCGCCGTGCTCTGCAACAACTCCGGGGCTTCCACTGCACATGCCCACGCAATGGTGACGGGGCTCGCGGCCGGACTCACGGACGTTGCGCCGAGCTCGACCGACTTCCCGGTGGCAGGGACCATGCCGCACGCGGATTCACTGATGAAGTTCGTCGGCGACTACGCGAGTGACGAGGTCGGCGTGACGTTCCAGGTGCGCATCGAGGATGGCCGACTGGTGTTGCGTCGCGCGCCAGCGGATTCGTGGGTCATCTCGCGCATCAACAGGGACGGCCGCTTCTCCGCTGGACCCTGGCAGTTGTGGTTCACCGCTCAACGCGAAGGTCCGGTGATGCATCTCGGATCGGGCCGAGCCCACGACGTGGTGTTCAGCGCACGCCGCTGAGCCCGTCGAGCGCGTGGCTCAGGTACGCCACGGCGGCAACGCGCCGGCCTTGCGCTTGAGGTCGGGATTGTGCCGGTACAGCGTCGCCGTGCGGCCGATGGTCTGGATCACCTCGGCACGCACCCGCTTGGCGAGCGTGTTGGCGGCTTCTTTCGCCGTCACGTCCGCCGTCTTGTTCAACTGCACCTTCACCAGCTCGCGTGTCCGCAGCGCGTCGTTCAACGCCTCGGCGAGCGAGGGCGTCAGGCCCTCGGTGCCGATGTGCACCGTAGGCTTGAGTTGATTGCACTCCGACCGCAGCGCGGCGCGTTCCTTCCCGGTCATCGTCATCGTTCGTCGCCTTTGCGCTTGAGGTACGGGATGGGATTGATCGGGGCACCGCTCCAATAGCGTCCGCCGCTCCCCATCCGCATCAACTGGAAGTGCAGGTGTGGGGTGTCCTTCGGCGCGTTGCCTGTGGTCCCCACCGACCCGATGAGCTGCCCGCGCTTCACGTTGTCGCCGGCCTTGAGTCCGTACTTCCACTCGTCCAGGTGTGCGTAATAGTACACGAATCGACGGCTCGGGTCGGCGACGTAAATGACCTTGCCGCCGAGGTCGTTCTCCGTGATGCGCAGGATCACGCCGTCGTCCACCGAGAGCACACGCGTGCCTGTCTTGGCCAGGATGTCGAGCGCCAGGTGTGCGCGCCCGCCGCTGCGCGGCGCGTTGTACGTGTCCCTGAGCTCGCTCGGCTTCACGCCCTGGACGGGCACCATGAGCTCGCGGCTGCGGAGGTAATCGGCTTCCGTGGCCGGCCGCGGCGCGGACTCGACCCGCGGGGCGCCGCAGGCGGCCGTGAGCAGAAACGAGAGGACGAGGAGTCGGCGACGCATTCGCGTGATAAACGAATGCCGAAGCATCCGGGTCACCGCCACGCCACTGCGCCGCACATCGTGACGAGGGCCGCGGAACTCCTTCACGCTTAGGCGACTTGGTGGGGTGTTCGCCTACAGCGGCTCGGTCACTCCCTGATGGACCGCTGACTCCCGTTCGCCGAGTTTCCGAGCATGTCCTCGCTCAAGACGCGTTACCTCGCGGCCAAGACCTTCGATGAGTTCCTCGCAGGCGGCCCCAAGCATACCGAGCTCTACCGCGTGATGCGGAGCCGTGCGGTATCCCCCGAGACCTTCGCCCAGCGCATCGCCGCGACGGGCCGCCAGTGGCATCTCCTCGTCATCTCCGAGGAGTGGTGCAACGACGCGGTCAACCTGTTGCCGTGGCTCGAGGCCATGGTGAAGACCTCGCCGCAGCTCGACATGCGGTTCATCGAGCGCGATCAGAATCTCGACCTGATGGACCAGCATCTGACCAGCGGCACCAAGCGCGCGATCCCCGTGGTGCTCGTGCTGGACGACGAGTTCATCGAGGTCGGGTGGTGGGGGCCGCGTCCGCACGCGATGCAGCAGTGGCACGGCTCGCCCGAGGCACAGGCGCTCACCAAAGAGGAGCGTTACAAGGAGCTGCGGGCCCGATACGCGCGTGACCGCGGGGTGAGCACGATGGAGGAAGTCACGCAGCTCATCGAACGCGCGGCTCAGTCGTCGAGCAACGTGCCGGCGGCGGCGAGCGAGACCGCGTAGCCGTACACCCGGTCGCGCGCGCGCCCCGTGAGCTCGCGCGCGATCCCCAGCACGCAGAGGCGCTCCAGTGCGTCCGCGGCCGCTGGGCGGGACACGCCGAGCGATTCGGCGACCCAGGGCATCGTGCCGGCGAGATCCGAGCGCAGGAGTGTGGCCGCGAGTCGCGCCGTGATGGCCGCGCGACCGAGCGGGGCCAGAAGCGCCTCGTCGCGCGTCACTTGGTCGTGCAACGGAAGCGCTGCGCGACGCAGTCGCCGGGCGCGCTGGGTGAGAGCGTCAGCCGCCAGTCGGATCCACACCGTTGGCGCGCCGGCGCGATATGCCTCCACCGCCGAGCGACGCAACGTCGGGTCGATGCCAGCGAACGGCAGCAGGCGCACGCGTCCCATGCGACCGTCGCGGCAGAGAAGTAGCGCGGCGGCAAGATCACCCATCGCGTCCGAGGGAGCTTCGGCGGCGACGGCAATGGCGCGCTCGAGCGGTGAGCGGTCGTCGGCCGTGCGCTGCAGCAGTGCGGAGAAGTCCGCGCCAGCGTCCGGCGCGTCGAAGTGGATGGCACTGCCGCTGCGCGCGCGGCGTTCGCCATCGTCGAGTCGCTCGCGCCAGGCGAGCAGGTCCGACGGGAGCGAACGATCCAACAGCGTGTCCGACTCGGCCGCCACGAGCGCATCGCACTCGGCGCGCGTAGCTTTGGAGAGGGCGGCGAGGGCGGCAGCCCGTAGTGCGAGGGCGAGCGAGGCCGGCGCGAGCGCGACGACCGTATCCAGCCTCGCTAGTTCGTCGGCAGCCTCTTCTAGGTTCATAAAGAAGATTTAGATTCTTAAAACTGGTTTATTGTGGTGTAGGTTTCTCACTCTCGCGATACTGTGCAGTATCAATACTCAAGGAAACAATAATAAATGCGACAAGTCTTTCTAACAACCATCTACGTTACTGTCTTCGCCTCGGCTGTCGCCAACTCCGTCACCGCACAGGCCGCGGGGGCGCCGCCGGCCTCGAGCGCGCCAACGCGTGTGGCCACAGTCGGCTATCCCGCACATCGCGTCTACGACACCAAGTCCAAGAAGGTGGTGGACTTCGAGACCATGGTCGCCAAGCTCGCCAAGGCCGACCTCGTCTTCCTCGGTGAGCAGCATGACGATCCGCGCACGCATCAGCTGCAGGCGGCGGTGCTCGAGGGCATCGCGCGTCGTCGCAGCGGCCCGGTGGTGCTCGCACTCGAGATGTTCGAGCGCGATGTGCAGGGCGCTCTCGACGCGTACCTGGCGGGCACGACCTCCGAGACGGAGTTCCTTGCCGCCTCACGTCCGTGGCCGAACTACGCCACCGATTACCGCCCTATGGTGGAGTTCGCGAAGGCCAGCGGCTGGCCGGTGGTCGCCGGCAACGTGCCCCGTCGGCTCGCGTCGGTCGTCGCGCGCCGCGGGCTCGGCGCCATCGACTCGTTGCCCGCCACCGATCGCAGCTTCGTCGCCAAGACGCTCGACTGCCCGCGTGACGACTATTGGACGCGCTTCCAGGCGACGATGGGAGATATGGCCGGCCACGGCATGACGCTCACGCCGGAACAGGTCGAAGCCACGGTGTGGCGCACCTACGAGGCGCAGTGCGTCAAGGACGAGACCATGGGCGAAGCCGTCGCCGAGTCGCATCTCACCAAGCACGCGATGGTGATCCACGCCAACGGCGCGTTCCACTCCGACTACCGCTATGGCACGACCGAGCGGGCACAGCGGCGCGCGCCCCAGGCGAAGTCGATGGTCGTCTCGTTCATGCCAGTGACCGATCTCGACACGGTCGACGGCAAGCCGCACCGCAAGCTCGGCGACTACGTGGTCTTCACGCTCGCAACGCCCAAGCCGAAGAAGTAAGCACCGTCACATATCCTCCCACACGAACCCTGCCGCGAGTCGCACCAGGCGCTTCTTCTCGGCGTCGAACCGCAGCAGGGTCGTCCCACCGGCGCGATACGTCCGCCCCACCGCGGCCACATCGTCGAGGCCGTCGCCGTCGAAATCCGCCGCGTGCAACAGGTCGTGCACGCGGAACCGCAGGTCGGCGACCGCCAGCGGTACGGCGTGGCCGAGAGTGTCCACCAGCACGACTCGCTCACGCGTCCACTCGGCATTGCCGGCGCGGAGGCTCACGGCGAGCAACGCCCGCGCGCTGCCGAAGCATCCGCTGACCACGCTGTGGCTGGTGGTCACGCGCTTGGCGAGCCGTTCGTAGATCGGCATCCCTGCCGCGCGCATCGCTTGATCGAGCGAGTCCCGAAGGACACGCACCCGCTCGCCGTAGACCCCACCGATCGGTGTGCGATTGCAGCGGGTGTTCTGCACGGCCTCGATCGGTGGACGCACGGCCGCACCTTTCACTGGCTCCGGCAGCCGCACCGCGGTGGCGCTCACCGTCGCTTTGCCCTGCGCCGCGCTGTCCATGGCGGCCGAGCCCTGCAGCACGAGCACGATGCGTCCGTTCCAGCTATCGATGCCCGTCGCCTGCACCTCTTCCACACCCCAAGGTCCGCGCACCGTGAACCGCGTGCCGACCGGAACCGGACTCTGTTGTGCCGCGACCTCCCGGAACGCCTGCGCGAGCGCACTGTCCTTCCGCACCTCGACGTCCACGCGCCCGATGTCGAGCAGCATGCGCTTGCCACGGCTCGCGACAACGAACCAGCTTTCGTCGCGCGGACGGAACACCAGGAACGGACGCACACTGTCGGCCGGGGGACGCGTCGGCGTGATGGCGGACACGGTGGTTTGTGCGCCGGCACCGGGCTGCGTCGCTTGGATGCCGGGAGTGGGAGGCACCAGCGACGGACGCGCCTTCAGTGTATCCTGTGCGTCGAGTGATCCGGACGCGCTCGCGACGAGCACGACCGCAGATGTGAACACCGGCGTCGCGCCGCAGAGGGCGCGCGCGATGTATTCGGGCAGGATTCCTCGATTCGGCACGGGCGAAATATGACGCGCTTCAGCTACCTGCGCCCCTCCTCCCTCTCCGAGGCCCTTGAGGCGTTGGCGAGTCCGGGGTCGGTCCCCATCGGCGGAGGCACGGACCTGCTCAGCACGGTGGACGAAGGACTGCTCACGCCTACGCGCGTGGTGGACCTTCAGTCGCTCCCCGACTGGACACAGGTCACCCGCACCACCGACGGGGCACTCCGTCTCGGCGCCGGTGTCGCCATCGCGACGCTCGCGGACCATCCGATGGTGCGTGAACTCGTGCCCGTGTTGGCTGAGGCTGCCGCAGCGGTCGGCAGTCCCGCGCTCCGCAACATGGGCACACTCGGCGGCAACCTCGCACAGCGACAGCGCTGCTGGTACCTGCGCCGTGGTGTCGAGTGCTTCAAGAACGGCGGGGACCAGTGCGCGGCCTACGCGGGAGAACACTCGTACCACGCGATCTTCGACACCGGGCCCTGCCACGCCGTGCACCCATCGGACCCGGCCGTCGCGCTCGACGCACTCGACGCGAGCGTCGAGATCGCGAGTGCCCGCGCGCGGTCCGCTGGCGCTGCGACACAGACGCGCACGGTCTCGATCGCTGCGCTGTTCGAGGGCGCGGCGCACAACCGCGCGCGCGAAGTCACCCTCGCCGATGATGAACTCATCACGGCGGTCCACATCCCCGCTGCGGCGCACGGCGGCGCGCAGCACTGGGAGAAGTTGATCCAGCGCGCGGCCTTCGATTTCGCTCTCGTGTCCTGCGCGGCGGTGCGGCGCAGCGACGGCAGCGTGCGCATGTCGCTCGGCGGTGTTGCGGCGGGGCCGTGGCGGGTGCCGCTCTCGGTGGAGGAGGATGTGGCCTCCGGTGGACTCGACGCCGACAGCATCGATGCGCTCGCCGAACGCGCACTCTACGATGCGACGCCGCTCGAAGGCACGCGCTACAAGGTGACGATGGCGCAGGCGGCACTCCGCCGTGCGATGCGGGCGCTCGGCGCGGAGTAAGTGCGCGGGCGCGTCGCGCGCGGTTCAGGCGGATACAAACCCTCGGGTGCAGTTCGAGGGTCGAACGGTGGATGGGCCGGTGCGAAACCGGCCCCCGCACGGCGTGCGTAGTCACTCTGTGCTGACCGCTCGCCGGCCACTCCCTCGACTCCCAACGGTGCCTGACATCATGCGCTCCACCGCCCGCCTGCTCCTCCCTCTCGCCTTGATCGCTCCACTGGCGCTCTCGTCCGCGAGCGCCCAGCGTGACACACGCAAGGCGATCTCGATCGGCAACTATCCGCGGGTCGATGGCATCCGCATCAACTTCCGCGACCGAGACCTCGAGCGGGTCCGCGGTGCCAACATCACCATCTGGCGTCCGTACGACGAGGCCACCGGCGACGTGAGCGGCCTCGCCTTGGGGCTTCCGATCACCAGTGCGGGGAATCTCACCGGCGTCGGCGTCGCGCTGTTCGGGATCGAAGCCTCGGATCGCTCGAAAGGTCTGATGCTCGCGGGTGTGGGTATCGGGGGCGGCGGCGAAGTCAGCGGCATCTCGGTCGCCGGCCTCGGCGTCGGTGCTGGGGGCGGTATCAACGGCATCACCATCGCCGGGCTCGGTGCGGGCTCCGGCGGTCGCGTGAGCGGCATCACCATCGGCGGACTCGGCGTGGCGGGCGGCGGGGACGTACGCGGTCTCGCAGCTGGTGGCTTGGGCGTCGGCGCGGGTGGAGATGCGCGCGGGATCATCGTGGGTGGGCTCGGCGCAGGCGTCGGCGGCGACATCCGCGGCATGGCGCTCGGTGGACTCGGCGCCGGCGCGGGTGGTGACCTCCGTGGCCTCGGCGTGGGCGGTGTCGGCGTGGGCGTGGGCGGCCGCGCGAGCGGCATCCTCGTCGGCGGTGTGGGCGTCGGTGCCGGCGGCGGAATCCGCGGCATCGCAGTCGGCGGGGTCGGCGTCGGCGCCGGGGGCACGGCGCACGGTCTCATAATCGGCGGAATCGGCGTGGGTGCCGAGCGGATCGAGGGTGCCGCGTTCGCACCGTTGGTTGGTGCGGAGGAACTGCACGCGGTGGTGATCGCGCCGGCCCTGCTGCGCACCGGGGAGGGCGGGCGCTTCACCGGCGTCAGTATCTCGAGCGTGAACGCCGTGCGTGGTGATCAGCGCGGCCTCACCATCGGCATCGTGAACTACGCGCGCTCGTTGCGCGGGGCACAGCTCGGCGTGGTGAACATCGTCCGCGACAACCCGTCGGGGCGGAGAGTACTGCCGATCATCAACTGGGGCCGTTAACGGGTCCCGAGCGACGCAGGGCGACCGGGGGCGGCCGACACGGCCGCTCCCGATCGATCTACATCAGGGCTTGAGCAGCGAGGCCGGGATCGGATTCCCTGGTGTCTCAGCTTCCCAGAAGATCGTCACGACCCACCACCGCTTGCCGTCATACCACAGTTGGAACGAGTTGACGCCGCGAACGAACGGTGCGGGATCGTTGAGCGTGCGCTTGGAATCGTAGGCGCTCATGAGATGCACCACGTTGCCGTAGCGCTCGAGTTTGCGGCCGATCTCGCGCTCGAAGAACCCGTCGCGCTCGAGTGAGGCCCCGGCGTTCTGGATGTACTCCTCCGCCGTCCACACGCGCATGCCGCCGCTCCCATCGGCGCGTCGGCCAGTCGGGATGAGCCGCGCGCCGGGCGCCATGAGCGAACGGAAGCGGTCCCAGTCGCGCTTCTGCCCGGCCGCTCCCGAGATCACGTCGTAGATCGCGTGCATGATCCCGTCGATGCTCTCGACGTCCGCGGCGCGGGCGGCGGGCGGAGCCGGGGGCTGCGCGGGGGCGGCAGGCGCGGGGGTCTGTTGCGCGTCGAGCGCGCCGGGAGCTGCACTGAAGGCCATGCCCACAAGGACCAACACGTTGAGCCAACGTTGAACGGGCATCGTACATTCTCCTGAAGTCGAATAGGTGTGCACAGTATGTCACCGTTCGGCCGGAAGAGGATGCCCGGCCCAGGCGAAGTCCCCGTCTCCAACTTCAGTTCCGAGGTCCCCGTGTCGATCCGTCGTCGCGCGCCGACGCTGGCGCTGCTGCTCGCCCCGCTCTGCCTCGATGCCCAGAACGTGTCGGTGCCGACCAACGAGTGGCAGGTCCCATGGGGCGCGCAGGGTCGCCCGCGCGACCCGTATGCGGCGGCAGACGGCCACGTGTACTTCGTGGGACAGAATGGCAACTACATCGCACGACTCGACCCCAAGTCGGGCGAGTTCAAGCAGTACACCATCGACGTGGGGACCAATCCGCACAACCTCATCGTCGACAACAGCGGCATGGTGTGGTACGCGGGCAATAGGAACGGGATGATCGGCAAGCTGAACCCGCTCACCGGCGAGATCACGCGGTTCCCCATGCCGGACGAGCGCGTGAAGGACCCGCACACGTTGGTGTTCGATGCGAAGGGTGACATCTGGTTCACCGCGCAGAACTCCGGCGCGGTCGGTCACTTGGAGACCAAGACGGGGAAGATCCGTCTCGCTTTCACCGGTCCGCAGACACGGCCCTACGGCATCGTGCTCAACTCCAAGGGCACGCCGTGGTTCAATCTCTTCGGCACCGATCAGCTCGCGACGATCGATCCCAAGACCATGGACGTGAAGACGTTCAAGCTGCCCGATGTGAAGACCCGCGGCCGTCGCATCGCGCTCACCAGCGACGACGTGGTCTGGTACACCGATTACACGCGTGGCTACCTCGGCCGCCTCGACCCGCGCACGGGCCAGGTGGAGGAGTTCCCGATGCCCGGCGGCTTCCAGTCGCTGCCGTACGGCATGGCCTCGGATGACAAGGACCGCATCTGGATCACCGAGAACTTCCCCGGGAAGGGCACACGTCTCCTTGGATTCGACCCCAAGACCCGGAAGTTCTTCGCGGAGACAGCGGTGGGCCGGCCGGAGACCAACGTGATCCGCCATATGTACTTCGACAAGAAGACCGGACTGCTCTGGTTCGGCACCGATCAGGGGACGATCGGGCGGGCGGATGTGGGGAAGGTGAAGACCGTGATGTGAAGGGGGAGGTGTGAGGAGTGAGGGAGGATGCGAGCGCATGGCGTGCTCGCGTCCCCCTCTTGTCGTTCCCCAGCTAGCCCTGCTATCCGCGCGTCCTCAGCTCCAGAGCCAGCCGAACACGCCGCCGGTGATACCGGCGTAGAGCAAGGCGTCGAACGCGTTCAGCAGCTGGCTCTTCCACGGTCGCGCGAACCAGATCGACTCCGAGATCGTGCCCAGCGCGTAGGCCATGAACGTGACCGTGCCGGTGATGCGGAAGACGTGGAGGTACGACGCGTCGGCGGCGACCGCGTTGGAGGCGATGTAGGCCACGAACGCGGAGATGAGGATCGCGGAGAGCAGCGAGAGCCCCATCATCTTGCCCATGTTCGGTGCTCCCGGCGGGGCGATGGTCACGTACGCCAACGGTCCACGTTCCAGTTTCGCCTTGCCCTCGGGGGTGTTGCCAGCGCCGCCCATGATATTGGGCGTGACGTAGCGGCCCGGTGCGCCTGCGCCGCTGCGCAGCGCGGCACCGACGGCCTCGTCGTTCGAGAAACCGCTGAACTCCGTCTTGTGCGTGGGGAGCGCCGTCCAGTTGAGCGCGGACATCATGAACACCGCGACACCGCTCACCACGATGGGCAGCCACAGCTCGACCAGGAACTCCATGGGACCTCCGGGGGGAATGTTCGGGGGGAACCGCACCCATACAGTCTGGCTGAACGGCGTTCGGCGCAATAACGTAGTGCGTTCATGTGGTTCCCCATTCCCAACCCATCCGACGCACTGCTCCGGGAGATCCGCGTCTCCCAGGCGGTGGCCCGTGTGCATCAACTGCCCACGGTGTTCGCGGCGAACCCGCTCTTGGCGGTGTTCATCGCGATCGTGTATTGGGACCACGTGTTCCGCACGCTGTTGGTGTTGTTCGTGGCGGCGATGATCGTGCTGTGGACGCCGGCGATCCTCAGTTGGCGCCGTTTGCGTCACAAGGTGCGGCCGATGCGCGTGAGCCCGGGGAACGAGCGGCGCGCGCTGATCTTCTCGACGACCGCGGGTCTGCTGTGGGCGATGGCTGCGTTCGCGCTGTTCCCCGCGGGCGGTCCCGAGGAGCGGGCAGCACTCGTGATGATGATGGCGGGCCTCTGCGCCGGGTCGGTGGCGTTCTTCTCCTCGTCGCCGATGGCTTCGATCGGGTTCTATCTCCCGTTCATGCTCACGCTGCTCGGCCAGTCGCTGACGTTCACGTCACTGCGCTCGCCGGTGCTGCCGGCCTCGATCGCGGTGTTCATCATGTGCGCACTGCTCTTCACGCGCACCACGTGGCGACAGTTCGTCGAGAACGTGCGCGTGCTCGTGGAGCGCGACCGCCTGTTGCAGGAGGCGAAAGAGAGCGGCCTGCAGCTGGAGCTCATGCTGTCCCGAATGTCAGACCTCGCGATGGTCGACGAGCTCACGGGGCTGAAGAACCGCCGGTCGTTCTTCGACGACATCGAGCCGGTGATCGCCGGTAGCCGCCGCCGCGGGAAGCCGATCGCGATCGCGCTGCTGGACCTCGATCACTTCAAGGAGATCAACGACACGCACGGCCACGCGATCGGCGACGACGTGCTGCGTGAGGTCGCGAAGCGGATCGAGGACACGCTCCGCCAGGAGCAGATCGTGGGGCGCATCGGCGGTGAGGAGTTCGTGGTGCTGCTCCCCGACACGAACCCGCAGCAGGCGCTCTACGCGCTCGAGCGTGTGCGCAAAGCGGTGGGTGAGTCCTCGATCACGGTGAGCAACGGCGCGACGTTGGTGATCACCGTGAGCAGCGGCATCGCGCCGCTGGCGGACGGCATGACCGTCCCGGTCGCGCTGCAGCACGCTGACAAGGCGATGTATCGCGCGAAGGCGCTGGGGCGGAATCGCGTTGAGGTGTATGGGGCGGTGGAAGAGGCGTTGTTGCGGGGGTGAGGTGCGGACTGCGATGGCAGTGGTGAATGGTGAGCGGTGAGTTGGTCGGACTCACAGTGCACATTAGCACCTGTTCGTATCTCATTTCTCAGCAACGACTTAACGACTATTTGCAATCATATGATTGCAATACGAAATGCCTGATCCTGGCTTCCGGCCCGCCGGCGCGGGGAAGCCCTGAGACGTGAGCGCCACGGGCAGAGCCCGACCTCGGCGCCTTTCCTCCGATCTCATTGTGCCCCCTATGCCATCTCCAACCGGAACCTGACCGAACCACAATGTGTTCTTTTGATTCAAGCCGCATTCCCGACTAGATTGCTAGTCTATCTGTGGCGATCCCTGAACCAGCTGGAAGCATGACCTCCTCAATCGAATCCCTGGTCAACAAGGAGTACGCGTACGGCTTCGTGACCGACGTCGAGTCGGATACGATCCCGCGCGGGCTCACCGAAGAGACCATTCGCGCCATCTCTGCAAAGAAGAGCGAGCCGGAGTGGCTCCTCGATTGGCGCCTCAAGGCCTACCGTCGCTGGCTCACGATGACCGAGCCGCACTGGCCCAACGTCACCTACAAGCCGATCGACTATCAGGCGCAGACGTATTACTCGGCGCCCAAGAGCGTGAAGCCGCTCCAGTCGCTCGACGAAGTCGATCCGGAACTGCTCAAGACCTACGAGAAGCTCGGCATCTCCCTCACCGAGCAGAAGCGGCTCAACGGTGTCGCCGTCGACGCGATCTTCGATTCGGTATCGGTCGGCACCACCATGAAGGATGAACTCGCCAAGGTCGGCGTGGTCTTCTGTTCCTTCGGTGAAGCGGTGCACAGCCATCCCGAGCTCATCCAGAAGTACCTGGGCTCGGTGGTCCCGTACTCCGACAACTTCTTCGCCGCGCTCAACTCGGCCGTGTTCTCCGACGGGTCGTTCGTCTACATCCCCAAGGGCGTGAAGTGCCCGCTCGAGCTCTCGACGTACTTCCGCATCAACGCCGCGGACACGGGCCAGTTCGAGCGCACACTCATCGTCGCCGATGAAGGCGCCTCGGTGAGCTACCTCGAGGGTTGCACGGCGCCCAAGCGTGCGACCAACCAGCTCCACGCCGCGGTGGTGGAGATCGTCGCGCTCGACCGTTCGACGGTGAAGTACTCCACCGTGCAGAACTGGTACGCCGGCGACAAGGACGGCGTGGGCGGCATCTACAACTTCGTCACCAAGCGCGGCAAGGCGCTCACCGATGCGAAGATCTCGTGGACGCAGGTCGAGACCGGCTCGGCGATCACGTGGAAGTACCCGTCGGTGATCCTGCAGGGCGATAACTCGGTCGGCGAGTTCTACTCGGTGGCCGTGGTGAACAACAAGCAGCAGGCCGACACCGGCACGAAGATGATCCACATCGGCCGCAACAC
>JBJXGK010000159.1:0-12422 GCA_046153705.1 Gemmatimonadaceae bacterium
CAGGAGTTGCTGGGTCACACGGACGTGAGCACGACGATGATCTACACGCATGTGCTGAATCGCGGCGGGTTGGGCGTGCGGAGCCCGGCCGACCGGCTGGGTGGGCGTTAGGTTGTATTGCGGGTCAACTTGCAGCGGGCCGCGACAGTGGCGTAGACTCTAGTGCAGGTGAATAGATCGTTATGCCGACCCCTCAGGTGGTGGATACATCGCACGTACTGCGTGCGACGTCGAGTTGCGCTGCAGCGTACAGGAGCGGGAACAGCCCCACTCCATGCCGTCGTTGAGATTGTTGACGAGACCGGCTTTCGAGACGCTCGAGAGGTCGCGGTCAGTGAGCGACGTACGCCGGAAGATCTCTCGCTGCGTCGGGCCGGCTGCGCCTGATGCCATGCCGTGACTCCGCGACTCGGCGGCGACGTGTGGTGCCGTCTCACGCACCGCGACGACAGACAGCACCAATCCGATCGTGACGAACGCGATCCCGAGATGGAACGGCTGCGGCCGGAGCCCGTAGCGCGCGGCGATGAAGCCACGGGCGAGCGCGCTGAGCGCGACGGCGAGGTAACCGCCGAACTCGTTGAGCCCCATCGCGAACGCGCGATTCCGCGGTCCGGTGAGATCGATCTTCATGATGACGGTGGTCGACGAGGTCAGACCCTGGCTCACGCCGAGGAATGCGTTCGCGACGAGCACCAACGTCCAGCTTGGTGCCCACATCATATATAGAACGGTTACTGGGACGGCGACGGGCCACCCCGCGACAAGGAGATGCTTGCGGCCGAAGCGATCCGAGAGCCGCCCGGCGAGATAGTTCGAGAGGGCTTTCGTGACACCGAAGACGACGATGAACCACAGGATCGCGGTACGGCCGCGAGCCGGAACTCCTGTTCGGCGATCGCCGGGACGATGGTGCGCTCCATACCGACCATCGCGCCGACGAACGCGTTGACCAGCACGAGGAGCGAGAACTGGCCGAGGTTCTCACGGAGGCCGAGGCGGATGCCGGGTGTCATCGGTGACTCACGGCGCGGGCGGGAGCAGGGGAGGGATCGGGCCCTTGTGGCGGCGAGACCGCTGCCGATACTAGTTTACATGGGTATGTCCCTCCACCGCCTTCGCCGTCTGCGCCCCCTAGCGGCGCTCGTCCTCGCTCTGTGCTTCGGCTTCTCCACGGCCGAGTCACTGCTGGCGGACGTGCATGATGGCGACGCGACGCACCAAGAGTTGACGCGGCTGGAGGGGTCAGGACGTCACGCCGCGTCTCACGTCGCGCACGGCGACGGGGAGAATGGCGCGATGAACGACTCGCCGGAACACCCGGGCGAGCGTTCGTCGGGAGAAGAAGGTCATGACCAACACGCGTGCCATCATGCGCACGCGCATGGCGGCTGGTTCCGAACGGACCAGGTCTTGGACGGGGCCTTCCCCGCGGGTCACGAATCGCCGCTAGCGTCTCGCGACCGGATCCCCGCGAGCCGCGACGCGCAGCCACAGTTGCGGCCGCCGATCGACTGAGTCTGTCGCAGCGCTGACCCTCAGCTACGACGGCTGAGGCGTTCGAACTCGCGCTGCGCGCCCGCCCCTCGTGGTGGGCCCCAACACATCTCGTTGCTCGACCAACTCGATACCGCGCTCAGGCGCGATGGTGCCGCTCCGCGTTGCGGAAGGTGCGCCGTTGCCGTCGTCGCACTCGAGAATGGCGTGCGATGAGGTTCTTCGGAGACTCATGCGCGTGTCCCTTCGATTCCCATGTTCCTCGCATCCCGTAGTATCAGCGGCGCTCCTCGCGTTCCTCGCGCTGCTCGGTAGCACGAGCGTCGCACGGTCGGCGACCGCACAGTCTCCCGCGGCTTCGGCGCGCGCGGACACGCTCGTGCTCGCGCTCGACGATGTCCGACGGCTCGCCCTCGAACGAAGTCCGACGCTGCTGGGCGTTCGCCAGGAGACCGCGGTCGCGCGCGGCGCGCTGCGCCAGACGCGCGTGCTCCGATCCAATCCCGAACTGGCGGTACAGTCCGCCGGAGGAGCGCTCGGAAGCGCCGCCGACCAACTGCAGTTGACGGTGCTGCAGGAGATCGAATGGGCAGGGCAGCGCGGCTTGCGTTCCGATGCCGCCCGGCTCGGACTTGAGCGCGCCTCGTTCGGCGTGCAGGATGCCGGCCGCCTCACGATCGGCGAGGCGAGCGTTGGCTTCTTTCGTGCCGTCGCCGCCGACCGTCGGCTCGCGGTGGCAGAGGAAGCGCTCGCGCTGGGCGAGCGGCTGCTCGTCGCGGTGCGGATCCAAGTGCGCGAAGGCGAGATCAGCAGGCTCGAGGCGAATCTGGCCGAGATCGAGTCCGGTCGTGCGCGCGGCCGCGTCTTGAGCGCGCGACGCGCTGCCGCGAGCGCCGAACTGGAGCTCAAACTGCTCGTGGGGATCGGCGCGGAGACGCCGCTCCGCTTGGTGACTGACACGACAGCCTCGCTGATCACCGGACTCGAAGCGCTGTCCGTGGACTCTCTCGTCGCGCTCGCGCTCGTCCGCCGACCGGATCTGGCGGCGACCGGGGAGGCGGTACGGGAGGCGGAGACGCTTCGCGCACTCGGTCGACGAGAGGCATTCCCGAGTCTGCGGATCGGCGTGGGGGGAAACCGATCGCCGGACGACGGCTCGGTGCAGTTCGGGCCGGCGTTCGGACTGACACTCCCGTTCTTCAATCGGAATCAAGGACTCGGCGACCAACGCCGCGCACTCGTGGAGCAAGCGCAGTTCGCGCGCCGTTGGGCTCTCCTGCGCGTCGAGACCGATGTCATCGCCGCCGAGCGCGCGTATCGCGCCGCGGCGGAAGAGGCGCGGGTCTACGAGCGCGAGGTCCTCGCGCGTGCGCATGAGAACGCCGCGCTTCTCGAGACCGCGTACGGTGCGGGCAAGATCGATCTCTCATCACTGCTCCTCCTCCGCAACCAGCTCCTCGATGCCGAGTTCGGCTTCTGGGACGCTTGGCTCGCGCAGCGCGAGGCGCTCGTGCAACTCGATGCGGCGACTGGTCGGCTCACACCGTCCTCCGCATCCCTCCAGCCCATCGATCCCGCTGCCGTTCGTGCACGGGATGCCATCACACCCATCGTCAGGACCACACCGTGACCCCAAGCTCCAACATCCTGCGACCGCGGCCGGTCGCGCTGCTCTTCGCACTCGTCGTCGGTGGTGTCTCCCTCGCCTGTGGAGGCGGAGACGCCGCTGTGGACGGTGCGGCAGAAGCGGACGGCACGGCGCCGGCCGCCGGCGACTCCACAGCCGAGTCCGACGTGGTGGTACTCGATACGGCCTCCATCCGTCTCGGCGGCATACGAGTCGCGATCGTCGATTCGATCACGACCAGCGGCCTCGAGGTCACTGGGTCCATCACCTATGATGCGAACCGCGTGAGCCATGTCGGCTCGCGCACCGAAGCACGCGTGCTGTCGGTGCGCGCCGATCTCGGCGCCCGCGTCGGTGGCGACGCGGTGCTCGCGATGCTCGAGAGCGCAGATGTCGGACAGTTGCGCGCCGAGGAGCGCCAGGGCGAGGAGTTGGTCGCGATCGCGAAAGAGAACTTCGCGCGCGAACAGCGTCTCGAGTCCCAAGGCATCTCGAGCCGGAAGGAGTTGCTGCTCGCTGAAGCCGAGTTGCGTCGCAGCGAGGCGGCACTGCGGAGCACCGAGGAACGCTTGGCCGTGCTCGGCGCCGCGCACGACCATGGCGCGGGGGCCGCGTACAGTCTCGTCGCGCCCTTCGCCGGCACCGTCGTCGCGCGAAACGTCAGCCTCGGTGAGGTCGTCGGACCGACCGACGTGCTGTTCACGGTGGCCGACCTCTCGATGGTCTGGATCGAGCTCGACATCTTCGAGCGGGACTTCGCGCGAGTGCGCGCGGGACAGTCGGTCGTCGTGACGGTCAGCGCGTACCCGGGGCGGCGCTTCATCGGGCGTCTCGCGTATGTGGGTGAGGTGCTGGACGAGACCAAGCGCACGGTGCGCGCGCGGGTGGAGATCCCGAACGCGAACGCATCGCTCAAACCGGGGATGTTCGCGACGGCGAGCATCCAGGTCGGCGGCGGTGGTCCGGCGATGCCGGTCGTGCCACAGGCCGCCGTGCAGGAAGTCGAGGGACGTCAGGTGGTGTTCGTGCCCGGCGTCGCACCCGGTGAGTTCCGGCCCGTGCCGGTCGAGGTGGGTGAGACGGTGGACGGCGGTCGCGTGATCATCCGCAGCGGTCTTCGGACCGGCAGTCGGGTGGTCGTCGCTGGGGCCTTTGCGCTGCGCTCCGAACTCGCCAAGGGCGAGATCGGCGAGCACGGCCACTGATCGCAACGGATACTCTCATGCGCTCTCTCATCGGCTTCGTCCTGAATCAACGGCTCCTCGTGCTCGCGATGACCATGCTGCTGGTCGGCGTGGGCATCTGGAGCGCGCTCGCACTCCCTATTGACGCGGTGCCGGACGTGACGAACGTCCAGGTCCAGATCAACACCAACGCTGCTGCATTGCCGCCGTCGGAGGTGGAGCGTCAGGTGACGCTCCCGGTGGAGCTCGCGATGTTCGGTCTCCCCGACCTCGAGGAGATCCGTTCGATCTCCAAGTTCGGGCTCTCGCAGGTGACGGTCGTATTCAGGGAAGGCACCGACATCTACTTCGCGCGCCAGCAGGTGCAGGAACGACTGCAGCTGGCTCGCGAGGAGATCCCATCGGGATACGGCACCCCTGAGATGGGACCGATCTCGACCGGTCTCGGTGAGATCTTCCAGTACACGGTCTCGGCGGACTCGGGAACCGGGATCGACGCGACCGAGCTCCGCACGCTGCAGGACTGGGTCGTCGCGCCGCAGCTGCGCGCCGTGTCCGGTGTGGCGGAGGTCAATGCGTTCGGTGGGTTCGAGAAGCAGTACCAGGTGCTGGTACGGCCCGAGGCGCTCGTGCAGTACGACCTCACGTTGCCGCAGGTGCTGAGCGCGATCGCGGCGAACAACCAGAACGCCGGCGGCGGCTACATCACGCGCGGCGCCGAGCAGCTCGTGATCCGCGGCGTGGGACAGGTGCAGGACTTGGACCAGATCCGCAACATCGTGGTCGCCAGCCGGGGCGGTACACCGGTGCGCGTGGGCGATCTGGCGGAGGTCGTGATCGGGTCGACGATCCGGCAGGGTGCCGTGACGAAGGATGGAGCTGGCGAGGTGGTCACCGGCATCGTGATGATGCGGATGGGTGAGAACTCGCGCACCGTCGTCAATGCGGTCAAGAAGAAGTTCGAAGTCGCGGCGCGCACGCTACCTCCGGGCGTCCGACTCGCGCCCTTCTATGACCGGACGGACCTCATCGGTCGCACGATCGGGACGGTGGAGAAGAACCTCGTCGAGGGCGCCATCCTCGTCATCGTGGTGCTCTTCGTCCTGCTCGGGAACTTCCGTGCAGCGCTCATCGTCGCCGCAGCCATCCCGCTCTCGATGTTCTTCGCGCTCAGCGCGATGGTGCAGGTCGGGATCGCCGGCAGTCTGATGAGCCTCGGTGCGATCGACTTCGGGCTCGTCGTCGACGGATCCGTCGTGATGGTCGAGAACGCGATGCGCCGACTCGGGCATCGAAAACCGGGCGACAACTTCCTGCACACCGTCCTCGAATCGTGTGCCGAGGTCGGTCGGCCGATCCTCTTCGGCATCGGCATCATCATCGTCGTCTATCTCCCGATCCTCACGCTGCAGGGGATCGAGGGCAAGATGTTCCGCCCGATGGCGCTGACCGTGGTCTTCGCGCTCGTCGGGTCGCTGCTCCTGACCTTCCTGCTCACGCCGGTGCTGATCTCGATCTTCCTCAGGGGCAAGGTCTCGGAGGAGGACGTCTGGCTGGTCAAGCGCGCGAAGCGCCTCTACGAGCCCGCCCTCGAATGGACGCTCGCGAACACCCGGCGCGTACTCATCGGCTGCGGCGCGGCGGTGGCGGTCGCGCTCGCGGCAGTGCCGTTCCTCGGCTCGGAGTTCATCCCACGCCTCGACGAAGGATCGTTCGCGCTCCAGGTGCTGCGACTGCCGAGCATCTCGCTCGAGGAATCGGTACGCCAGACGACGCAGCTCGAGGGGATCCTGCGCGAGGAGTTCCCCGATGAGGTGATCGACGTGGTCGCCAAGACGGGGCGCGCTGAGATCGCGACCGATCCGATGGGCGTGAACATCAGTGACATCCTCGTGCGGCTCACACCAACGGAACAATGGACGAAGGCGACCAACAAGGGCGAACTCGAAGCGGTGATGACCGAGGCGCTCGAGCGGATCCCCGGCTTGGTGGTGAGCTTCAGCCAGCCGATCGAGCTGCGGGTGAACGAGCTCATCGCTGGCGTGCGAAGCGACCTCGCGATCAAGATCTACGGCGATGATCTCGGCCAGCTCAGCACGACCGCGGAGCAGATCGTGGCGGCGGTGGCGTTGCTGCCCGGAGCCACCGGGTTCAAGGCGCAGCAACTTGAAGGGTTGCCGCAACTCCAGGTGTCGGTGTTGCCGGAGCAGCTCGCGCGCTATGGCATCAACTCCGCTGATGTGATGCAGGTGGTCGAGGCGCTCGGGGGCGTGCAGGTGTCGCAGGTGCTGGAGGGTCAGCGCCGGTTCGCGCTCACGGTGCGGTTCCCTGAGGCGGTGCGCGCGAACGCCGCGTCGATCAGTCGGATCCTCGTGAGTGCGCCGAACGGGGAACGCGTTCCGCTCGGTACGCTCGCGCGGGTGGAGGAGGTGGGTGGGCCTGCCGAGGTCAGTCACGAGAACGGGTCGCGACTGGTGATTGTCGAGGGGAACGTACGCGGGCGCGACATCGGCAGCTTCGTGGCCGATGTGCGTGCGCTGTTCGACAATGGGACGATCACGCTCCCACCCGGCTACCGGCCCGAGTTCGGCGGACAGTTCGAGAATCTGGAGCGCGCGAGCAAGCGGCTGCTGCTCGTGGTGCCGATCTCGCTCCTCCTGATCTTCCTCCTGCTCTTCGCGACGTTCAACTCCCTGCGTCAGGCGGCGCTCGTGTTCACCGGCATCCCGCTGGCGACGGTCGGCGGCGTGCTCGCGCTCTTCGCACGCGGGATGCCGTTCAGCATCTCGGCGGGCGTCGGGTTCATCGCGCTGTTCGGCATCGCGGTGCTGAACGGTGTGGTCATGGTCTCCTACATCAACGAGCTGCGTCAGCACGGCCGTCCGCTCGACGAGGCCGTGCGCGAGGGCGGCATGACGCGACTCCGTCCCGTGCTCATGACGGCGCTGGTCGCGAGTCTCGGCTTCCTGCCGATGGCGCTCTCGAGCAGCGCCGGCGCGGAGGTGCAGCGGCCTCTCGCGACGGTGGTCATCGGCGGACTCATCACCGCCACGCTGCTCACACTGCTCGTGCTGCCCCTGTTGTATCTCCTCTTCGAACGGCGACCGGAGGCTGTCTCATGAAGATGGTGATCGCATACATCCAACCGTTCATGTCCGATGGCGTGGAGGCGGCGTTGCATCGCATCGAGGGGTTGACAGGTGCGACGTTCGTCGATGTCCGGGGTTTCGGGCGCGGACGGCAGTCGGATCCGCGAGACGCCGAGGTCCTGCGCGGCACGGTTCCCAAAGTGCGCATCGAGGTGATCGTGCCGGACGAGCTCGAGGCAGCGGTGGTGCGCGCGATCGAGGGTGCCGCGCGCACCGGCAATCGTGGTGACGGGAAGGTCGTCGTGATCCCGGTCTCGCGCGCACTGCGCGTCGCAACAGGCGAAGAAGGGGACGCGGCGGTCTGAGCATGCTGCACCGCCCGCCGGCTCGTTCGCGGCGGGCGAACACGACTCATATTCCGGAGTGCCGATGCAACGCGCTGCCAGACTCGACCTGCCCCTGCTGCTACCCGACGTCAAGGATCTCCGCGACGCGTGTGTGGCGCGACTCCTACGGCTGCTCGAGCGCCAAGACGGCGTCGAGAGCGTGCACGTCTTCGAGACGGGTGCGGCTCTGGACGGCGAACCCCCGCATGATGACAGCGCAGGCCGGACGGACCCGACCGGGCCGCAGCTCTGCCTGCACTACGACCCCGACCGGCTCACGCTCACGCAGGTGGTCGCACTGGCGCACGCCGCCGGCGCCGGGGTCACGGATCGCTTTGCGCATATGGTCATCCCGTTCCGTGCGGTCGGAGCGGAGGATGAGGGACGACGCATCGAAGACGCGCTACGCGAACTCCGCGGCGTCAGCGCGGCTGCGGTCAACTTCGCGGGGCAGGTCGTGCGTGTGGAGTGCGATCGAAGGCGCACGGATCGGGCGGCGATCGAAGCGCGATTGCGCGACGTCGGTGCAGAGCCGCTCGCAGAGACCTCAGGACGGGAAGGAGCACCGGCACCGAAGCGCTGGTACGGTCGCAATCAAGAGATCGTTTGGAGCATCAGTGCGGGCGTGCTGCTCACTTTGGGCTGGGTGTCGAGGCGATTCATCGACGCGCCGCCCGCGCTCGTGATCGGGTTCTTCGTCGCCGCGTACTTCTTCGGTGCGCGCGACCTCGTGGGACACTTCATCGCCGACCTGCGTCGCGGGAAGTTCCGTTTCAACATCGACCTCCTGATGGTCGTCGCCGCGGCAGGAGCGGCAGTGCTCGGCGCATGGCTCGAGGGCGCGCTGCTGCTCTTCCTCTTCAGTCTCGGTCATGCGCTCGAGGAGTACGCGCTCGGACGCGCACGCAACGCCATCGCAGCTCTCGCCGAGCTTGCACCGCAGACTGCGACGGTGATCCGCAACGGGCAGGAATCGGCCGTACCCATCGCCGAGGTGGTGCCGGGTGACCGCGTCCTGATCAAGCCGGCCGAGCGCATCCCGGTGGACGGTGCGGTGCGCGAGGGGAACTCGGCGGTGAACCAGGCGCCGATCACCGGCGAGAGTGTGCCGGTGGACAAGGCGCCGGGCGAGTCGGTGTTCGCCGGGACGGTGAATGGCGAAGGGGCACTCGTCGTCGAGGTCACCGCCGCGATCGGTGACCGGACCCTCGACCGCGTCATCAAGCTGGTCTCGGAGGCGCAGACGCAGAAGGCGCCGACGCAGCAGTTCACCGATCGCTTCGCGCGGGTCTTCGTTCCTGCCGTGCTCGTCGCGGATGTGTTGCTCATCGTGGTGCCTCCGCTGCTCGGGATCTGGACGTGGGGCGAGGCGTTCTACCGCGGGATGGCTCTGCTCGTCGCCGCCTCACCGTGCGCACTCGCGCTGGGCACGCCAGCGGCGGTCCTCTCCGGGATCGCACAGGCCGCGAGGAACGGTGTGCTCATCAAGGGCGGCGCACATCTCGAGTCACTGGGCGGCATCCACACCCTTGCCCTCGACAAGACGGGCACGATCACCCTCGGCGAGCCGAGCGTGACCGACCTCCGGCCCGCGGACGGTGTGACGGAGGAGCAGCTGCTCGGCACGGCCGCGTCGGTGGAGGCACGCTCCCAACATCCGCTCGCGCGCGCCGTGGTGCGCGCGGCCGAGTCACGCACGATCGCCTTCCCCGTGGCGTCGGATGCGACGTCGGTGACGGGCCGCGGCATTCGCGCCACCGTGGAGGGCGAGACGGTGGAGGTCGGTCGTGCGCTGCTCTTCGAGGAGGCGAGTCTCGCCGTACCGGCGCAGATCCGCGCGAGCGTGGAGGCGCTCGAGCGCGAGGGCCGGAGCACGATGATCGTCCGACGAGCGCCGGGTGAATGGCTCGGTGTCATCGGGATCGCCGATCGGCCGCGCCCTGGAGTGCGCGAGATCCTCAGCCGGCTCCGCACACTTGGGATCCGCCGAGTGGTGATGCTCACCGGCGACAATGCCGGCGTCGGGGACGCCGTCGGGCGCGAAGTGGGCGTGGACGAGGTGCGCGCGGGGCTGCTTCCCGAGGGAAAGGTCACGGCGATTCGCCTGCTCGCCGGTGAAGGTCCAGTGGCCATGATCGGCGATGGCGTGAACGACGCGCCGGCGCTTGCCTTTGCTACTGTTGGCATTGCGATGGGCGGCGCCGGCACCGCCGCCGCACTCGAGACTGCCGATGTCGCGCTGATGGGTGACGATCTGGGACGACTGCCGTTCGTGATCGGGCTCAGCCGTGCGTCGCGCCGGGTGATCCGGCAGAACCTGTTCGTCTCGCTTGGGGTGATCGCCGTCCTCATCGTCGCGACCACGACGGGCTTCATCGGGATCGGTGCCGCGGTCATCATGCACGAGGGGAGCACGCTGGTCGTTATCGCGAACGCGCTGCGCCTGTTGTCCTATTCCCAACCCCCTGCGTAGAATGACACTCGCCCGCACGACCGCCCTCTTCATCGCGACCGCGCTCGCGGAGATCATCGGCTGCTACCTGCCGTATCTCTGGCTGCGGCAGCGCGGCAGTCCGTGGCTCCTCCTGCCCGCCGCCGGCGCGCTGGCGATCTTCGTGTGGCTGCTCACCCTCCACGAGACGGCCTCAGGGCGCGTCTATGCGGCGTACGGCGGCATCTACGTGACCGTCGCCCTCGCGTGGCTCTGGCTCGTGGACGGGGTGACACCGCGACCCACCGATCTCATCGGAGTTGCGGTGACCCTCGCGGGAATGGCGATCATCGCGTCCGGGACTACTGCTCGATGATCCGTCCCGCGCTGGCGTTGGCGTTCGCACGTGCGGTTTCGCGTTGAAATCAGGATCACCACTTCTGGAGAGATGCGTCTGATGCGTAGTCTTGCGCTGGCTGTTGCGGCACTATTGGCGCTCGTGTCCTCACCCACTCAGGCGCAAGGCACCGCGCCCTCGTTGGAATGCTGGGTGCAGGGTCCGCGCGAGGATCTGGAGATCCGCGCCAGTCCATTCGATTCGACGGCGGTCGTTCTCGGCTCGCGCACCGTGAAGGTGTGTTACAGTCGACCGCGCAAGCTCGGCCGCCCGATCATGGGCCGACTCGTGCCGTTCGACGCGCCTTGGCGCCTGGGGGCGGATGAAGCGACCGCGATCCATATGCCGTCGCGCGGGACCATCGCCGGCGTGGCCGTGGATGCCGGCTGGTACTCCCTGTATGCGATCCCCGGTCCGACCGCGTGGCGGATCGTAGTGAATCGCGGCGTGCGGCGTTGGGGCACACCGATCGACAGCACGGTCCGCAAGCTGGATGTGGGAGAGGGATCGGTTCCCACAGAAGCCGTCATGACCTCGGAGGACCTGCTGCGGATGCTGCTCACGCGTCGTTCGGCGTACGCCGCCGATCTCGTCGTGCATTGGGATCGGACGGTGGTCCGTATTCCGGTGACGCTCGAGAGCGACCCTCGACCGTAGCGGAAGCGATGGAGCAAGCGACGGCTCAGGCAACGGCGCGGCGAGCACTGCGCACGCTGCTCGCGCTCAACGGCGCGATGTTCGTCATCGAAGTGAGCGCCGGGCTCGCCGCCGATTCGATGGGGCTCGTAGCCGACGGACTCGACATGCTCGCCGATGCTGCGGTGTACGGTCTCTCCCTCTACGCGGTGGGTCGGCCGGCACGCGCGAAAGTTCGTGCGGCGCTCGGCGCGGGCTACGCGCAACTCACCCTCGCCGCAGCCGCCATCGTCAAGCTCGGCGTCGCGCTCGTGCACGGCAGTGCGCCCGAGGCGCTGCCGATGCTCGGTATCTCGCTCCTCGCGCTCGGCGTGAACGTCTGGTCACTGGCGATCCTCAAGCGCTATCGGCAGGGTGAGGTGCACCTGCGAGCGGCGTGGATCTTCTCGGCGACCGATGTGCAGGTGAATCTCGCGGTGATGCTCGCGGCGGTGCTCGTCACGGTGACTGCGTCGGGGATCCCCGACCTGGTGATCGCGGCTGGCATCTGCGTGCTGATCCTGAGGAGCGTGACGCGAATCCTGCGGGAGGCATACCGCGAGAGGGCGCGGCTGTAGTCGCTCGACCGCGGAGGTGGCCATTCGGACACGACAACGGCCAGCGGGTCCCCCCCCCGCTGGCCGTTGCCCTGCCACTGAGCCTGCCGAGCTACTTCCGCCGAGTCGTCTCGACACTGACACAACCTCCTTGAAGAACCTCATCGAGGACATCACACATCAAGAAGGGAGAGATCAAGCTTCCAGCGTTTCAGCGGCGATTTGTCTAGAAGGAGAGTGCTTACAGCCACGCACCGTATCGGATGTCGACCCCGCGGTCGCGTTGAAGGCGGAGTTGAGCGGGGACGCGTGCCCGGCGGCATAACGGCAGTTGGTGCAGTCGGCCGCGCTGGGGTAGCGGTTGGGCGGCCGTGCTTTATCGTACCTGAAGGTACCGCCCGGCCGCCCAACCGCATCTTATGAAAGCGGCCGCAGCACAACTTGACGTTAGGGCGATGGAAACCGATTCAACGCATCACAACCGGGCGCATCGATGAGTCTCGGCCAGAGCATCCGCATCCTGCTCGCGGATGGAACCGTTACCGGCATTCGGCACGCTGAAGTCGTCAACTGGACGAT
>JBJXGK010000160.1:0-11372 GCA_046153705.1 Gemmatimonadaceae bacterium
TCGAACTGCCGATGCGCGTTCCCTTCGACAGCGTCCTGCGGAAGGGACCCGTCCGCGATTCCCAGCCATCTCGCGGGCGCATGGGGAATACTCACCTTGGCCCGTTTCCCCGCAATAGAGGTTCCGACTACAGAGCGATGAGGGGACGGTTTAGGGGAATTCCCTTCTCGCCGCCGTTCGCTGTGCTCTCTGTGGTGAACGCAGTTCATCTACCCCAGGAATCGAACTCACCACTCCACCGAGAACCCGATCGACGGCAGCAACCCGAGCGCCTCATTCCGCTCCAGCAACCGCTCCCGCTGATTCCACTGCAACCCCGAGACGTTCTTCCGACCATAGATGTTCTGCACGTCGATGTAGCCTACCAGCTGCACGCGCCGCAGACTCCATCGACGGTCCACGCGCACGTCCAAAGCATGGAACACCGGCAACCGCTCTCCCTCGTTCCACTGCGAGAAGTCCTGCGCTCCAGCCGTCGGACCGGTCGTGATGTACGGTGTCGTCGGCAACCCACTCGCCACGCGCACCTTGCCACTCAACTCCCACTTCGGGTTCGGGCGCCAGCCGAGCACGGCGTTCGCGATCACGCGTGTATCGAACGAACCGGGACGCCGCCGACCGTCGGCCCCATCGAACGTCGTCTTGGTCACACTCACACTCGACAACCCGAAGATCGGCAGCTCACTCAGCTGCTTCTGGACCAGGAACTCGGCGCCGATCGCGCGGCCGCTGGCCTCAGCAGCCAGCGGCTCCAACCCGAACGGGATGTCGCTCGTCACGTCATCGAAGCCGCTCGGGGCGAGCACCGCCTGTGGGCGGAACAGTCGGCGCGGGTAGTCGCTGTAGCGTTTGGCGAACACTTCCACCTGGACCTTCACGTCGGCGCGCGGGAGCTGCTCAAGCCCGAGAACCACTTGATCGGCACGGAACGGCGCGAGCAGTCGGTTGGTCGGATCACCCACCAACCAGATGTACGATGGCGCCTGCCAATACCGACCCGCGCTCGCCGTGAGCGTGGTCGCACTCGTGAGCGCGAAGCGCGCGCCGAGTCGCGGACTCACACGTGTGGCACCCTCGATGAAACCATAGCGATCGACGCGCAGCCCGGTCGTCGTCCGCAGTCTGGGTGTCGCTTGCCACGCCACGCTGCCGTAGACCGCCTGTCGGTCCGCAGTGAAGCTGGTGTCGAGTGCGAGCGGGCGCGGCGTGCCAGCGGCATCGAGGCGGAGATAGCCCGGCAACAGCAACGAGTAGTCGAGTGTACTCGCGTACTTCGCCACCGCGCCGCCGGAGACTTCCACTCGAGGTGACACCTGGAGTGAAACGTCCGCGCGCAACGAGTTCTCGCCTTCGGTGGAGAAGGCGCGGAAGATCGTGCTCGGTGGGTTGAGCGAGTCGTTCTGGAGGGTCGTGAAGCGCGTGTAGGTACGGCCCAGCGTGAGGTCCAACACACCGCGAGGCAACAAGCGACGCCACGTGAGTCCGGAGAAATACTGTTTCTGCGATGGAGCGGCGACGCGTGAGTTGTCGTACCGCTTCTCGGCGTCGTCGTTGGTGAACGTCACCGTGCCGTCCGCACCGATCACGAGGAACGACAGGGTGTTCTTAGTGCCGACGCGCTGCACCACCTTGAGCTGGCCGTCCACGTAGGCCGGGACGAAGCCGAATCCGGCCGCCTTGAACAAGAAGTCGAGGTACGAACGTCGTGCGCTGAAATAGAAAGAGCCGTTCTCGCCGAGCGGCCCTTCTGCGACCGCGAAGCCACCGGTGGCGGAGAGCGTGAACTCGCCGGCGAGCTGTTCGCGGTTTCCCTCGCGCAGCGTGATCGACGTGACCGAGGCCGTGCGGTCACCATAGCGCGCGGCGAAACCGCCGGTGGAGAAACTCGCCTGCTCCACTGCGTCGACATTGATCAACGAGAGCGGCCCGCCGGTGGAACCCTGCGTGCCGAAATGATTGATGTTCGGCACCTCGAGACCGTCGACAAGGAAGAGGTTCTCGAACGGCGCGCCGCCGCGCACGGCGAGGTCGTTGCGGCCGGGCTGCGTCACGCCGACGCCGGGCAGCAGGGCCACCGCACGCACCACGTCCTCCTGTACGCCCGGCGCGCGACGGATCGCCTCGGCGCCGAGGGTGTTGGTGCTCGTCTGTCCTTCGATGCTTGGGAGGAAGTACGACGCGGTGACTTGCACCGAGGTGAGGTCGAGCGCGGTGGGTACCAGGCGCACGACCACGGTGGTCGGCTTGGCCGAGCTCACCACCACGTCGGGCACGATGAGCGGCGCGTAGCCGATCGCTCGTACCTGCAGGCGCCACACACCCGGCGGCGCGTTGCCGATGAGGAAGCGTCCGCGTGCATCGCTCACCGCACGACGTTCCGTGCCGACGAGCGTGATCTGGGCGCCTTCGAGTGGGGCTTCGGTACCGGCGACCAGCACCGTACCGGAAATGAGACCGGCCGCCGCCTCTTGGGCGGCGACCGGACGCAACGGTGCCATGGCACCGAGGAGGATCAGGAGGAGGAACCGACGGGAGAGGATCATCCTCGATAAACGCACGAGCCTACATCCGCGGTTTCGGCGGCTTCACCCACTGGTCGAGCCAAGTCATCATCTCGAACAGGGTATGCCCGACACTCTCGCGCGCGGCGTACCCATGCGACTCGGCCGGGAGCTGTACATAGCGTGCGGTGCCGCCGTTGCCCTTGAGCGCCGCGTACATGCGCTCCGACTGGATCGGGTACGTGCCCGTGTTGTTGTCCGCCATACCGTGGACCAGCAGGATCGGTGACTTGATCTTGTCGGCGTGGGTGAACGGCGACATGCGCTCATAGAGGTCCTGGGCCTGCCAGTACGACCGCTCTTCGCCTTGGAACCCGAACGGCGTGAGCGTGCGGTTGTACGCCCCCGAGCGCGCGATGCCCGCGCGGAAGAGTTTGGTGTGAGCCAGCAGGTTCGCGGTCATGAACGCGCCGTACGAGTGCCCGCCCACTCCGATCCGATCGCGGTCCGCCACACCGATGCCGACGATGTGATCGATCGCCGCCTCGGCGCTCGCGACCAGCTGCTCGACGTACGTGTCGTTGGGCTCCTTGCCGTCGAAGCCGATGATCGGCATCGAGGGATCGTCCATCACACCGAAGCCCTGCAACAACGCGAAGAGATGCGACGAGCCACCGGGACGCGTGAATCGATACGGTGACCCGCTCACCTGTGACGCGGCGTCGGCGGAGCCGAACTCCGTGGGGTAAGCCCAGAGCAGGAAGGGCAGTGCACCGTCGCGCGCCTTATCGTAGCCGGGCGGGAGGTACACGGTGGCGTGCAGCGTGACGCCGTCCTTGCGCTTGTACTGCACCTGCTCGCGACTCACGCCAGCGAACTGCGGCGCCGGATCCTTGAAGTCGGTGATCTGCCGCGGCGCGATCCGGCGCAACACGTCGCGCTGGAAGTAGTTCTGCGCCTCGCTCACGGACTCGCGCCGCGTGAGCAGCCGCTCTCCCTTGTCATCGAGCATCTCGACGACCGTCTCGTAGTATGGTGCGGTGGACTGGAACAGCCGCGTCTTGGTCCCGCTGGCTAGCGTGATGCGATCGAGGAAAGGACGATCGCCGTCCGGGCTGGCGCCGTTGCCGCGCAGGAACGCCGACTTGCCGTCGGCCGTGAGTGCCAACACCTGACGGCCGCGCAGGTCACGGCGCGTCACGAACGCGCCGGGATCGCCGTAGCGGTCCTCAGTGGAGCGTTCCCAGAGCACGCGTGGCGCGGTCTTTCCGCTGGGATCGATCGCCCATGTCCGCGTCTTGCGTTGACGCGACTGCGACTCGGTCGCGATCGCGAACGTGCTCGAGCCCCACGTGATGCTGCGTGCGCGCCATTCGGTCTCGAGGAGGGTGATCGGTTCCCCGACGAACGGCGCGGCGATGGCGAGCGCGCGGTCGCGCTTCGGCACTTGCTTGGTGGGGTCACCGCCGTCGAGCGCTTCGAGCCACACGAGCATCGCCGGCGCATCGCTGCGCCACGAGGGGTTTCGGGGGCCCGCCGGCGCGCCATCACCGCCCCACGAGACGCGCTCGAGGAGGGGGCGCGTCGCCACGGTACGCACCACTCGACCGTCGAGTGCCAGAATATCGATCCGCGTGGGGAAGAAGTTGAGCGGCACCGAATAGGAGAACGGCTTCGCGAGCGATGTCACCAGCAACCAACGTCCGTCCGGGCTGACCGTGGCACCGCTGATGATCGCCGGCGCGCCGATCGGCGTGACGCTGCCGGTGATCGAGACGCGCGCGAGCTGGCTCGTCGCGTAGTGCGTGAAGATCGCTTCATCGTGCGGGTTCTTGAGCAGATCCTGATACGTCGCCGCGCGATCGGCCGAGCCGGTGAGCGCTTCCTGGACGATCGGGCCTCCCGGTACGGCGGGTGCGACCGGCTCCGGTCCGCGGGTGTCGGGGATCAGCGTGCAGACGAGCTCGTCATCCGTGGTCCAATCGCACGGCGTGCCGAGCACGGCGTTGAGACGGCGCGCGCTAACCTGCTTCGCGCTCTTGGTCGCGAGGTCGCCGACCCAGAGCGTGAGGGCGTCGTCGGTGCTCACGACGAACATGAAGCGCAGCCCGGCCGGCGACCAGGAGAGGTTCGCGATCCCGCCGCCGGCCGGCAACGTCATCGCGATCGGCGTGCTCGTCCCGCCGGCGACCGGCATCACCGAGAGTCCGCGTGCGGGGTTCTGGCGCGACGGTCCACTGGTGCGCGGATCCAGTCGGATGCCCGCGACGCGGTACTCCGGTGCGGCGATCTCCGAGATGGGCGGAAGTCCCGGGCGCTCCAACAGGAGCATCATGCTGCGATCCGGGCTGAGCGAGACGGTCGGTGTCGCCGGCGCGTCGAGGATCTGTTGGATCGTCGGCGGCGGCTGGCGATATGCGGTCTGGGCGCGCAGCGGCAGCGCCGCGAGTACGACCAGCGGCAGTGAACGGGTTGCCGCGGCGACGCGGCGCTTCATCGTGTGCCAGACCATCGAACAAGCTCCCTGTGTATGGAAGTCCACCAACGAACACCGTCGACAGCACTCGGCCGGATCAGCGGTCCAGCCTTTCCTCAGCTCTTGAAACGTATGCATCCAGCAGCCGCATGCGGAGATCGTCGTTCGCCAGGTCGGTCGCGCTTGCCATGCGGGCCAGGAGGGCGCGCGCTCCGCCGACGTCGAGCACCTTGAGCCGCGCGACGATCGCCGCCTCGTAGAATATCTGCGAAGGGATCCAGTTCCGCCCCCTCGCCCGTGCGTCGACTTGTATCTCCACCTCGCGTGCGGCGCTGACCCAATCGTACGTCGCCACCGCCTGTAGCATCCGCACGGCCGAGATCCCGTCGCGTGGTGCATCCTGCTCGCGCATGTACGTGATCACGGTGTTGTACCATGCGGTGTCGACCACGCCCATCGACCCATGATGCCAGTCGTCCTCGCTGGCCACGAGTTCGGTGAACCAGGTGAACCAGTCGGCCGGTGAGCGCCCGGAGTTCATCCACATCCGCAACCGCTCGTCCCGGATGCGTGCCCGCTGGAAATCGCGGTTGGCAGCCGTGGTGTCGTCCGCCGGCAGCCACATCCGAGCGCGCAATCGTGCGGCGAGCGCCTGACCCTGCGTGCGTGGGAGGTCGAGCGAGGGCCGGTGCGACATCCCCATCACCACGCGACGTTCACCGAGCGCTGCCGCGAGATCCCATCGCGCGGTCGTCAGGCCCAGGAATCCGTAGGCCGAGTGCCTGAGGAACCGGGCGCGTTCGGCCCCGAGGTCGAGCGCGGGACGGAAGTCGGAGTTCACTGGATCCCAGGAATCGAGCAGCGGTGCCAGCTCCGCACGCGTGGCGAGCAAGGCGCCGTCGAGCGCGCCCGAGTCGAGCGGACGGAAGCGCGCGAGATCGAGCGCGATGTCCTCGTACCGCAGCACACCCCAGTCGGGCGCACGCAGCGCGGGCCGCTTGGAGGCGACGACCAGGATGTCGACGTCATTGGTGAGGTAGATCGCGTACGACGGGAAGTGCCGATGCAACGCTGCCAGCACGCTCAACACGAGATCATCCTCGATCTCGTAGAGGTGCAACCATTGCCCGAACACGCCGTCCGGCGTGAGGTAGCTGGCGACGCGCGCGTAGAACTCGTCGGTGAATAGCCCCGACACGCCACTCACCCACGGATTCGACGGCTCCGAGAGGATGAGGTCGTAGCGGCGATTGCTCGCCGCGAAGAACGACTTGGCGTCGTCATGCACGAAGCGCGAGCGCGGGTCGTCATAGGCGCGCGAGTTCACCGGCTTGAACAGCTTCGACGCCTCGATCATCTCGGGTTCGATGTCGATCGTCACCACGTCCTCCACCGTCTCACTGCCCAACAGGATGTGCGACGAGATGCCCGATCCATGCCCGATCACCGCGACCTGCTTGGCGCCGGGCACATGCGCGAGGGTGATGAGCGGCAGCAGGACTTGGGTCGATTCGTCCCCGCTCAAGGCCTCGCGCGCGGAATCCGCCGGCGGCTCGTCGAACCAGTAGCGCGAGATGGATGCGTCCGGCTTGCCGTTGGTCGCCAGCGAGTAGCCGCTGTCGCTGCCCAGGCGCACGCTCACACTCGCGGTGCGTCCGTCCTCATAGAACACCACCTCGCGCGCGCCACGCTCCGGCACGGTGCCATAGCGGAACACGCCACTCGAGAGGATGCCCGGATCGAACCCCGGCGCGATGAGTGCGATGGCGACCACGGCCGCCCCCAACCCGGCCACCACCGGCGTGCTCGAGCGGTGCTCCGGTGCACGCCGACCACGATACGCGAACAGCCACACGCCGAGCGCGATGTCGATCGTCCCACCGAGGATCAGCATGTTGCGCAACCCGATGAGCGGCATCAGCCACAGTGCGGCCAACGCGACCCCGACGATCGAGCCCAACGTGTTCCACGCGTAGACCGCACCGATCGCACGCTCGCCATGTCCGCCCCGCAACAGGCTCCGCGTGATCAACGGCAACGTCACGCCCGCGCAGAAGGTCGGCGGAAGCATCACGCCGAGCGAGATGCCGTAGCGCGCCAGGTTGTAGACGCGGTAGCCGGTGCTGTTCTCGTCGAGGGCCTCGATCAGTGCCGCCATCCAGTGGAACGACTGCGCGTACACGAACAACGTCGCGATCGCGAGTGACCCCATCACCAGCTGCACGATGCCCAGCAACTTGATCGCATCGGCCGTGGTGTCCGCTCGACGGCGGATCCAGAACGCGCCGAGCGCGAGCCCGAGGATGAACGCCGAGAGCATGAGCTCGAACGCATGCGTCGCGCTGCCGAGCACGAGGGAGAGCATGCGGATCCATGCGATCTCGTAGATGAAACTCGCGACCGCCGTGCCGAATGCGACGGCGAGCAGCATCCGCCAGGCGTCCCGCGACGACAGCGCGGACGCATCGTCGCGCGGTGCCTGCACCGCGCGCGTATCCAGCACCACGTCATCGGCCGCCGCCGCGAGGTCATCCTCGGCCGGGCCGGCGAGCGCATCGGACGAATCCGTGCGCATGCCGCGCAACGCCGCGTAGGTCGCTGCGCCGACGACGAGATTCGCGACGGCGGCGACCGCGAGAGTCCCGGCCAGTCCCACCGCTGCGATCAGCCAGAATCCTGCCGCGAGCACGCCGATCGCGGCGCCGAGCGAGTTCGCGAAATAGAGCAGCCCCAACACGCGTCCGCTGGCCGCCTCCGGATCGCGACCGCTCGCGCGCAGCATCCGCAGCAGCCCTGCGCTCATCAGCGGGAAGGTCGCACCGAGCAACACGGACTGCGGCAGGATCAACAGCGCG
The DNA here is from genome assembly GCA_046153705.1 of Gemmatimonadaceae bacterium. Taxonomy (GTDB): domain Bacteria; phylum Gemmatimonadota; class Gemmatimonadetes; order Gemmatimonadales; family Gemmatimonadaceae; genus Pseudogemmatithrix. The sequence goes on from JBJXGK010000160.1 coordinate 7,833, forward strand.
GCGATGAGCCACTTCACCATGACCAGCGCCGTGCCGCCGGCGAGCGCGGGGAAGATCGTGTCGTACGCGAGCGCACTCACCGCACCGAACACGTCGTGGAAGGCCAGGCCGAGCAAGCCCACCGCCGCTTCGATCAACGCATACCACAGCAGCGGCTCCGCCAGCTGCGCCGAACGACGGGCGACGAGCGCCGCGCCCAACGACATGCCGCCGAGGAAGATCACGAGCACAATGACCTGCGCGTAGGCGCTATGGCCCACGAACAAGCCGAGGTAACGGCTCCAGATGGACTCGTAAATGAGCCCGGCCGCCCCGGAGAGGACGAAGACCAATGAGAGAATCAGGGTCACGGCGCGAATCTATCGAGACAGCGTCTATCTCGTTGGCTCTCAGTGGGTTCCGCGTTACGGCGTGTTAGCCGCGAGACAATGAAACTTTGCTTTTAGACAACTGTACTTGACATTGAGACAAGTTTCCTTTACTATTCACTCATCACTTCAACCCGCCCATGACCGAAGAACGACAGTTCAGCAAAGCCGAGCTCGAGTCCAGCAAACGCTATGGCCGCGAGTTCGGCGGCGCGATGGTCTGGTATGCGCTGCTCATCATCGGTGCGTCCTACCTCGCGCAGCTGGTCTCACCGAGCTGGCGTCTCGCGCTCGCGCTGGTGCCGATGGTTCCGCTCTGGTTCGCGATGCAGGCGGCGCTGCGGTTCTTCCGAAGCGCCGACGAGTTCGCGCGCCGACTGACGCTGGAGTCGGTGAGTTTCGCGTTCGTCGCCGGCGTGATGGTCTCCATGTCGTACGGGCTCGCGGAGTCGATCGCTCACTTGCCGCGGATCTCCTGGACCTGGGTGCCGCCGCTCTTCCTCATGCTCTGGGGCCTGGGTGGCTACCTGGCGCATCGGCGGTACAAGTGAGGAACACGCTGCGCGTGCTGCGCGCCGAGCGCGATTGGTCACAAGCCGATCTCGCTGATCGCCTCGGCGTGTCGCGCCAGACGGTGAATGCGCTCGAAACGGGGAAGTACGACCCGTCCCTTCCACTCGCGTTCAAGTTGTCGCGCCTCTTCGCGCGACCGATCGAAGAGATCTTCCAACCCGAGGAGTAACCGATGTTCAGTGCACTCTGTGCCGGCGCCTCATCGCGCCGGGGGCTCGTTGGCGCCTTCGTCGCGATCTTCACCGCGATCATCTCGGCCAACGATTCGGTGGCGGCACCGCAGCGCGAAGTGCCGCGCGAAGTGCCGCGCGAAGTGCCGCGCGAAGTCCAGCGCATCGCGCTGCGCGGTACGCTGGGCGCTGGCTTCACCACCGCCGCCGAACTTACGCTGCCGGCCGTGCGCGACGGTCGGGTGCCGGCCGTGCTCTTGGTGCACGGTGCCACACCGGCCGACATGGACTTCACCGTCGCGCGCAGTGGTGCCGACACCACGCGACTCTTCCGGGAGATCGCCGATTCGCTCGCGGCGCGCGGCATCGCGACGCTGCGCTACCACAAGCGCTGGGTGAGTAGCGCGGGCAAGTTCGACGTGGCGAAGTTCTACGCGACCGACCTCCACATGTTGCTCGCCGACGCGCGCACTATGCTCGACACGTTGCGTGCGCGGCCGGAGATCGATCCGCGGCGCGTCGTCGTGTGGGGATGGAGCGAAGGCAGTGCGATCGTCGCGCAGCTCGCTTCGCACGATACCACGCTCGCTGGTGTGATCGCGCATGGACCCGTGGTGCGACCGTTCGGTGAGACACTGCGCGGGCAGTTCGCGCGTGTCGGTGTGCCGTACCTGCTGCGTTTCGCCGCCGCCGACTCCACGATGGACCTCGACGCGATCACCCGCGCCGAACGCGGGGACGGCGGCCTGCTCGTGCGATCACACGCGGCGATGCTGGTCGATCCGTTCGCACTGCGAGGCGGCGAGCGCAAACTCAACGCGTACGTCGATCGTGACTCGAGCGGCCGCATCCATGTCGCCAACGAAGCGCAGCGCATGGTCGAGATGACGTTCCAAGGCCCCATGCTCGGCATGTACGCCGATGGACGCGCGCTCCCCGGCTGGCGCATCATGGCCGACTCGGTGCACGTCCCGATCCTGGTATTGCACGGCGAGGCGGATGCGAACATCAGTGTCGCCGATGCGCGTGAGCTCGCGACGTTGCTCTGCGACCGACGCGACGCGACGGTGCACATCTACCCGCAGCTCGGCCACTCGCTTGGAACCGCGGTCGATGCGGTACATGACGACTTCCGATCCATCGACAGCGCGCCGATCCGCGATGCGGCGCGGTGGATCAGCGCGCAGCGGCCGGCGGCGGGTCGAGCGGAACGCCCTCGGGGCGTTCCCCGAGGAACGCGAGCGTCAGGATGCGCTGCCGCTCGATGAATGTGCGGGTGCTTCGTCGCGGCGTCTCGTACTGCACGAGGTTCTCCGCCGTCATCAGTCGCATCACCGAGACGAACGGCAGCAACTCCACATAGGTCACGCGGTTGATGGAATGCAGCAATCCACGGAGCTCCTGCGGTACCTTGGACAACGCGAACGTCGCATAGCGCAGCTGGAAGTCCGTGGGATCGAGCCACGCGACCACGTTCACGTCCGCGCTCTTGAGCCGTTCCGCCGCGACGATGTCGATGCGCAGGAGCTGTTGCCCTTCTTTCTCCTCCAGCCCGGCGACGTGGAAGCAGTGATTGTCGATGAACACCTGCTCCGTCAGGTCGCTGAGTGATGGGATGCGCATCACCCACTCGGAGGCGCTGCGCGTCTCGCGGCGGAGCAGGCGCACATCCTCGCGCGCGATCAACGTGCCGGGCCGGTAGGACCAGATCGGCTGACCGGTCACGACGATGGTGTCCGTCGATTCGATCGTCTCAGTGCCATCGAGTTCGCGCTGCCCCATCTCGCGTAGCGAGGCGTAGTTGAACGGATACGTCTTGGTGAGCAGTCGATACCGCTCGGCGTTCTGTCGGATCTGCTCGACCACGGTGCGCACACGCGCATCCCCACCGCGACGTGGCACGCCGGGCCGTTTGCAAGGCGGCCACGCCACGACCGTCACGGCTTCGAGCTTGACCTCCACGCGAGTAAGCGCGACGACCGCGCTCTGCGCCCCGGCGTCCGTCACCGTGACGGTCGTGTCCTTGGGCGTGAAGCCGAGTCGCTTGACGCGTAGCGTCACCGGTCCGGGCGCAGGAATGGGGATCGCGACGACACCACCCGCGTTGGTGAAGCGCTCGATGCCCAGCGCAGCGGCCGCTACCACCGCGTAGCCGAGCGGGATTCCCTCTGGGCTCGTGACAACGCGGACGGTGAGTTGCCGCGGGAGCGCGGCCGCACTCTGCGCGGCGACCGGTGAGACCGACCCGATGAGGCCGGTGATGACCAAGGCGACCACGCACCGGAAGGTCGGGGCGACGAACGAACTAGCGGCGCGGCGACGAAGTCGCATCTTCGTGGACTCAGTGGTGGCGGGCGGACGACGAGCGGACATCAGGAGCGATGATGGCAAACTACCCGGTGTTGCTGGTACACGGCTATTCTGACAAG
>JBJXGK010000162.1:0-3856 GCA_046153705.1 Gemmatimonadaceae bacterium
CGCGGACGCGATCGTCGGCCGCGTCCGCGCGACGCGCAGCTTCGGCAAGCTCGTGTTCACGACGCTCGCCGACGACGGCGCCACCCTGCAGATCAGCGCGCGCCGCGGCATAACACCTGACGAAGTCTTCGCGTTCGCGAAGGATCTCGATGTGGGCGACTTCGTGCGCGTCGAGGGCGTGGTCTGGCGCACGCAGAAGGGCGAACTCACGCTCGACGTGCGCGCAGCGCAGATGCTCGCGAAGGCGCTGCGCCCGCTGCCTGATAAGTGGCACGGCTTGGTGGACGTCGAGGCGCGCTACCGCCAGCGCTACCTCGACCTGCTCTCGAACCCGCGCGCCCGCGAGATCGCGCTGCTGCGCAGCAAGGTGGTCTCCTCGCTGCGGCGCACGCTCGATGCGCGCGGCTACCTCGAAGTCGAGACGCCGGTGCTGCAGCCGCTCTACGGCGGCGCGGCCGCGCGCCCGTTCACCACGCATCACAACGCTCTCGACATGCCGCTCTACCTGCGCATCGCGGACGAGCTGTATCTCAAGCGACTGATCGTCGGCGGGTTCGATCGCGTATACGAGATCGGCCATGATTTCCGGAACGAGGGGATCGACCGGACGCACAACCCCGAGTTCACCATGCTGGAGTTCTACGAGGCCTACGCCGACTATACGGTGATGATGGGACGCGTGGAGCAACTGTTGATCGGGGCGGCGACGGCGGTGCGGTCCGTGCTGGGCAGCGAGCCGCGCGAGCGGCCGGATGGGAGCACGGCTGGCGGCGTGCCGACGTTCGTCACGCCGTTCCCCCGGATCGAGTGGGTGCCGGCGCTCTCCAAGGGCCTCGGCGTGCCGGACGCGACGACGCTCTCGGATGCCGAACTGCGCACGGCCGCCGAACGAGCGGGTGTGCACGACGTCGCGCGACTCTCGCGGCCCAAGCTGATGGATGAACTGTTCCAGGCGCATGTCGAATCGAAGATCGACACGCCGACCTTCGTGGTGGACTATCCGGTGGAGCTCTCGCCGTTGGCGAAGCCGCACCGCACCAAGCCGGGCCTGACGGAGCGTTTCGAGTTGTTCGCCAAGGGCAAGGAACTCGCGAACGCGTTCTCCGAACTGAACGACCCGATCGACCAGCGGCAGCGATTCGAGGCGCAGGCGCGTCTCAAGGCGGATGGCGACGAAGAAGCGACCAGTGTGGACGAGGACTACCTGCGCGCCCTGGAATACGGCATGCCCCCGACGGGCGGCGTGGGGATCGGGCTCGACCGGTTGTTCATGTACCTCACCGACACGCCGCACATCCGCGACGTGATCCTGTTCCCGTTGATGCGGCCGGAATGACACCCAATCTCCGCGGCCTGGAGTTCTCGATCGCCTGGCGCTATCTGCGGAGCCGGCGCGGATCGCGGCTCTTGTCGTTCATCAGCGTCATCGCCGTCGCGGGTGTGGTGGTCGGCGTGAGCGCCCTCATCATCATCATCGGTGTGATGAACGGGCTGCAGACCGACCTGCGCGAGAAGATCCTCGTCGGCAGTCCCGACCTGCGCGTGCTGACCTATGGCACCGAGCTGCGCATGCCGAAGTGGGAGGAGACGCTCGCGCGCGTGCGGGCGATCGATGGCGTGGTGGATGCGGCGCCGTTCGTCGTGCATCAAGGCCTGGCGACCCGAGGGAACTCGTACAGCGAAGCGATCCAGGTCGCCGGCATCACCGCGGGGGACTCGGGATCGACGCAGGTGACGCGGATCCGCGATCATGCGATCCTCGGGGACTTCGCGTTCAAGGCCAGCGATCCGGCGAACGCGCCGGGCATCGTGCTCGGGTATCTCCTCGCCGACCGCTTGAGCATCACCGTGGGCTCGCGCATCACCTTGGTCACCGCGTCCGGCGGTGCCGTCAATCCGATCTTCGGCGGGTTGATCCCGCGCTTCCAGGAGTTCGAAGTCACGGGCGTCTTCTCCACCGGCATGTACGAGTACGACAACGGCTACGGCTACACGTCGCTCGATGTCGCGCAGGCGTTCGCGGGGTTGGGCGAGGCGGTGACCGGTATCGAGGTGCGGACGACGGACCGCTGGGCCGCGCCCGGGATCGGGGCGGTGATCGACACGACGTTGCGTGACCCGTACTACACGGTCGATTGGCAGGAGCAGAACAGTTCGCTGTTCCGTGCGCTCAAGCTCGAGAAGCTGGGCATGGCGGTCATCCTCGCGCTCATCATCATGGTCGCGGCGTTCAACATCGTGAGCACGCTCACCATGGTCGTGCGCGACAAGACGCGTGAGATCGGCATCCTCAAGGCGATGGGGCTGCGCGCGGAGTCGATCCGCACGATCTTCCTGCTGCAAGGCATGTTCATCGGTGTCGCCGGCACCGGACTCGGGCTGCTGGTCGGCGTGGGCGGCGGGCTCGCGATCGAACACTGGAAGCTCATCGCATTGGATCCGTCGGTGTATTTCATCGACCACCTGCCGGTGCAACTCCAGGTGGGTGACATCACGTCGATCGTGCTGCTGAGCATCGCGGTCGCGGTGGTCGCGACGCTGCATCCGGCGTCGAGTGCGGCGAAGCTGTACCCGATCGAGGCGATCCGCAGTGAGTGAGGCCGTCGTGGTCCCCACCACGCGGCCGACGCTCGCCGCGCGCGCGCCGGTGCTCGAGGCGAGCGGCGTGACGAAGAGTTATCGCGGCGGCGACGGCGCCTACCTGCACGTGCTGACCGGCGTCGACCTCGTCGTGCGGGCGGGGGAGATGGTGGCCGTGATCGGTGCCAGCGGCGCCGGCAAGAGCACGTTCCTGCACGTGCTCGGGGCGTTGGAGCGGCCTGACGCGGGCGACGTGCGGCTCGCCGGGGAGGACACGAGGAACGCGTCCGACGAGGCCCTGGCCGCACTGCGGAACCGCACGGTCGGCTTCGTGTTCCAGTTCCATCATCTGCTCAAGGAGTTCTCCGCGGTTGAGAACGTGATGATGCCGTTGCGGATCGCTGGCGTGGACAGCGCCGTCGCGCGGAAACGCGCGGAGGAGTTGTTGGAGCGGGTGGGGTTGGGGTCGCGGCAGCATCATCGGCCGGCGGAACTCTCCGGCGGCGAGCAGCAGCGTGCGGCGGTGGCGCGGGCACTCGCCGGTCGGCCGCCGCTCCTCCTGGCCGATGAACCCTCGGGGAACCTCGACCACCACAACGCCGAGCGCCTGCATGACCTCCTCGTGGAACTGACGCGTGACCTGCAGGTTGGTGTGGTGGTCGTGACGCACAACCAATCGCTGGCGTCCCGGGCCCAGCGGGTACTGCATCTCGAGGACGGGCAGCTGCGGCCGGCTCATGCCGCACAAGGAGGGGTGTGATGGTCTGCGATCAATGCCGAGAGAACGACGCGAAGGTGCACCTCACGCAGATCGTGGACAACGCGGTCACGCAGGTGCATCTCTGCGAACGTTGCGCGGCGGAGCGGGGCATCGAGACGTCGGGTTCGGTGGAACAGAACCCGCTCGGCGACTTCCTGCAGGCGGTGCAGCAGCAGACGGCGCAGTATCCGGGCGACGCGTCGCGCTGCGCGTACTGCGGGACCTCGCTCCGCGACTTCCGCTCGAGCGGGCGTGTCGGGTGCTCGCATTGCTACGGTGCGTTCGAGCAGAGTCTGCGCGAACTCCTGCGGCGCGTGCACGGCTCCACACGGCATCAGGGCTGGGCCTACACGGCCCGCGACCCGGAGATCATGACCAAGGAGCTCACGCTCCAGGAACTCCGGGACAAGCTGCATCGTGCGGTGCAGGACGAGGCGTTCGAGGTCGCGGCCTCACTGCGGGACCAGATCCGGGGGCTCGAATGACCGTCGACCTCACGCTGCTCCCTGACGGCGG
>JBJXGK010000189.1:0-2627 GCA_046153705.1 Gemmatimonadaceae bacterium
GTCTGCGGATATTGGGCCGACAAGGACGGGCCGCGTGGTCCGTCGGAGGCCGAATCCGGAGCGCCCGCAGCTGGAGTCTGGGGACGCGTCGGCGGCGTGGGCTGCGTGATCGCCGCGGTAGGCGTCGAGGCACCGATCGGCGACGTGCCGGGCCGGGGAGGCACTCCGGGACGTCCAGCCGTGCGCACGGGGGTCGGCATCGCCGGCCGCGGCGGCAGCCCGCCCGGGCTCACCGGTGGGCGGCTCATCGGCGTAACCGGCGGCCGCGCGCCGACCGGAGTCGCGGGCGCGCCTGTGGAGGCCGGCGGGAGCGGAGGTACGACTCCGACGGACCCCGACGGACGCGCCGTAGGGGGCGACGCCATGACAGGCCGCGCCTGCGTGGTGCGTGGTGCGGGTGGCTCGGCAGGACGCAGTGCGCCGGGCACCGGAGGTGTCAGCTTCGGAATCGACGCGCGAGGCGACGGCGGCGCGGCAACAGGTGCGGGGGTCGGCGCCACCGACGCAATCGGCGTCGCTGGGGTCACGGTGTCCGACACCACCGGAGGCTTTTCATTCGCGGCAGGCGCGGGCTTCGGTGCCGTCTCCGGCGCCGAGGGCACGGCGGCCATCGGCACGACCGGCGTCCCGCCCGAGGGCCGAACGAGCGGTGCCGGCGGATTCGTCGCCGAGGCCACGTCGCCGCTCATCGCCGACATCTCGCGCGAGGCACGCGAGATCACGCCGGGCGTGAACGTGGGCGTCGGCTTGCGAGAGGGGGGCATCGCCGAACTGAGCGGCGTCGGATACGGAATGGAAGCGCGCCCGGCCGACGGCGTGACGGCCGGCCCACTCGCGGCGGCCTCGCGCGACGCTGCCGGTGCCACGACGTTCGGTGTGGAGATCACCGGCGTCGGCATGCGCGGCACCGGCGGCGCCACCACAGGCACCGCGGGCGTGACCCGACGCATACGCGCCGGTGTTACCGTGTCAGGCGCCGCCTCGGCGTCCGACTCCATGGCGACGCGTTCCTGTCGCTCGATCGTCTCACGCGAGGACCCGGAGCCGCCTTCCATACCGATACGGACCACGGCGCCGCAGACCGAGCAGCGCGCGCGGACACCGCCGGGCGGGACCTTCGACGGGTCCACACGGAAGATCGATTGACATTCGGCACACGAAACGTTCACCGCTCCTCCATTGCCCGAGCGGGCGTGACGGGCGTGACGGGGTTCTCGCCGGCGGGACCATCGCCACGCCGATCCACCGAGAACACCGAACCGTGCAGCGTCTTCGCGTAACTCTTCATCTCGGTCGCCAGCTCACTCACCTGCCCCGCATGCGTGAACTGCCGACGCTCGTTCGACACCACACCGATCGACACCGTCATGAGCGGGACTTTGTGCAGCTGCCCACGACGATCCTTGCCGAAGTAGTAGCCGGCGCGGCGATCCTGCTCGCTGTACTGGTACGGCACAAGCACATCGAACACCGACACGATCTCGGCGCAGGTATCGCGGACCCGGTCGATCGGGATGACGAAGATGAAGTCGTCGCCACCGATATGTCCGACGAATCCCTCTTCGCCGCAGGTCCCCTTCACGATGTCGTGGAGGATCTTCGAGAGGATGCGGATGACGCGATCGCCATCGTAGTAGCTATAGCGATCGTTGAATTCCTTGAAGTGGTCGAGGTCCGCATAACACACCGCGAACTTCGTCTGCGCCTCGATCCGGCGGAGGATCTCGGACTCGATCTCGATCGTCCCCGGCAATCGCGTGCTGGGATGCACGTAGGTATCGCGGTCGCTGCGGCGCAGCAGCGCATCAAGCCGCAAGAACGCTTCGTGATCCGAGATGCCCTCACGCAGGACTTCGTCGGCGCCGGCATCGAACGCCGCCGCGAACGCCGTGTCTTCGGCGCGCGTGGCGATGACCACCGGAACGATGCCGGTGAAAGAGTCTGCCTTGAGACGGCCTGCGGCCTTGAGCGCGGCGATCGGATGGGCACGCGCGTCGAGCACCACCAAGCGTGGTCGCGAGCGCAGCGACGCCGACATGATCTCGTCAGGCGTCCTCAATCCGCGCGTGGGCAATCGACGCGCGTCGAGCCACTGCTTGACGTTGTCAGGCAGCGACTGTCCTTCAGGCGCAAGAATGAGGGCGATCGATTGCGACACAGAGGTCAGCGGGAGGGTATCCGGCGCAAAATACGGGCGCGCCACACAGGTGTCAAACGACGATGCAGCAAGCAGTTGCGCAACTCAGCGGCGCATGGGCTCCGCGCGGTCGACCAACATCACCGGAATCCCGTCGCGAATCGGGTACGCGAGCGCACAACGCGCACACTCCAGAGCAGTGCCGTCCGCCCGGTCGGTCAGAGCACCGCGACAGCGGGGGCACGCAAGGACTTCTCTGATCGCCACTGGAATACTCACGATGGATCCACCGGAGGGAGTTTGTAGCCAAGCCGTTCGAGCGATGCCGCGTTCCGACGCCAGTTGCCGAGCACCTTCACCCACAGATCCAGGAACACCGGCTTACCGATGAGGGGTTCGATCTTGCGGCGAGTCTCCTGACCCAGGAACTTGATCCGACTACCCGCCGCCCCGATCAAGATCCGCTTCTGGCTATCGCGTTCGACATGCA
>JBJXGK010000194.1:0-13300 GCA_046153705.1 Gemmatimonadaceae bacterium
GCTGTCGCCCTTCGTGACAGTCCCGGTGGGGGTCGACTCACGCTTTTCCGTGGCCGGCCGATACCCCATCACATGAAGACTCCCTACCGGAAGCACCCGACCCCGATGGCTGGCATCCGCGCCGCCACAGCCGCAGGCTTCCTCCTGGTCGCTGGCCCACTCGGCGCGCAGGCACTGGTTCGGATCGAACGCGCTGCCCTGACCCTTCCCAGCCGCCTCAACATCGGCGTGCGGCTGCAGGTGGAGCCCGCCGGCCCCGCCAAGCAGCTCGGCCGTGGGCCGGGATACATAGAAGTAGAGCTTCCGGTGCGTGCGACGGCGAACGTACCGTGGTCGCTGTCGATCACCGGCACCGAGGGGAAAGAGGACGGAGAGCTGCTGGCGATCCAGGACGCTGATGGGGCGTGGGTGACGCCGAAGGCCGGGGAGGCGGTGAAGGTGGTGAAGCGGCGGCAGCCGGAGAGCCCGATCGCGGTGGCGATTCGGATGCGGTTGGCGGCGAGTGCGGGGCCGGAGGCGGCGCGGCAGGTCAGGCTGGTCGTAGCCGCGGCCGAGGGTGAGGCACGGGGGGAGCGCTGATCGCCGAGCTCTGCTGACCGCGAGAAGAAGCGTGCAGCTGTACGCGGGCGCGGCCCGATTCCCTACTCCGGTGCCGGCATCCCGAACCCGCCCCACTCTTCCTTCGACGGCCCATAGACTCCGGAGACCGGCAGCCCCGCCTGGCGCATCAGCACAGTCATCTGCCCGCGATGATGCGCCTCGTGCCGGATCAGGACCGAGAGTGTCGTCCCCTTCTCCCACATGTCGCCGTACATCTCCGTGCGCTCGGCGAGCGAGTCGTCGGTCCACTTGAGCGGCAGTTGCTCGACGAGCGACGCACTCGCGCGGCGGTAGCCGTCGGCGATCGCGGCGGCGCTCGTCGGCATCGGCTCATGCTCACCCGGGCCCGCGAGCTGCAAGCCGGCCTTGGCCATCATTTCAGGGATGGTCTGCGCGATGTGCCACGCCAACCGGCCGAGCGTGCGGCCACCCGGATACACCGGCTGCTTCAGCGAGGCGTCGGTCAGTTTGTTGAGCAGCGCCTGCGTGCACGTGGATTCGTGCGCCCAAACGCTTTCGAATGCGGCGATTGTCGTGAACATGAGATGTTCGGGAGGTGAGCGGCTGTGGGGCGAGGCGCGAGCGGCGAATACGAATATTCTATACTCTCGCGGCCTCGAGCGCCTGTCGTCACGTGTTCAGCGGATCGCCGCCCGCACACCCAGCAACACGGTCCGCCCCGGCACGATCGTCGCATTGTCGGGCTCACCGCGCTGCACATCAAGCAGGTTCTCCCCGGTGAGCACCAGCGTCGTCGACGACCAGAGCTCCCGCGTGATTCCGGCGCGCAGCCGCGTGGCGCCATCGTACTTGCGCCAGTAGCCGCGCAACTCGGCGCCGGCCAAGCGCACGAACTCCCCGTCGAAGTTCGCGTACGCGCGCGCGAGCTCGACGCGATCGTACTCGATCCAATCACTGGCCCGTACCGCACCCAAGGTCATCGACCACCGTTGTGCGTTCCAGCGAATATCCGCACTCGTCGTCAGTCGCGGCACGCCGAGCATGCGGTCGCCCTCGCGCAGGTCGCCGGTGTACCTCGTCGCAAGCTGCTCCACGCGACTGTCCGTCATGCTGAGCGTGGCGTGCAGCGCGAGCCGCCCCGCCTGCGCCTTGGACGCCAACTCCACACCACGGTTGTCGATCGCACCCACGTTCTGATACTGGAACGTGAGGAATCGCCGACCGAGTCGGGTCGTGTCCGGCACGGCGACCTGTTGGATCAGACCGGTCGCCCGTTGATCGAACAGCGTCGCCTGCAATGAGAAGTGCTGGCCCACGTACAGGTCGAACCCGCCTTCGACGCCGGCTTGTTCCTCAGGCTCGAGCGTCGCAAGGGCCGCCGTCGCAGCCGCCAGGACGCGCAGACCGCCCTGGACGCTGAGTCGATTCGCCGTGCGTGGTGCGCGCATTCCGCGCCCGTACGACGCGCGCCACTTGAGTGTGGTCGTGCCGCGGTCGGTCACGACGGCTGCTCCCACCAACGGCAGCGTGGTATAGCGCGTTCCGTTCACGTACGCGTCGCTGCGTTCCACACGCACCCCTGCGGTGAGGAACAACCGATCACGGAATGCCAGATCGCCCTGTCCGGCCAGGCCGGTGTTGGTGAGCCATTGCACCGGCTCGATACCGGGCACCGGGCGCACCACACCACCGGGTCCCCTGAACGTCGGAACCGGACCCGACTCGCGCAGCGCCGAGTGTTCGAGTGCGAGCGTCCACGTGCCATGACTCTGTTCGGTGAACGGCACGCGTGCCACACTCGACGCACGCACGGAATAGCGGTCCGCGCGGCCGCTCGAGGCGCGCAGCACGGAGTCGGTCGCCGACGGGAACGGCGTGAGCTCGTTGGTCACGTTGCTCAGTGAGTAGCCATCCACCCCCGCGACGAGTTGATGCGTCCAGCGTTCGCTCCCGGCACTCCGCAGCGTCGCACCGAGGGTGTATTGGGTGACCGACTGCGCTTCAGACTGCACGGTGGGATTGCGCACCGCGGAGTCACCGATGGCGAGCGCGGAGTCGCTCAGGAACGGGTTGCTGCCGGCACCGACGCGTTCCGTCAGGAAGCGAGCCGTGAGCCGCAGGGAGGTGTTGCCGGTGATCCAACGCGCCGAGCCGTTCGCACGCACATAGCCCGCGTCGGCGCCAGGGTACACGTCACCCACGGTCCCGGCGGTCGCGCTGAGTTGTGCGGCGCGCGCCACGTCACCACCGCGCAGTGCCACCGCGTACTGCTGCCAGAAAGCGTCCTGCGGAGCGAACGCAGTGTTCGCGACGCCGGTCGTGCTGCGCACACGCAGCCGCGCGGCGTCGGGGCCGCTGCCTTCGGCGCGTGTCACCAGGTTCACCACACCACTGATCGCATCGGCGCCATGCAGCGCCGCGCCCTGCGGACCGCGAATCACCTCGATGCGTTCGAGCGACGCGGCGTCGAAGTCGGTGACGAGCAGCGGATTCGCCACTTCGATACCATCGACATAGAGCTTCGGCGAACTCACACCGAACGAACTCGCTCCACGGATACTCCCGTACCGGGCCAGCGGCGTCGCGGGCGTCGCGCCCCACATCCACAGACCCGGCACACTCGCGTCGAGCACGCTCGCCATCGACAAATACCCGGCCTCATCGGCCGAACGGCCTTCGATCACCTCGAGCGCGATCGGCAGGCCACGCGTGGAGCGGCCGTCCGCACTCCCGGTGATCACCACCCGGTCGAGCGGCACCGCCATCACGGGAAGCGTCAGCGCCGCCGTCACCCTCGCGAACGGGGCCAATACGATCTGCTCGCCACCGCTCGGCACGGGTCGGACGGCGATGCCGTCGAGCAGGGTCATGAGCACCGCGCCGACACTCACGGAGTCGGCGTTGTATGTGACAGGGCGATCGAGTGGCAGCACGTCGGCAGCGTAACTGAAGCGCACGCGGGCGAGCACGGCCACACGGTCGAGCGCATCACGCAGCGCGAGCTCGCGCACGTGCAAGGAGATCACGCGTTGCAGCGGCGCGGTGGCGTTCGGTGCGCCCGTCGCGGCCGCAGCGTTCGTCGCGCTCGACGCCTGTCCCGCCTGCGCACGCGCACGCGAGGCCGCGACACTCGCGGCCCCGAGCCACAGCAACCCGACGATCACTGCGCGGCTCACCGGGCCGCCCGGTGCGCGCATCCTATGGCCTGCGTTGCAGCGTACGTGGCCGCAGGATCACCGAGTCACCCTGTGCGTCTGCAGCGACGCCGAGGGCGAGCGAGAGCATGTTGATCACCTCGTCCACGCGCTCGGTGGTGAACGTCGCGGTGAAGCGTCGCTGGGCGATCTCCTCGCTGGACGCGACGAGGCGCACGCCGTACCAACGCTCGATGTCCGCCAGGACGCGCGCCACCGGGGCCTCACGGAACACCAGCGCGCCCCGACGGAGCGCGGCGTCGTCCGCCGTGACAACCCCGCGCTGCACCGCAGGTCCCGCGCCCGCCACGATGAGCGCGCGGTCACCCGCGTTCAGCCGTGCGGTGGCTGCAGGCGCGGTCGTTCCCGTCGCGTTCGCCGGAGTCCCGATGCTCACGTCGACGATGCCTTCGAGCACCGCAACTTCCACGTCGCCCGCTGCGTTGCGCACACGGAACTCCGTACCCACATCAACGATGCGCGCCTCACCCGCCACCACCGTGAACGGCCGGGCGTCGTCGTGGACCACACTGAAGATCGCCTCACCATCGAGTCTGACCTCACGCGTGCCCTGACCGAACCCCGCCGCGATCTCCATGCGACTCGCGGGGCCGAGGATCACGCGTGACCCATCGGGCAGATCGACGGAATCGCGCTGGCCGGTCTGCGTCGCGACCACGCGACTCGGCGCAGGCGCGACACCACCGTCGCGTAAGAACCAGCCGAGTCCGGCAGCAAGAACCAGTGTGGCCGCGGCGGCAAGTGGCAGCCAACGACGCTGCGGCGCTCGAGTACGCGTGCTCTTCGTAGTCGAATGCACCTGCAAGCGCGGGCGTGCGCTCGCCATCCGGGAACGAACCTTTGCGAGTGCTCCCTCGACGTCGACCCCTTCCGCCGCCGGCACCTCGCCTGTCGTCGCCCGCAGCATCGCGAGCTCCTCCGCCCGCGCCGAATCCCCCGCGACCCAGCGCTGGACGGCCGCGTCCTCCGCAGCCGTCGCCTCACCCGCCACATGGCGGGCGAGCAGCGCCCAGCGGGCGTCGTCGTCGAGATGCTGGAGGTCGAGGAAGTCGGTCATTCTGAACAAGAGACACGCGAGACGACGGATACCCTATCCTGCCCCCGAGAACCCTCGGCGTCGGTCCGGGTTAATATGCACGCAGCTTCAACAGACTACCCCCTGCACTCTCCCGACGATGCGCTGAACGAAGGCCCGCTGCTCGCCCGGCTCCGCGCCGGCGACGAGTCGGCGTTCGACGTCGTGTTCCGCACTCACTATAGTAGTCTGGTCGGACTGGCCGAGTCGCTGCTCAAGTCGCGCGAGCAGGCCGAGGATCTGTCGCAGGACGTGATGCTCGAGCTGTGGCGACGTCGCGAGGCGTTAGTGGTCACCGATTCGCTGCGCTCGTATCTCCTTCGCGCCGTGCGCAATCGAGCGTTCAACGAACTGCGTCGCGTGAAGATCGCCAAACGCAAGGAGCCCTTGGTGCGCGGCGAGGAGGCCACGCCGGCGCTCGGCATCGGCAGACTCGAGGACGAAGAGCTCGAATCCGCCATCGCCAGCGCAATCGATGCGCTGTCCGCGCCGGTGCGCGAGACCTTCGTGCTGAGCCGTCAGGAGGGCCTGAAGTACCAGGAGATCGCCACTCGGCTGGGAGTTTCCGTGAAGACAGTCGAAGCCCGTATGGGCAAGGCACTCAAGGAGTTACGGGATCGGCTCGCCCCCTGGATGCCGGGCGGTGAGCAGAGCGGATAGGGTACGCGAGCACTCAAGTGTCTGGTAGGGTGAAGGCCGATGCAGGAACTCCCGACCGGGAGCACCCCGACGCCTCGGCAACCCGATTGGAGGCACCATCACCATGCTGCGTTCATTCCGACCGGCGCTCGCCGCGGCCCTCATTCTCAGCACCGCCGCCTGCGCTGATTTCCTTGGTGGCGATTCCGAGACCGTCGAAGATCCCACACTCGCCGCGGCGTTCCAGTCGGTGCCGATCGGCTACAGCTCGGCGCAGACCAGCTACGGCGAAGAGGCCGAAGGTGAAGGTCCGTTCTACCCGGCCTCCGTTGACGGTGGCATGGGCCCGGGTCGCGGGCGCGGTCGCGGCGGTCAGTTCGCGCTCGGCCGCGGCTTCGGTCCGCTCATCGGCTTCGGCATCCGCGCCGACTTCCTCGGCGGACGCGGATTCGGATGGCTGTTCGGTCGCGGTCGCTTCGGCGACCCGGAGTTCAATGGCCTTGCCAACTGCGCGTACGACGCCGTGACGATGCGCGTGGAGTGCCGGCCGGTGACCGGCCGTCGTGGCCTCACCATCGATCGTTCGATCGCGTTCTACGATGCCGCCGGCAATGCGCAGAGCGCGTTCGATTCCGTGACGACGGACGAGATCAACACCCGCGTGCGCATCGGCGGCACCATCACGCGTCGTGACAGCGCAGAGACCGTGGTGGCACACTCGAGCGATCGCACCGTGGGCGGCCTCGCCGACGGCAGCACTGAGCGTCGCTTCGATGGCGTCGCGTCGGGCCGCGAAGCCACGACGGGCACCGATAGCACGGGCGCCTTCTCCCTGCTCCGCGTCGCCCACGATACCATCAGCGGCATCGTGATCCCCAAGCGGGAGACCGGCCCCTCGTATCCGACCGCCGGCACGATCGTGCGCGTCATGGGTGTGTCGCGCACGCGGAACGGCAAGACCGTCGCGTTGCGGCGTCGTGAGGTGCTCACGTTCGATGGCAGCGCCGTTGCGAAGCTCGTGGTGACGCAGGGCGAGCGGACGAAGACCTGCTCGATCCCGTTGCCGTTCGGTCGGCCGACCTGCGAGTGAGGTGCGGCTGAGCGCAGTCCGGACACACGGTAGTGACGAGGCCCCGGCGAGCGCCGGGGCCTCGTTGCTGTTGCGTGCGTCATCGCGCCGAGTGAACCGTATGGCCGCGCGATTCACCGTTGTCAGCGCCTCGGTGACATCCTTCGCAGGTCGGCGTCGTCTACTCCGGCCCGAAGCAGCGACCACACCCTGTAGATACGGCGTCGGCACCGTCGACCCCCGAGCCTGACGGCGGCGCTGCCGTGACGCGACCTTGACGCTACGGCACGACCCGCGTGCGCTCGGACACCTCGCTCGCCGCAAAGTAGCCGAGCGCGCGGCGGGTCGGCGTCGTGACGTTCGCGACGTTCCCGCGAAGGTTTGCGGCCGGGACTGAGAAGGGGGATCCTCCGGTCGACGCCTGCTCGTTGAGCGCCGTGTAGAAGCGATAGGTCGCCGCAGAGAGTGACATCTGCCGAAGCGTGACGACCTGCCCAGACCGAACCACAATGCCACCGTACGGCTGGACCGCCGGCATCACCTGTCCGTCAAGGAGGTCGTCACTATTCACCTGTCTCCAGTAGAAGCTGGTGTCTGGCGTGACGAGCCGTACACCATCCACGATCTGATCCCACATGTAGTAGTCGCGTCGGTCCGCAACGTCGGTGAACCCGACGGTCGCACGGAGTCCGTCGGCCGGACCGATCTCGGTCGTACGCAGCCGGAACCACAGCGAGTCGATCGGGGCAACCGGGTGCACGGAGTCGCGGGCGACGTAGGTATCGCCTTGCCACATGACGCGCAGTGTATAGGCTCGGCCCACCGCCGGAACGAGCGACGTACTTGAAAAGACCCCCGGTGTGCCGACGCCCTCCGTGAAGGGTGTGACGTTGCCGAGGTCGTCGACTACTTCGACCGTGGCCCCGATGGCCGCCGGAGACGCACGGTTGGCGAAGTAACCATCGGTCGTGGTGAGGAGCACGCGTTGCGTGATCGCTGGCGCGCCCTGCATGGCCTCCAAGCGAGCGGTCACGACCAACAGCGTGGGGCCGTCGGGAACGGTGATGTCGACCACACGTTCACAGGCGGAAAGCGACAGCATTGAGGCGATGGCGCCCCATGCCATGAGGTGCGAAGTGATGGAAGCGCGGCGGATCATGGTCGGCGTGTTAAAAGCGAAAGACATAGTTGATCGTCGGGACGATCCCGAAGATCGAGGTACGCACCGCTTCGGTGACCAGCGGGTTCTTCACCTGCTGTCGCACATGCAGCGCCTGCGCGTTGAATCGATTGTAGGCGTTGACGACGCCGAACTGGAGTTCGCCGCGGCGCAGTGTCCGCGTCGCACTCAGATCGAGACGATGATAGGCGGGCAGGCGATGGGCATTGCGGTCACTGTACTCGGCCACCAGGATGCCATCGACCACATAGCGCGACACCGGCAACGTGGTCGGCAAGCCACTCGCGATCGCGAAGGTAGTGGCATACGTCCACTTGGCACTGCGTTGCCACATCACGACGACCGAGAGATTGTGCCGTTTGTCCGCCGGACTCAGGTACCAGCGACCGTCGTTGATCCCCGCGGCGGACGGCGCACCGGGGATTCCGCGCGCCGGGAAGCGCTGCACGGACCGGCTGAGCGTGTAGCTCACCCACCCCGAGAGCGGACCGGTACTGCGCCGCACGAGGAACTCCATCCCGGCGGACCGGCCGTCACCCTGCACAGCGATGGTCTCCAGTCGCTCGTTGAGGATGAGGTCCGCCCCGTCGATGTAGTCCACCAGGTCTTTCGCCGTTCGAGCGTACGCCTCCACGCTCACCTCAGTGCCACCCCGCGTGATACTGTAGCCCAACGCGACTTGGTCGCCGATCTGCGGGCGAAAGTACGGCCCCGAGGGCTCCCACACGTCAATCGGGACGGGCGAGTTGGTGTTCGACACGAGCTGGATGTGTTGCTGCGTGCGTGCGTAGCTCAGCTTCAGGCTGGAAAACGCATCGAGAGAGTAGCGCAGGCTCACCCGCGGTTCCGCGCCGCCGTAGCGACTCACTGTCTCACCCGCGCCGTAGCGCACGCTGTCCAGCACTACGCCAGGCTCGTATCTCGCCAGTGCCGCGTTGTAGGTGATGGGCGCGCCGTTCGCGTACCGATAGACCGTGGTCGCACCAAGGCGGCGGAAGTTGACGGAACGCACCCCATACCGGAGCGCGACGCGCGAGCCCAATTCGATCTCATGCCCGAGGTACAGCGCCGCTGTCAGCGCCCCACGCTCCGCGATGGAACGCGGCTGGATTTGCGACGAGGCGCCGTCGGCAGTGATCGTCCCGGGGCGGAACTCCTGACCCTGAAGATGGAGTCCCAGTTCAAGCACGCCCGCCCGCGCCAAGTGAACCTGCTCGTCAAGCTTGAGTTCCACGCTTGTGATGCCGGCCCGCCAGAGCACGGAGTCGCGCGCTTCGATAGAGAAGTTGAGCCCGTACGAGTAGTCGGCCCAGGCGACGGTTGCCTTATGGAACACGCGGCCCGCGAACGCCTGATTCCAGCGCAGCGTCGCCGCGCGATTGCCCCAGCGCGCGGCGAAGGCGCCCGTGTTCGCGAACAAGTCCTGTCCGAGATAGGCCGACGCGAGGATCGCGCCGGTCTCGCCGAGGCGCAGATTCGCCTTCGCGTTGACATCGTAGAAGTACGCCTCGTTCTCGCGCAGTGCGGTGTCGGACGAGAGCTTGAGAAAAAGGTCGGCATAGGAACGCCGGGCCGCGATCATGTACGATCCTCGGCGCGCGGGGAGCGGACCCTCGATCGTGGCGCGGCTCGCGAGCAGCCCGATGCTCGTCGCACCGCGGAACGTGTTCGCGTTGCCCTCGCGCTGGCGCACGTCGACAACCGACGCGAGGCGCCCTCCGAACTTCGCGGGTATCGCCCCTTTGTACAGTGTCACATCGTCCACCGCGTCGGTGTTGAAGGTCGAGAGTAGCCCGAGCACATGCGACGGATTGTAGATGGTCGCCTCATCGAGCAACATCAGATTCTGGTCCGCCTGTCCCCCGCGCACGCTGAAGGCGGAGGATGCATCACTGGCCAGCGACACACCCGGCAGCAGCGCGAGTGAGCGGATGGGGTCGGCCTCGCCAAGCAGCGGCGGTGCCACCCGGACGGCACGCATGTCGAGCCGGACGACGCTCATGTCGGGCGTCAGTGGGTCGAGGTCGGGACGGTCCGGCGATTGCACCACGACGGCCACCGCCGCGAGTCGTGTCTCCACTGCCAAGAGCGAGACGTCGAGCACGCGTGAGGTGGTGAGATCGACGGTCGTATCGAACGGTGCGAATCCGATCGCACGCACGCGCACTCGGTAGCGTCCGGCGTTCAAGGCGATCGAATAGAACCCCTCCTCGTTCGCGGTCCGGCGCGCGACGCCCGAGTCGATCATGACCTGGGCGTACCGTATGACTTCGCGGCTCGCGGCGCTGCGAACGTAGCCACTGAGGCGCAGCGGCTCCTGCGGCGTGCGGCCGTCGGCGCTTGGCGTGGTCACGGGGCGTGCATCCGACGCTCGCCGCGCGATCACCACCTGGCCATCCGGGCCGACGAGCGCGCGGAAGCGCGAGCCGTCGAGGAGACGCTGGATCGCGGTCGCGACCGGCACGGCGTCGAATCTCACCGAGACCTGCTGCTCCATACCCTCCGCCGTGCGATCGAACGCGAAGGCGAGCTTCGCGCGCTGAGCGATCTGGGTGAGCGCGTCCCCGAGCGACCTCGACTGAAGCGTGAGGGTGAGTGGTGAGCCCAGCGCGCCGCTGGGGCGAGCGAGAGACTCGATCGGCGAGAATCCGCCCTGCGTCGGCGTTTGCAGTGCGACCGCGAGTCCCAGGAGAGGCAAGAGCGACAGATGCATGAGGTAGGTCAGCGCGGGAGAAGGGTGATGACGCGTCCCTCGTGCCGGACTTGCACGTCGAGCGCGAGCGCGAGCGCGTCGAGTACCTGCGGCAACGACTCGGCGCGGAACCGCGCCGACAGGCGGCGGTCGGCTAGTACCGCATCGGCGCGAAGCTCGACATCGAACCAACGGCCCAACTCAGCCAGCGCCTCGGAGAGTGGCGCGCCGTCGAAGACGAGATTGCCCTGCAACCAATCGAACTCGCCAGCCGCAACCGGCGTGACCTCGACCGTGCCATCGGCGCGCAGACGCCCGCGTTGTCCGGCGACGAGTTCCGTCCCCCGCACTTGCGTCGCCGTCGCGCTGTCGTTCAGCGCGACGATGCCTTCCTCGACCGCGACGTCAATCGTGCGGAGCTCCGGCCACGCGCGCACTACGAAGCGGGTGCCGATGTCCTCCGCCACGCCACCGCCGGCGCGAACGCGGAACGGTCGGGCGTCGTCGTGCACGACATCGAAGTAGCCAGCGCCCGTGAGGCGGACCTCACGACTCTCACTCCCGAAACCGCGCGAGAGTTCGGCGCGGCTTCCCGGAGCCAGGGTGAGCTGACTGCCATCGGGGAGGCGGTGCGCCGCGGGCACGCCGGGGCCGGCGACGAAGACGACTGCGGACGACGGTCGCGCCAGCCAGACCGTCGCGCCGCCGACGAGCACCGCCACCACGGCCGCGACGCGGAGTGCAGTGCGCGAGACGCGCGACAAGTGCAGAACCCGTGACCAGTGTCGGCTCTGCGGTCTCGACGCGACGGACGTCTTGTCGAGTCGGGCCGTCAGCTGCTGCCAAGCGCGAGCAGTCGCCTGGGCGTCGGGACGCGACGGCGCCGTCGCAGCTATACGGTCGCGGATCGATTGGTCGGGCGTGGAGTCAGCGTGCGGAGTGTCGGCCATAGAGAGGTGGTGGGGTTCGGACTTAAGACACGCCGCGCCGCCAAAACCCCACACACCCCCTTCTCAGCCCCTCACAAGGGTCTTCCGAAGTGCCTGAAGCCCACGGTGCAACTGGACTTCCACCCCCTTCACCGAGATGCCCATGACCTCGGCGATTTCCGCATACGACAGTTCGTCCCGCCAGCGCAACTGCATCACGAGCCGACAACGTTCCGGGAGCCTCGCGATCGCGGCATCGAGTCGTTCCTGCGACTCCGACGATTCCAGCCGGACGTCCGGGGTGATGGGAGCCGGATGCAGCGCGCGCACCGCGTCGTGCGCCTCGTCGTCGGCCCAGTCGCGCTCCACCGCGTCGCGCCGACGGACGTTCAGCGCGCGGTGCCGCGTCGCCGAAAACAGGTAGGCGCGGACACTCCCCGTGACGGCCCATCGCTGACGCACACCCCAGAGGTCGGCGAACAGGTCCTGCACGATCTCCTCCGCACGCGCGACATCGCCGACATAGTTGACGGCAAAGGCGACCAACAAAGGGTGCATGCGGCGGAAAAGCGTCTCGAAAGCCGCCGGGTCACCGGCGCGAATACGCGTCGCGAGCCCGACGTCGACGTCGTCGGGTTCGTGCACAGAGTCCCAGGTTTGCGGTGGTCGGCTCACAGGTCGGGAATGTAGCGACCTCGGGAATCGGCTCCAGCGGGATACTCTCACCGGGTCTAGCAGCCTTTGTCGCGTCGATGCACTTTCCCTTCATCCCGCCCTTTGCTTCCCCCTTCCCCCGATCCAATGATCCTCGGAGTCCCCCTCGAACGCGCCGCGGGCGAGTCGCGAGTGGCCCTCATTCCTGAGAGTGTGGGCAGGCTCGTGAAGGCCGGCGTCACCGTCACCGTCGAACGCGGTGCCGGCCTCCACGCCGGCTTCACCGACGCGGCATACGAGAAGGCCGGCGCCGGGCTCGGCGACGCGGCCGCCGCCTTCGCCGCTGATCTGGTCTGCAAGGTCCAGAAGCCTACCGCCGCCGAGGCCGCGCTCATGAAGTCGGGTGCGCATCTCGTCTCCCTGCTCCAACCCTCCACGAGCGCCGAGTCCATCGCGGCGCTCGATTCGCGTGGCGTCACGGCCTTCGCGCTCGAACTCGTGCCGCGCATCACGCGTGCACAGTCGATGGACGTGCTCTCCTCGCAGGCCACGGTCGCCGGCTACAAAGCCGTGCTCCTCGGCGCGTCGAACCTCGTGAAGTTCATGCCCATGCTCACCACCGCGGCCGGCACTATCGCGCCGAGCAAGTGCTGCGTGCTCGGTGCCGGTGTCGCGGGCCTGCAGGCCATCGCGACCGCACGTCGCTTGGGCGCCGTGGTCTCGGGCTTCGACATCCGGGCCGCCGCCGCCGAACAGATCCGCTCGCTCGGCGCGACCGTGGTGGCGCAGGACTTGATCTCCGCCGACTCACAGACCGCCGGTGGCTACGCCAAGGAGCAGAGCGCTGAGCAACAGGCGGCGATCCAATCCGCACTTCGCGCGCATCTCGCCGGCATGGATCTGGTGATCACCACCGCACAGATCCCGGGAAGGACCGCCCCGCGGCTCATCTCCACCGATACGGTGCGCACCATGGCGCCTGGATCGGTGATCATCGACCTCGCGGCCGAGAGTGGTGGCAACTGTGAGGCCACCAAGGCCGGCGAGACGGTGGATGTGAACGGCGTGAAGGTGATCGGTCCGGTGAACCTTCCGGCGACGATGCCGCAGCACGCCTCGGCGATGCTCTCACGGAACATCCTCACGTTCGTGCAGCACATGCTCACCAAGGAAGGCACACTCAATGTGGACCGCGCCGACGAGATCACGGGCGCGATGATCGTCACGGGGAGGAAGGCGTCATGAGCGAGACCTTGATCGGCGGGATCGTCGTCTTCATCCTCGCC
>JBJXGK010000088.1:0-14632 GCA_046153705.1 Gemmatimonadaceae bacterium
TCGTTGCGCAACGCATCCCACGCGGCATCAAGGTCGAGGTGATTGACCGAGAGTCCGGACGGAATCTTCAGCGCGAGTTCCAGATCGTCCATCGCTTCCTTGCGGTTGCCCACGAGCAGGTGGACGCGCGCACGGTTGACGATCCACATCGGTCCGTCGAGCGCATCGCTCTGCAGGGCATAGGCGCGATTGGCGAACGCCACGGCCTCGTCCTTGTGCCCCAAATGGGCATGCGCCACGCCGAGCGCGGCCGAGACCCACGCCGCGTTCGGCGTCGCCTCGCGCAGCGCGTTCAGCGACGCCAACGCCGAATCCGCGGTCGCCTTCGCCGCGGCGGTCGCGCCCAACTCGATGAGTGCCTCTGCACGCGCGAGCAGCGCCAGCGACGAATCGAGCCCGTACGAGCCGGGTTTGATGATGTTCAGACGCTCGGCCGCCGACGGGTGCGTCACGCGGATCGGGCCCGTGAGCCAGGTCCCTGCAAGCAGGCGCCACCGCTCCGGCGATACGACCTTCGCCGCCGAGTCCATGGCGGCGCGCGCAAGCGCACGATCCCCGGTCAGGCCGACGATGAGCCCTTTTCGCAGCAGCAGCGCATCGAGGAACGTCGGCTGGAGCGTGAGCGCACGATCGAGATACGTGCGCGCCTGCTCGTACTGACGGTTGTGCAACCTGACGTGCCCGATGTTGAACCAGATGATGTGCGAACGCGGATCGAGCTCGCCGGCCTTCTCGTACTCGGCGATAGCCGGCCCCCACTGCCCCTGCCGACGGCGGATGTTCCCCAACTGCAGATACACCCACGCGTTGCTCGGTTGGATCGCACGCGCTCTGCTCAGCGCCGTCACGGCCTCTTCGAACTTCCACTCGCCCCAATACAAGAGGAGTCCTTCGGCGATATGCGTCTCCGCGAGGTCGGGGCCGAGCTTCATCGCTTGGTCGATCGCCTGGCGCGCGGACGCGAGGCGCGCCGGCGTCTCGTCGAATCCCAACCGGTGTTTCCACGCGTGCGTCTTGCCCAGCTGCGCCCACGCCAGTGCGAACTTCGGATCCAGCTTGATCGCCTGCTCGTACATCGAGATCGCCGAGTCGACGTCCGCGCGCTCCCAACTCTTGTTGTAGTACGCGTTGCCACGCAGATAGAGGTCGTACGCGCTCATGTTCTCAGTGGGGCGCGCCGCGAGACGGGCTGCTTCCCCCTTGTCGAGCACAAGCTCCAAGGCATCGATCACCGACACGGCGATCCGTTGCTGCACTCCGAAGACGTCCGACAACTCGACGGACGTCCGCGGGAGTGACCAGATCTGCAGGCCGTCCTTCACGCGGATGAGGCTCACGGAGATCATCACACCTGCACGCCCCGCCCCGGCCGAGCGGTTCCAGCTCACCTTGCCCTCGATGTAGTACCCGATACCGAGTTCCTGACCGATCTGCTTCGGGGTCTTCTCCGTCTTGCGGTACTGCGACGCCGACGTACGCGCGATCACGCCGATGCTCGATACACTCGAGAGGCGCGACGTGATCTCCTCCGTCACACCGTCCGCGAAGTACTCGTCTTCCGCGTCACCCACGTTGTCGAACGGCAGCACGGCAAGGCGCGTTCGATCCTCGGCACCCATGAACTTGGTGGCCACCACACCGCCGATGCCGAGCGCGAGCACCGCCACCGCGGCGACGATCGTCGCCGTGCGACGATACCACGGCAGCGGCGCGGCATCGAACGTTCCGGTGCCTGCGAGGTGGCTACCCGTCCCCGCGCGGAGCGAGCCCGAGGTCTGTCGATGCGAGCCTGACGTCTGCCGTTGCGAGCCCGAGGTCTGCGAATACGAACCCGACGGCGCGCGCACCGCGAGCGCCTGCGCGAACTCCGCGGTCGTCTCGTATCGATCGGCCGGCACCTTCGCCATCGCGCGCTGCACCGCCTCCTCGATCGCCGGATCGATCGTCGGGCGCGCGATGCGCATCTCCGGGACATCGGCCGCGAGATGCCGAGCGAGGATCACCTGCGCCGTCGGCCCACTGAACGGCGTCTCGCCCATCAGCATCTCGTAGGTCACGCAACCCAAGGCGTACTGGTCCGCGCGGCCGTCCACCCGCCCGCTACCCGACCACTGCTCCGGGCTCATGTACGCCGGCGTGCCCACCGCCAGACCGGTCTCCGTCAGCTTCTCCGTTCCGGCCTGATCGATCGCGCGCGCGATGCCGAAGTCCACCAACAGCGCGCGACCTTCCGAGAGCATGATGTTGTCGGGCTTGATATCGCGATGGATGAAGCCCTGCTCGTGCGCGGCGTGCAACGCCGTCGCCACCTCGCTCGCGATCCGGAGCGCCGCGTCGATCGGCATCTGCTGCTCGCGATCCATTCGGTCGCGCAGCGACTCGCCTTCGACGTACCGCATCACGTAGTACAGCAGCCCGTTGGCTTCACCCGAGTCCTGCACGGTGAGGATGCCCGGATGCTGCAACTTGGACGCGATGCCGATCTCGCGCAGGAACCGATCGTGACCCACCGATCCGGCGAGGTCGGGTTCGAGGACCTTCACCGCGACCTGCTGACCCGTCTTGACGTCGACGGCGAGGTACACCGTGGCCATGCCGCCGCGGCCCAGAAGTCTTATCACTTCGTAGTCGCGGGCGAGTGCCTGTCGGACCTCGTCCAGATTGGATGTCATCGAGTGGGAAATCTCGACGCAGACACCCCATCAGGCAAGCGAGCCGCACCGAGCGGTACGAAACAATACGCTTGAGTGCCACGTCCCCGTTCGCCCAGTCACGAACACCCCGCTCGACGCGTCATGGAGCCACCTGGCGCATCAGCACCGCCCCCGAGCCTGCACCGGCGGCATCCGCTGCGAGATCCTTCCAGGAGAAGTACCGACCGTCGCGCCGGTCCCAGAGCTCCTTCCCGACCCCCACGGTCAACGTCAGAGCGCCGGCAGTCCAAGCCGCGTCACGGTACGGCCGCCCGTTCGCTCGCAGGACCGAGTGCCCCACACTCTGGATCGCCGCCGATGCCACGAAGTGATACGCCTTGTCCCTCGCGAACCAGCGATCCGCCGGCGGCGCCTCCCGAGGGGGACCGCCGAACGAGAACCCCCCCGCCAGGATCACGATCCCGAACTTGAACGGCATCAGCCGTCCCGGTCGCGGGCCCAGCTCACGGTCGCCCGCACCGCGCGGCGCCAGCCGCCAAGCCCGGCGCGCGCCGGATTGCTGGCACCGGTCGAGGGAGTCGACGGCGAGAACCGCTGATACCTGCGCGAGGCGAAGAACGCCGGCGCATCCGCCCACACGCCCGCTGAGATGCCCGCCAGCCCCGCGGCGCCCATCGCCGTGGTCTCGATCACATCCGGGCGCTCCACCGGTACGCCGAGCACATCGGCTTGGAACTGCATGAGCCAGTCGTTGAACGTCGCCCCGCCGTCCACGCGAAGCACATCCAACGGCGCACCGCTCGCGCCGCGCATGGCGTCGAGCACGTCGGCGGTGCCGTAGGCCATCGCCTCGAGTGCCGCCCGCACCAGATGCTCACGCGTGGTTCCTCGCGTGAGCCCGAAGATCGTCCCTCGCGCCTCAGGCTCCCACGCCGGTGCGCCCAGACCCGTCAACGCCGGCACGAAGTACACCCCGTCGTTCGAGGTCAGCGCGCGCGCCATCTGTTCGCTCTCCGGCGCCTTCGCCAGCAGGCCGAGTCCGTCGCGCAGCCACTGCACCGCGGCGCCCGCGACGAAGATGCCCGCCTCGAGCGCATATGCCGCACCTCCCTCGGCGTCGCAGGCGATGGTGGTGAGGATACCCTGGCCGCCCACGGGACGTTTGTCGCCCGTGTGCAGCAGCAGGAACGCACCCGTGCCATAGGTGTTCTTGCTTTCGCCGGCACTCCAACAGCCTTGCCCGAACAGCGCCGCCTGCTGGTCCCCGGCGACGCCACGGATCGGGATCGGCGCACCGAACAGCTCGGCGACGCTCGCTCCGAAGTCACCTGACGACGCACGCACCTCGGGCAACAGCGACTCCTGCACCCCGAAGAGCGCCAGCAGTCGCGCGCTCCACGCCATCGAGTTGATGTCGAACAGCATCGTGCGCGACGCGTTCGTGGGGTCGGTCGCGTGCACCGCGCCCCCGGTGAGTTTCCAGATGAGCCAGGTGTCGACCGTGCCCGCAGCGAGACGCTCGAGCGGGACCGGCGAGTCGCGCACCTTGTGCTGAAGCAACCACTCAAGCTTGGTCGCGCTGAAGTACGGATCAGGGACGAGCCCCGTCACCTCGTACAACGGCTCCGCCTGACCCGCCGCTCGCAGTGCCGCGCATCGCGCCGCCGTGCGCCGGTCCTGCCACACCAACGCCCGATCGATCGGCCGACCGGTCTCGCGGTCCCACACGATGATCGTCTCGCGCTGGTTGGTGATGCCGATCGCGTCGGGCATGACGCCCGCCTGCGCGATCGCCTCACGCGCGGAGTCGAGCGTGGTCTGCCAGATCTCGTCGGCGTCATGCTCCACCCAGCCGGGCTGCGGGAAGTACTGCGTGAGTTCGCGTTGGCCGCGGCCCACCACGCGGCCGTCGGCCGCGACGACGAGGGCGCGCGAACTGGTCGTGCCTTGATCGAGAGCGAGGACGTGGCGCACGTGTGGTCAGACCGGCGGCGGAAGGTGGACGCTGTCGGGCGCGAACACGAACGGCGGCAGGAAACTCCCGCGGTCGGTGATGATGCGCGTGATCAGCGTGTGCGGCGTGACATCGAACGCGGGATTGTGCACTGCGATCCCCTCGGCGACCACGCGTGTCCCCGAGACGTGGGTGATCTCCTCGGCATCACGGATCTCGATGGGGATGTCGTCGCCGGTGCGCGCGTGGGCGTCGACCGTACTCCAAGGCGCCGCGACCACGAAGGGGATCCCATGGTGCTTCGCGAGCACGGCCAGACCGTACGTGCCGATCTTGTTGGCCGCGTCGCCGTTGGCGGCGATGCGGTCCGCGCCGACGAGCACGAGGTCGATCCTCCCGGCTCCCATGAGACTCGCTGCCATGCCGTCGGTGCAGACCGTCACGGGGATCCCCGCCTGCGCGAGCTCCCACGCGGTGAGCCGCGCGCCCTGCAGCAGCGGTCTGGTCTCGTCGGCGAACACGCTGACGCGCTTGCCCTGCGCCTTCGCGGCGTAAATGGGGGCGAGCGCCGTGCCGATGCCCGCTGTCGCCAGGGCCCCGGCATTGCAGTGCGTGAGGATGCACATCCCGTCGCGGATCAGGTCCGCACCACGCGCGCCGATCGTCCGACACATCGCCGCATCCTCGGCGCGGATGGTCTCGGCTTCGGCGCGCAGCGCGGCGGCGCGCTCGGTGGGCGTGGCCGCAGCGTAGCGACGCGCCACTCCCAGCATGCGGTCGATGGCCCATGAGAGATTTACCGCGGTGGGGCGCGTCGCGCGCAGTGTCGCGCCGGCGGACTCGATCGCGCCGAGGCTGAGGCCGTGCGACGTGTGGCGCCATGTCTCGGGCGCGCCCGCGGCGACGACCGCGAGCCCGATCGCTGCGGCGACACCGATCGCCGGCGCACCACGCACCGTGAGCGTGCGGATCGCCTCGGCGATGCTCTCGAGCGTGTGCAGGTCGAGGTGCACGACCGCATTGGGCAGCTGGCGTTGATCGAGCAGGCGCAGCCGACCGTCGCTCGCCCAGTCCACCACGGTCACCGGAGGCGCGAGTGATTCCATCCTGCAAACGTATAGATTCCACCCGTCCTCATCCAGCGACCGACATGACCACGCCCTACGAGTTCCTGCTCCTCGACGTCGCCGATCGCGTCGCGACGGTCACGATCAACCGCCCCGACAAGCTCAACGCGCTCAACGCCAAGGTCATCGGCGAACTCGATCGTATGTTCACCGACCTCGCGCAGCGCACCGACGTCGGCGCGATCATCCTCACCGGGGCCGGTCGCGCCTTCGTCGCCGGTGCCGACATCGTCGAGATCGCGACGGCGGCGCAGGGCGCGGGGCTCGAAGAGGTCGCGGCGTACGGTTCGGGCGTGTTCACGCGCATCGAACGACTCGGCAAGCCAGTCATCGCCGCGGTGAACGGGTTCGCGCTCGGTGGCGGCTGCGAGCTGTCGCTCGCGTGCCATCTGCGGATCGCGAGCACCCACGCGAAGTTCGGGCTCCCGGAGACCAAGCTCGGGCTCATCCCTGGCTACGGCGGCACGCAGCGACTGCCGCGCCTCATCGGGCAGGGCCGTGCGCTCGAGATGATATTCACCGGCGAGATGATCGATGCCGAAGCCGCGGTGGCGATGGGGCTGGCCAACCGCGTCGTCGCTCCGGACGCGCTGCTCGATGCCGCGCGTTCCGTCGCGCTCATGGCGGTGAAGAACGGTCCGCTCGCGCTCGCGCATGCGATCACCGCGGTGACCGAGGGGGCGGGGCTCTCGATCGACGACGCGCTGGCGCTCGAGGCGAAGCACTTCGGCGCCACCGGCCGTACCGCCGACATGCGCGAAGGCACTACCGCGTTCCTCGAGAAACGCGCCGCGCAGTTCCGCGGGGCCTGAGTGGAGGAGCTCGCGCAGGCCGACGCGATCGCCGGCTCGGCTGCGGTCACCGCGGCGCGACTCGGCTCGCTCGTCGTGCGTGACTTCCGCAACATCGCGCACAGTGAACTCGCCTGCGCTGCGGACGGCATCGTGGTCGTCGGCGAGAACGGCCACGGCAAGTCGAATCTCATCGAGGCGATCGCGTACCTGCGACTGCTGCGCTCCCAGCGCGGCGCACGCGACCGCGACCTGATCCGCTTCGGCGCGCCGGCGTTCCATCTCGCCGCGACGCTCGAAGGCACCGCGGCGCATCGCGTCACGGCGGCCGTCGACAAGCCTGGCCGGAAGAAGATCACACTCGACGGCGGTGAGCCCGAACGCCTCACCGACGCGCTCGACGCGTTGCCGTCCGTGGCGTTCTCCCCGCGCGACGTGGACCTCGTGGCGGGCGCTCCCGCCGAGCGACGGCGGTACCTCGACATCACCCTCGCCCTCACGTCGGCGCCGTACCTGCATGCGCTGCGCGTGTACCGCGGTGCGCTCGCGCGGCGCAACGCGGCCATCCGAGAGGCGCTCAAGTCGGGGCGGCGCGGGCGCGAGGCCAGCAGTGCCATGGCCGCGTGGGAGCCGGCGCTCGCGGAGCACGGTGCGGTGCTGGTCGACGCCCGCCGGCAGTGGGTGGCGATGCGCGGCGAGACGTTCGTTGCGCAGTGTCTCGCCATCGGGGAGCGTGGCGCGCCGACGCTGAGTTACGCGAGCGCGTTCGCCGAGTGTACGGCGGTGAGCGAGGCCCGCGACGCGATCGCGGGCCAGTTGGAGCGACAGCGCGACCATGACCTGCGCCGCGGCCTCACACAGGCCGGTCCGCACCGCGACGATCTGGCGCTCTCACTCGACGGCCACGACCTGCGCGGCGTGGGCTCGGCGGGACAGCAGCGTACGGCGGCCATCGTGCTGCGACTGCTCGAAGCCGCCACACACCGCGATGCGAAGGGCGTGATCCCCGTGCTCCTGCTCGATGATCCGTTCGCCGAGTTGGATCGGCGGCGGACCCAGCGGATCCTCGGACTGCTCGACGCGATGGGCGCTGGCCAGTGTGTGCTCTGCGTGCCGCGCGAGGATGAGATCCCGGCACAGTTCACGCGTTTGGCGCGCTGGCAGGTGCGCGACGGGATGTTCACGCCGCGGAGGGACGCGTGAGACGGGACGACACCACGAATGCGAACCGTCCTCGCGCCATCGCCGAGGCGTTGGCCGAGGTGCTGCGCGCGACCGGACTCGACGCGGACGTCGCGCGCGCCGCGATCCTCGAGCAGTGGGCCACAGTCGTGGGTGCGCAGATCGCGAGCGTGACCCAGCCGCGCATGATGACCGAGGACGGTACGCTGGTGGTGGGCGTACGCACCCACGGCTGGATGACTGAGTTGTCGATGATGGAGCGGCAACTCATCGCCAAACTGAATGCGACGCAGCCCACGGTGGCCGTGCGGAAGATCCGGCTGGAACTGCTCCGCTAGAGGGAAAACGGGCGGTCCTGTGCGTTGCTTTCGCTCTCGCTGCCGGGTATTTTTCGGGGTCGTGCGCGGCCCGTCTCAGGGACCGCCACACGCCCGATAACTCGCCCCCCTTTCGCGACCCAATGGCCAAGACCAACGACGCCTCCGATTCCTCGTACGACGCCTCAGGGATCCAAGTCCTCAAGGGCCTCGAGGCGGTGCGGAAGCGCCCCGGCATGTACATCGGTTCGACCTCGCATCGCGGCCTGCATCACCTGGTGTACGAGGTCGTCGACAACTCGATCGACGAAGCGCTGGCCGGTTACTGCGACGCCGTCGATGTGGTGATCCACGAGGACAACTCCGTCACCGTGACCGACAACGGCCGCGGCATCCCGGTGGACATCCATCCGGTGGAGAAGCTCCCCGGCGTCGAACTCGCGCTCACCGTGCTGCACGCCGGCGGCAAGTTCGACAAGAACACGTACAAGGTCTCCGGCGGTCTGCACGGCGTCGGCGTTTCCGTGGTGAATGCGCTCTCCGAGGTACTCAAGGTCTGGGTGAAGCGCGACGGCAAGGAGCATTACATGGACTTCAACCGTGGCGACACCACGACGAAGCTCAAGGTGCTCGGCACGGTGAAGGCCAAAGACACGGGCACGAAGGTCTGGTTCAAGCCCGACGCGCAGATCTTCACGGAACTCGAGTACGACTACAGCACGCTCTCGACGCGCCTCCGTGAGCTCTCGTTCCTCAACAAGGGCGTGACCATCACGCTCAAGGACGAGCGTGCGGAGAAGCAGCGCGAAGAGACGTTCCACGCGAAGGGCGGTCTCAAGGAGTTCGTCGGCTTCCTCAACGCCAAGAGCCGGCCGCTGCATCCCGAGATCCTCTACCTCGAAGGCGAGAAGGACGACATCGGCATCGAACTCGCGCTGCAGTACAATGACGGCTACAACGAGAACGTCTTCTCGTTCGTGAACAACATCAACACGCACGAGGGTGGCACCCACCTCACCGGCTTCAAGTCGGCGCTCACGAGCGTGATCAACAAGCACCTCGACAAGTCGTCGTTCGCCAAGAAGGACAAGGAAGTGAAGCTCTCCGGTGACGACGCACGCGAAGGCCTCACGGCCGTGCTCTCGGTGAAGGTCCGCGAGCCGCAGTTCGAAGGCCAGACCAAGACCAAGCTCGGCAACTCCGAAGTGGAATCGGCGGTGAAGACCGTCGTCAATGAGTGGCTCGCGACGTACCTCGAAGAACACCCGCGCGTCGCCAACATCGTGCTCGAGAAGGCCCTCAGTGCAGCCCGCGCGCGCGAGGCGGCCCGCAAGGCCCGCGACCTCACCCGCAAGAAGTCGGCGCTCGACGTCGGCAACCTGCCGGGCAAGCTCGCCGACTGCTCACTCTCCGACCCCGCGATGTGCGAGATCTACCTCGTCGAGGGTGACTCGGCCGGTGGCTCTGCCAAGCAGGGGCGCGACCGCATGTTCCAGGCGATCCTGCCACTGCGCGGCAAGATCCTCAACGTCGAGAAGGCCCGTATCGACAAGATCCTCTCCAACGAGGAGATCCGGACGATCATCACGGCCATCGGCGCGGGCATCAAGGAAGAGTTCACCCTCGAGAACGTCCGGTACCACAAGATCATCATCATGACGGACGCCGACGTGGACGGCGCGCACATCCGCACGCTGCTGCTCACGTTCTTCTTCCGACAGATGCCGGAGCTGATCGACGCCGGCATGATCTACATCGCGCAGCCGCCGCTCTTCCGCGTCGCCAAGGGCAAGGAAGAGTACTACGCCTACGATATCGCCGAGCGCGACGCGATCTCCCTGCGGCTGGGCAACGGCGACGGCAAGGCGAACGTCAACCTGCAGCGCTACAAGGGTCTCGGTGAGATGAACCCGGACCAGCTCTGGAAGACGACCATGGATCCGGAGACGCGGACGATCCTCAAGGTCACCATGGACGATGCGTTCCTGGCGAATGAGACGTTCCAGACGCTCATGGGGGACGAAGTCGAGCCGCGACGGCTTTTCATCGAGGCCAACGCCAAGTTCGTCTCCAATCTCGACATCTGATTCGGATGCACGGAGACACGAAGGGCCCGAGCGGTTGCTCGGGCCCTTCGTGCTTGGAACGACGGAGGGTTAGCCGCGGACCGGCTCGCGACCCACCTTGAGCTGTTGCGCGAACCACACGTGCGCGAGCGAGAGCAGTCCGAACACCGCGAAGCTCGCTGCCCCAAGGCAGAGATGCAGTG
Organism: Gemmatimonadaceae bacterium; assembly: GCA_046153705.1. Classification (GTDB taxonomy): domain Bacteria; phylum Gemmatimonadota; class Gemmatimonadetes; order Gemmatimonadales; family Gemmatimonadaceae; genus Pseudogemmatithrix. Next base: position 10,295 of record JBJXGK010000088.1, read on the forward strand.
TCGAATCGATGCCGCCCGTCGGAACGGGCCGCGTGACGAACATCAAACCGAGCCAGGCCAGCATCGCTCCGCCGGCGACTCCCTGCGCCCCGAGGGCGGCCATCTTGTTGAAATCCATGGTCCCTTAACTTGCACCACCGCCGGCCAGTTCCTCCACCCCCCCGGCCGTCACGCGGTGCGAGACCAAGGGCCGTCGAGCTGGCGGGGCGTCGCCGATACTGATCGCCCGCGTGAGCGCTTCCCGGGCCCGCTCCACGCCTTCGGCGTCGCGCGCGAGGATGGTCACCAGCGGGTCGCCAGCGCGGACCGGGGCACCCGGACGAGCGTGCACCAGGAATCCCACGGATGCATCGATCGTGTCCTCGACCTTCGTCCGCCCACCGCCCAGCGCCGTGATGGCCCGGCCGATGATCCTCGGCTCGACGCGCTGCACCACCCCGCTGTGTGGTGCCTCGAACATCGCCCGCACCGGCGCGGCGGGGAGATGGCGTTCCGGCGCATCGACGAATCCCGCCGGTCCCCCCTGGGCCACCACGATCTCCTGGAACTTGGCCAGCGCCGCACCGCTCGTGATGCTGCGTTCCAGGCGCGCCCGCGCCGCGGCGCGCGTCGACTCCGCCTTCGCCACCAGCAACATCTCCGCTCCGAGCGCCAGAGTCACCTCGCGGAGATCAGCCGGCCCGCCTCCCTTGAGCACTTCGATGGACTCCAGAACCTCTATCGCATTGCCACACGCGACGCCCAGCGGCTGATCCATGTCGGTGATCAGCGTGACCGTCTCGCAGCCGTAGCGCTGGCCCAGCGCGATCATCGTGCGGGCGAGGGTGATGGCACGATCGAGTGAGGGGATGAACGCTCCCGCGCCGGACTTCACGTCGAGCACGAGCCCGGTGAGGCCCTCCGCGAGTTTCTTGCTCATGATGCTGGCCGCGATCAGCGGGATTGCTTCCACCGTCGCCGTCGCATCGCGTAGTGCATACAGGCGGCGGTCGGCGGGGGCGATCTCGGCGGTCTGCCCGATCAAGGCACAGCCCAGCCGTTCGACCTGCTTGGCTGCGGCGTCGAGCGTGAGCCGGGTGTCGAACCCCGGGATGCTCTCCAGCTTGTCGAGCGTGCCGCCCGTGTGCCCGAGGCCACGGCCCGACATCATCGGAACGGCCACCCCGCAGGCCGCGATCATCGGCGCGAGGGGGATGGAGACCTTGTCGCCCACGCCGCCAGTGGAGTGTTTGTCCACGCGCGGGACGGACAGGTGATCCAGTGCCAGACGCTTCCCGCTCTCCAACATCGCCGCCGTGAGCGCAACGGTCTCGTCGTCATCCATGCCGCGGAAGAACACCGCCATGGTGAGCGCGGAGAGCTGGTAGTCCGGCACCTCGCCCGCGGCATAGCGCGACATGAGCTCGCGCCATTCCGCCGGTGTGATGCGTCCGCCGTCGCGTTTCCGTTCAATCAGTTCGACCACCATCATTGACCCACTCTCCCACCTCGACCAACGTTCAGGGGACCCGGCCGTGCGCTGCACGGACCGAGGGTGACACACTACGGACCCGCGGGCGCCACCGCGCGTAACGGGGTCCACACGGAGGAACGACCGGATGTTGATCTCCAAGCAGATGAACGCGCTCATCAACGAGCAGATCGGCAATGAACTCGCCGCATCCAACCAATACGTCACCATCGCCGCGTACTTCGACGGCGAAGGGTTGCCACAGCTCGCGAAACATTTCTTCAACCAGGCCAGCGAGGAGCGCGACCACGCCATGCGCTTCGTGCGCTACGTGCTCGATGCCGGCGGCAGCGTCGTCATCCCCGCCATCCCGGCCCCGCGCACCAAGTTCAAGGACTCCGCCGACGCCGTGAAGCTCGGCCTCGACTCCGAGCTGCGTGTCACCAGGCAGATCAACGGCATCGTCGACCTCGCGATCAAGGAGAAGGACCACCTCGCCAAGAACGCCCTCGAGTGGTTCGTCAACGAGCAGCGCGAGGAAGTGTCCTCCATGGATACCCTGCTCCGCATGGTGAAGCGCGCCGGCGAGCCCGGCCTGTTCTTCGTGGAGAACTTCCTCCTGCAGGGCGGACTCGCCGGCGAAGGCGCCGACGCCGAGGCGGCCGCGGAGTGAGTGCGGCCGAACGGGCGGTCGAGCTGCGTCGCCTCCTCGAGAAGGCGGCGCACGAGTACTACGTCCTCGATCGCCCGACGTTCTCCGACTCCGAGTACGACAAACTCTTCCGCGAGCTCCAGGCGATCGAACGCGATCACCCGGAGCTGCGCGACGCGGACTCCCCGACCGCACGCGTCGGCGCGACGGTCAGCGAGAGTCACCTCGCCAAGCACGAACACCTCGTGCCGATGGCCTCGCTCGACAACGCATTCGACGAGGCCGAGCTCGCCGAGTGGGAAGCGCGTGTCCGCAAACTCGCGGGCGATGCGGTCGACACCGACGGCTATTGCTGCGAGCTGAAGATCGACGGCGCGGCGGTGTCCATCACGTACCGCGGCGGTGTGCTCGCCACCGGCGCGACACGTGGGAACGGCTCAATCGGCGAGGATGTCACCGCGAACCTGCGCACCGTAGCCGACGTCCCGCGCCACCTCGACGGCAAGGACTGGCCGGCGGTGATCGAGATCCGTGGCGAGGTCTATATGACGTTCGACGGGTTCGAGCGCATGAACACCGAACGTGCGCGGCTCGGTGAGCCGGTCTTCGCCAACCCACGCAACTCGGCTGCCGGCGCGCTACGGCAGAAGGACCCGCGCGAGACGGCGAAGAAGCCGCTTCGGTTCTTCGGCTACGCCTTCGCGGTTCCGGGCAACACCGCACTGCCGTTCCGCACACAGTGGGAGCTGCTCGAGACGCTCGCCTCGTGGGGCATCCCGGTCGCGCCGCATCGTCGCCCCTGCCCCACACTCTCGGACGTGCACACGTGGGCGCGCGAACTCGAGAACACGCTGCGCGCCGAGCTGCCGTTCGCGATCGACGGCGGCGTGGTGAAGGTCAACCAACTCTCGTTGCAGTCCGAACTCGGCGTGGTCGGCGGCCGCGTCCCGCGCTGGGCGATCGCGCGGAAGTTCGCCCCGGACATCGCCGAGACCACGCTGCTCGACATCGAGGTGCAGGTGGGGCGCACCGGTGCACTCACGCCGCGCGCGGTGCTCGCGCCGGTGGAAGTCGGTGGTGCCACCATCAACTACGCCACGCTGCACAACTTCGAGCTCGTCGCCGAGAAGGACCTGCGCATCGGCGACACCGTGCAGGTGAAACGTGCGGGTGAAGTGATCCCGCAGATCCTCGGGCCGGTGCCGGAGAAGCGCAGTGGCACCGAACGTGTGGTCACCGTGCCGACGCACTGCCCGATCTGCGGCACGCAGGCCGTGCGCGACGAGGCTGAGGTCGCCACGTACTGCCCCAACCTCACCTGCGCCGGTCGACGACTCGAAGCACTCGCGCATTTCACCTCGCGTGACGCGATGGACATCCGCGGGCTGAGTCACCAACGGCTGGAGCAGTTGATCACGGCCGGGCTCGTCACCGACGCGGCCGACCTCTACTCCATCACGGCCGACCAGCTCATCCCGCGCAAAGCGAAAGCCGGCGAGCCCGAAGGCGGCGTGCCCGGCTTCCAGGCGAAGAGTGCGACCGCGCTGGTCGACGCGATCACTGCCTCGAAGCAGCAGCCGCTCACGCGTCTGCTCAACGCGCTCGGCATCCGTCACGTGGGGGCGGAGTCGGCAAAGCTGCTCGCGCGCTCGTTCGGGACCATGGACGCGCTCCGATCGGCGAGTGTGGAGCAGCTCGAAGCGCTGCATGGCGTGGGCGGCACCATGGCCCAGGCCGTCCACGACTGGTTCCGTCAGCCGGCGGCCGTCACCGTGCTGGAAAAGCTCCGGGCGGCGGGGGTCCGGATGGACGAACCCCGGGCGCAGGCGGCCGATGGTGTCTTCAAGGGCAAGAAGATCGTCCTCACTGGAACGCTCCCGACACTGTCGCGGTCACAGGCGACCGAGCTCGTGGAGAACGCAGGTGGGAAAGTGACCAGCTCGGTCTCCAAGGCCACGGATTTCGTGGTCGCCGGTGACGAGGCCGGCAGCAAGCTCGAAAAGGCCAATGAACTCGGGATCACGGTGCTGAGCGAGGCGGAGTTGCTCGCGATGCTCGGCTCCTGATCGGATCGTCGCACGACGCGGCCGCAGTGCATCGCGCGAAACAACCAGAGGACCCCTCGATGACCATCACGTCGCTCAGTCCCTCCATGCTCTCCGCGGTGCCACACGCGTCGTTGCGCGCCCTGCGCGCGGCACTCGTCCGCGACTTGGGCGACGGCTTCGCGGCCGTG
>JBJXGK010000018.1:0-19982 GCA_046153705.1 Gemmatimonadaceae bacterium
GCCCCGCCCGAGCTTCGCAATCTGCGCGTGACCGTGCTCGACGCGGGCTATCGCAACGGCCGGGTGATCGGGCGCATCGAGCCGCGTGAACTCGCCACGCCGGTGCCGCTCTCGTTCGGGGGGACCGCGGGCATCGACATCATGCGACTCGGCGGCACGCTCGGCGAGTCGGGTGGAGTACAGGATGTCTCGGTCACCGTCGGCGGTCGTTTCCGGCTCCCCGAGGCGCTGCAGTGTCCGGCGGCGACGGGCGGCGTGCTCAACATGCCGGGTGCCACGCTGACGGTGACCGGCGCGGGGCAGGTGAGTGGCCAGGTCACGGGGCTGGTGCCGCAGTGCCCGCTCGTGCTCGGGCCGCTCGCCGTACAGATCACTCGCTCGCAGCTCGACTTCAATGTGGGTGGTTCCGGCGCGCAGCAGGCGATGTTCGGGCTCGACGGCACCCTCAAGCTACCGCCGCCGCCCGGCGGTACGGACAGCATCGTCGCGGGCGGCTCGCTCACCGTGGACCTCGTCGCGGGCCGTCTCACCGACGGCTTCATTGAGATCACCCGGCCCTTCGGACTCGGCTTCCCGGCCGAGGATCCGGTGCTGATGTTCTCGGTCGAGCGCGCCCGACTCGATACACTCGGCTTCACGCTTACGGGTTCGGGCGGGTTGAACCTCGACGACGGCGCACGCATCGGCGTGAGCTTCAACCAGTTCGCGCTCGACCTGCAGACCTTCCGCGTGCGCTCGGGCACGGCGTCGTTCACGAGTTCGTTCGCGCTCGGTGCCGACGTCGCGGCCGGAGGTGGGTTGCAGTGGCGCGCGTTGCCGACCGGTGCACCGCCGCTCACCACCGATGGGTTCCGACTGGTGTTGCCCGATGTGGTGGGCATCGACTCGCTTGGGCTCCGAGTGAACGGCACGGCGCGCGCGATGGTCCGGATCGGTGACGAGGCGCTCGACAGTCTGAGTGTGGAGTTCCGCAATCAGTTCGCCCTTGGCTTCGATCCGTTCGGGGTGCGGCAGGGTCGTGTGGACTTCATGAACGGGTCGGACCTCATCGCGCACCTCGACTCGACGGGCTTCTGGCCGGGCGACATATTCGCCGTGTTGCCGATCCCCGATCGGCTCGGCCTACCCGATACGACGGTCGCGTTCCTACAACTGCGTGAAGGCGGCTCGGCGGTGGTCCAAACCGAGACCGGACCCACTGGGCTCACGCTGCGCACGCGCCCTGGGCAAGGTGTTCGGTTGGTCCTCCCGGCGCTCCGACAAGGGAGTGAACCGTCGCCAACGGTGGAGGTGCGATTCGACGTGACCGTCGATCCGCGCACCTTTGCCTTCGTGCGCGGCAGCATCACTGCGACGACACCAGAGGGGCAGCAGTCGCTGCTCCCGCTGCGCAATCTCGGCATTCCGCTCGACATCACGGAACTTGCGTATGGTCCCACGCCGTCGGGCCCCTACGGACTGCGCTTCGGCGCACGATTGACACTGCCGCCCTCGATGGGTGATGTCGAAGTGCGGTTCGATTCGCTGACGATCAGTGAACGTGGCTTCAGCGGTACCGCCGAGGTCGGCACGTTCGCGACGACGTACGATCCCTCCGTGCGGCCGGTCGTGACGAGCACCATCAGTCCAGAGCTCGGCATTGACGTGATCGGCGTACGCGCCGAGTTCCCAGAGAGTGGCGCGCCGCGTGTGCGGCTGGCCGGTGCGCTCAGGTCCAGTCTGTTCTCCGAGCCGGCGACCGGCGGTGCCGCGCCCACGCCCGAGGCGATCTTCTTCACCGCGAGTCTGGGCGGGACGGCTGGGTTCGAGGCCACGGTGGATCTCGACGCGTTCGAAGGTCGCGACCTCCCCTTGGGCATCGCGACCTTCTCGCCGGCGAGTATCGAAGGTGTCCCGGCGCTCTCGGTGACCGCCAACGACACCGAGTTCACGCTGCGGCTCTCGGGCACGTTCCGCGTGCCCGATCTGGCGCGCGACTTCGGTGTGACGGTGCGCGATCTCTCCATCGGCACGCGCGGCATCAACATCCCGGACGTGCGCATCGCGACGCCGGCCGCGGGGCAACGATTCGACCTGTTCGGCCAACAGTTCGTGCTGCGCGACTCGGTCGGCGGCGGCGCGGACTTCCCGGCGCTCGGCTTCCGCTACACGGACAACGTGCTCTCCGCCACCATGACCGGCGCGATCACGCTGTTCCCCGGCGCGGAGTACGAGAACACGTCGCGGTTCTGGGGCCTCACCGTCACATCGCGGGGTGACGTGTCGATCGCGGGCGCGTCGCTGCTCAGTCGCTCCATCCCGATCGTCGCGCCGGACGTGTTCACGCTTGATTCCGTGAACATCGTCGATACCCAGCTGCGCCTCTCGGCCAGCGTGCGGTTGCCTGAGCCGTTGGTGCAGGCGCGCCAGCGGGCGACGATCGCGATCAACCCTGATGGCAGCGTGTCAGGCAGCTTCCGTGTGGTGGCGCTGTCGGACGAGTCCGCCTGCTGTACCGGCGCACAGTTCATCGACTTCGGGATCGCCAAGGTGCGCGTGCGGCATCTGAGCATGACGCTCGACGTGGCCGATCCGCGCTCGGGCGGCATCGAAGCGGTCGTCGACGCCTACCTCGGCACCGACGAAGACGATCGCGCCCAGAACCACATCCGCATCGGCGATACGAGCGGTGGCACGGTGCTGCCCGGCCTGCGCATCGGCTTCGATGGCACCGTGCTGTTCCAGAACTACGCGTTGGCGCGCGAGTTCAACTTCGACTTCGAGGTCTTGAACATCCGCCTCACCGAGGTCGCGGCGCCGTCGGTGGCCGGACAGTTCGGTGTGGTGATCAGTGGCGGGCTCTCGCTCAACATCGAGGCCGTTACCGGCTCGATCGAGTTCCAGCGCTTCGGGATCACCAACCAGGGCATCACGTTCCCCCCAGACGGGTTGCGCGAAGCGTCGCTCAACATCGCCGACGTGCTGTCAGTGCGATTGGCGGACCTCGTGTTCATCGACCGCGACACGACGCTGACGCTGGCGAACCCGGACGGCGACGCATCGTCGGATAGCATCACGGTCACGGTGAACCAACTGATCTCGTTCGCCGGCTCGGTGAGCATCGGCGGCGAGGACAATCCCGTGTTCGCCGGCAGCGTCGAGCGATTCCTGTTCTACAAGGAGACGTCCGGCGGCACGACGCTGATCATCCGGCGCGCCAGTCTCACGATGCAGAACATCCTCGAACTCACCGCCGACTTCCGGTTCCAGGAGACGGCGACGGGCTTCGGCATGGTGCTCGGTGCGCAGGCGCGATTGTTGATCACGCCGGCGGTCGGCGTGCGGCTGTACGGCATGGTATCGAACAACATCACGGCGGGCGATGGCCTGCGGGTGGGGATGTTCATCGCCATCACCGCCCGGATCGATCTGTTCCCCGCAGTGGCGTTGACGGAGTTCGGGGCCGGGTTCTTCTATCGCCCGCGGGCCAGCGATCTCAACAATGCGTACACGCTGGCGGGGCTCGACACCGCCGCCATCAGTCGGATCCGTTCGTCACCGGTGGGCACCCGCGATGCCGATTTCGCGGTGATGTTCTACGCGGCCATCGCGATCGTATCCGAGTCCGTGGTGGAAGGGCGCGTCTTCGTCGCCGTCACATCGGAGGCCTTCCTTCTCTACGGCGCGGCGACGCTGCTCGACCAAGGTGCGGAGAAGTTGTCGGGTGGATTCTACCTGCTGATCGGACTGCGGGACGCCTTCGCCGAGGGATCGTTCTGGATCCGGGTCAACTACGAACCGCTGGTGACGGGTTCGTTGATGATCAACTTCTTCATCTACAGTGAAGACGCCTGGGGCATCCACGGGCGGATGGACCTGAATCTACTCGGGTTCATCACCGCGCAGTCCGACATCTTCGTCGGGCCACCCGGATTCCTGTTCAGTCTGGCGATCAACGCACGGTTCGACATCTGGATCATCAGCATATCGGCTGGCTTCGAGGCCACCATCTGGTACCGCGAAGCGCTGGGTGAGGTGGGGGGCTTCGTCCAGATCTACGTCGGTCTCGAGCTCCTGGGCGGACTCGTGAGCGCGGAAGCGCGACTGCGCGGGGCTTTCCTGTTGGCGCCCAGCTGGATGCTCTACGCGTCAGCGAGCCTACGTGTGAGCGCAGTGGGCATCTCGTGGGAGGGCACCATCTGGGCGAAGGCCGAACCCGCGGGCTGGTCCGGCGGTATGGGCTCTGACCCGACGATGGACGAGATGATCGCCCGAGCCCAGGCCGTGCGCGACGAAATGGAGTCGGCGCGCGATCGTGCGCTTGGCGTCCTCAACGATGCGCCTGCGGCGGCCCCAGAGCTGCGGCGGTACGGTGCCGAGGAGCTCTCACGCGCATACGAGCGTCTCAACGCACTCAATGCCAACGCGCGGCGATTCGTCTCGACGCTCACCGGGTTCCTGGAGACGCGCAATAACTTCGGCCCGACGCCGCTGAACGACCACGTGCCGTGGTACACACAGCACGTCCTTGGCGATGCGAGCGCTCCGCCCTTGCAGTCGTCGGACGCTGCGGTCGATCTAGACACGGCGATCGCCGGCGTGGAGTTCGAACGGACACGGGTGCAGGATCGTCTCCGTCTGCTCCGTGGCGACGTGACGGCCCTCCGCCGCGGCACCTTCGACACGCTGCCGGCATCGCCGCTGCGGCGTGTCAACTTCGACTCCATCGTCGGCAGTTCGGGGCGGGACTCCTATGGGCGCGAGACACGCACGATGGCGACGGAGATGGGCTTCGATCTGGACGTCGCGGCGGCCCGTGCGCTGGAAGAACGTACCCGCGCGGAACATCAGGCGTCCATGGATGCGCTGCGCGAGGCGAAGCAGCGTATCACCGCCATCGAGGAACTGCTCACGCGTTCGCGTGCCGTGCTCAGCGACACCGCCGCCGGCTCGTTCCTGCGCTTCGCCGAACGCTTCGGCTCCGTGACCCAGCAGTCGCAGCTCTTCCTCGCGCGACAGGTGCAGGCGGTGAATGAGCGTCGCACGTATGTCTCGACGAAACTCGACACCTTGCGGCTGCGCGAAAGCGGCATCCGCAGTGCGATCGCCGCCAAGACGGCACTGCGCGCTACCGATCGGCGTGCCGTGACCCGGCTCGGCCAGGACCGCGCGACCATGCTCGGCTTCCTGCTCGACACCGATACGGTCTCGCGGCAGTACCGCGCCGCAGCCGTCGAATCGACACCGCTGGACTTCATCGTCACGCAGACCAATCTGTACGGCGAGTACCTCTGGTACGACCTCGGCGCGGCCGTCCTCGGTCGCGCGCTGCCGGCGCTCGATTCTATCGAGGCAGACCAGCGCGCCACAGGCGGCGCTCGTGTCGCGCTCGTCGAGGCTGCGTATGCCGAAGTGTCGGAGGCGTATCGCGAACTCGCCACGGCCCAGGGCAATCTGGTCGGCGCGCTTGCGGACACGTACGAGCGGTACTTGTACCGGCTACGCGGTGCGCCGAGCCTCGACCCTGAGGCCGACACGCTCGCGATCGGACGTCGTCGCGCACAGCTGATCGCGGAACTGGCCGTGCCGCGGGCCTCGGATGCGCGCATCATCTCACGCAATCGTGGCCACTACTCGGAGCAAGTGATCACCTGGCTCGGCTCGCATCCGCGCGGCGTCTTCGCGTTCAGCTACGACGATGCACGCGTTGACGGGTTCGGGACCTTCACCGGCCTCGGAGGCGCTTGGCTGCCGTCAGGACTGCCCGGCGTGTTCGGTGGACGGACGAGTACGCCCGCGCCCACGCGTGCGCCGACCCGTCGGTTCATCGCCGGGCGCCGTGGCGCGGTGCTGACCTACGCCGTGCAGCCGTCCCTGAGCACCACCCGGCAGTCGCGCACGTTTACCGGCGGCGTTCTCGGTGGAGCCGGATTCGAAGGCACGGTCGGGTTGGCGTACGAGGCGCTCTTCACGAGTGGCCGGACGACCTCGGGCAGCACCACGTCGACGACGGTCTCGACCACGGACGTCACACCGCCCTCAGGCGTCGGGATCACCATCACCGGCGTCGAGGCGCGCTACTCCACCACCCGTCGCGCGAACGTGCATTGGATCGGTCGCTCGTCGTTCGAGGCGTCGTGGACGGCCAACGATGCGCAGTCAGGCATCACCCAGTACTGGATCGGGTTCGGCACTCGGCCTGACAGCGCGAACGTGCGGCCGCTCACCAACTATCTCGGGCGCAGCACGGTGGTGTTCGATGATGTGACCGTCTCCCCGTCGCAGCCGCTCTATCTCATCGCCGAGGCGGTGAACGGCGCAGGACTGCGCGGACCCCGGACCGCGTCGGCGATGATGTTGCGCGACACGACGCCGCCGACGTGGACGGCCGGTGCGACCGTGCGTCGCGGCCTGCCTACGTCCGGCGGGTTCGTCGCGATGGCGACCGGGCTCGCGGCCCCGTCACTGCTCCGTGCCGCCTGCCCGGCTCCGGTGCCGGCGATGCCGGCTCCCCCGGCAACTGGCTCGGGCCTCCGTTTTGGCGGTGGCGCCGGGGCGGGCGTCGGCGTGAGCGGCGGCAGTTCCGGTGTGCCCGCGTGGAGTGGCGCGCTCGGGGGTGCGGCGAGCGCACTGGTGCCGGAGCCGCGTCTCGCGACGCCGGCCGAACCTACGATGTCGGCACACTGGGGCGTCGCGCGGGATGCCGAGTCGGGTGAGGTCCTGCGCTATCACGTCCGATTCGACACGGTGGCCGCCACGGCATATCAGACCAACGGGTGGCTCGCCCTGCCGCCGCGTACCGCGCAGGTCACGCAGGCGGGGACGCCGCTCGACTATACACGGCAGCTGTATCTGTCTGTGGTCGCGGAGAACCTCTCCGGCCTCGCGTCCTCACCGATCAGCTACGGTCCGTTCCGCGTCGACGATCCCACGGCACCGCTGGGGCCGCGCTACTGTGCACGCGTGAATACGTCGGGGACGATCGTTCTCGAAGTCGACACCCTCGGTGGCGACCCCGAGACTGGTGTACGCGGCTACCAGTACTCCGTGCAGGTGAACGGCGTGACTGTGCGCGGTTTCCCGGCGGGCAATGCGATCGACCTGGCGACGGACGCGATGCGTACGGGTAGCGTGCGGCTGAATGGCATCACCGTGCCGCAGGGCGGGCGAGTGACAACGCATCTCCGCGCGGTCAATGGGCACAACCGATTCAGCGAGATGATCGGATCGGGGATCGCGGTGCATGACATCACGCCGCCGAGCACACCGACCGGTAGCGCACGCGTCGCCGCGTTCGGACGTGCCTACTTCGTCACCGTCGAGGGGACGGTCGCCGTTGATCTGCAGTCGACCGTGCAACGTATCGAATTCGCGATCGGGTCTCGTGAGGGCGCGGACGACGTGCGAGCCTGGAGCGCGGTGCCCGGTTGGGCCGCTGGTGGAACGACGTATCGTGCGCTTCATCTGGTGCCGGCTGCCACGGTGACGACGCTCACGGATCGTACGCTGTACATCTCCGTCCGGGCGGTGAACGGCGCCGGACTTCCGAGTGGAATCGCCAGATTCCGGGTGGTGGGACCATGACTGTCATGAGAGACTTCCGTTTGGTCCGAATCGCCTGTGCTATCGGCATGGGGATCGGCACGGGTGCCGTCGTCGTGCCCGACACCGCGTGTGCACAGGGCGCGCCGGCTCCGGCCGCCGCGACCACCGTCCGCCTCGTGCCGATGCGCATCGCGCCGGACACGGTGCTGCTCTATTTGCTCGGCGAACTCCCGCGCAGTGCTACGGTCACGGTGACCCGCGGCGCGGCGGGCGCCGACACCGTCGCGACGATGCGGCTCGCACCGTTCGTGGCGCCGAATGACCTCCGCGCCGCGCTCGGCGATGATTACGACGCGCTGCGCCGCAGCCTTCGTGTCGCCGACGAGGACGAACTCGCGCGCCGCGTCTCCATGGATGCGTTCTCGCAGACGATGACCACCCTCGTCTCCCGCTCCGCGGCGGCCACGCTCGGTCGCTTGATCGTCGACGCCGCTGCCCCGCGCGGAGTCGAGGTCGTCTATCGCGTGCAGATCTCGCGTGCGAGCGGTCCGGCGGCCGACCGGGAGCGCACGCTCACCGGCCGTGTACCCGCCATCGATGTCGGCGTACGCACCATCCCGGTCCCCGCGCGGCTCAGGCTCGAGGCCAACGCGCTCCGGCTCCGCCTCACGTGGGCGGAGACCCGTGCGGCGGACGAACTGCACGTGGCCTATCACGTGTACCGACGCATCGGGACAGGGCGCGAGGAGCGCATCACGGAGATGCCCGTGGTGCGGCTCGATGCGCGCGTGCCGTTCTTCGAGGACCGCGAAGTGCAGCAGGGAGCCACGTACCGCTACACGGTGCGCGCGGTGGACATCGCGGGCCGTGAAGGTGCCGCGTCGGCGCCGGAGTCGCTCACGGTGCGTGATCGCACCGCGCCGGACCAACCGCGCGACCTCGTCGCGGCGAACGAGATCGGTCGCGTACGCGTCTCCTGGGCGCCATCCACGAGCCCGGACGTCGCCGGGTATCTGATCGAACGCGCCCCGGGCCTCAACAAGCGCTACGTGCGACTCACGCCACGTACGATCCCGCGCGATTCGCTCGTGTACGTCGATTCCACAGTGCCGCTTCGGGAACAGCACTTCTGGCGCATCATCGCCGTCGACTCGACAGGCAACGCGAGCGCGCCGTCCAGCAGCGCGACCGGGCTGGCCGAGGACAACGTACCCCCGCCGCCGCCCACCAACGTCACCGCGCGCGCCGTGCAGCGGCGGCTCGTGATCAATTGGACGCCGGTGGCGGCGCGCGACCTGCGCGGCTACCACATCTACCGCGGCGATGATTCGACGCGCATGGTCCGGCTGACGCGCACCCCGTTCGTCGGACGTGCGTTCATCGACTCGACCACTGACGGGCGAGGACTGCGTCCGGGCGGCGGCTATACCGTGCGCGTGTCGTCCGTGGACAGCACGCTCAACGAGAGTGCGCCGGTCACGGTGCGTGTGTTCGTCCCCGATGACGAAGCGCCCGATCCGCCGACCGGGTTCTCGGCGCGTGACGAGCAAGGCCGATACATGGAGCTCACCTGGTCGGCGAGTCCGTCACCCGATGTCCGCTGGTACGTGATCACGCGGCGCGATTCCGGCGTCGTGCGTGCGGCGGCAGCCCGTGTGGCGGACAGTGTGCTCATCGCACGCGTGGATGGGCGCACCGGTTCTCCGTGGTCGCTCCGGGACACGCTGCCCAAGGTGCACGGGCGAACCTATCTCTATTCGGCAACGCCGATCGATACGGCGGGCAACGTCGGAAAGCCGGCAACGGCGCGGATGAGCTTCGCGGAGAAGGTCGCGCCACCCTCGGTGCGTTTTGCGGCGGCGACCCTGTTGCCCAACGGCGCCGGCGTGCGCGTGCGGTGGGAACGCGTGGTCGATCGCGAGCTCGCGGGTTATCACGTGTATCGGTCGAAGATCCCCACGGGCAACTTCGAGCGCCGCACGTCGCGCCCCGTGACCGTCCTCGAGTTCGTCGACGCCGGCGCCGATGGCACATGGTGGTATGTCGTCCGCGCCATCGACGCGTCGGGCAATGAGTCTTCGGCCAGTCGGCCGGTGCGAGGGCGGCCATGAACGCATGGTCTCGCGGGTTCAAGCGTTCGGTGTGCTGTCGCATGTGGGGCCGCGCCGTGGTGGGCATCGCGCTGCTGGTGAGTGCGTCGGTCTCGCATGCGCAGCAACCGACGCTGCGGGCCGTACCGCGCACGCCCGATGGCAAGCCCGACCTCGTGGCGATCGAGCGGATCGTGCGCGCCCGTCCGAGCGACGCGGAGACCCGCGTGGGGTTCGCGGCGCTGCTGCTGCAGGCAGGCGACACCGCGCGCGCCGAGCTGGAACTGCGTGACGCGATGCAGGCACGGGGAATCGATCGGCAGCGTGTCGCGCTCGCGCTCGGCGAGCTGCTCGGCGTGCGTGGCCGCTACGTCGAAGGCGACCAGCTCCTGCGCCCGTTCACGGCCGACAGCACGGTGCGACGACTCCGTGGGCGCCTGCTGCTGGTCGCTGGCGCCCGCGCTGGCCGGACCGACGAGGCGAGCCGACTGTGGGAGCAAGCCGTGCAGCTGGACCCGTCGCTCGTTGAGGGATGGAACGGCCTCGCTGCGCTCGCCGCCACACGCAATGATGTCGACTCGGCGGCGGCCATCGTCTCGCGTGGATTACGGTTCAACCCCACCGATGCGCGGCTGCTGTCGATGCAGGCCTCACTGCTGAAGACCGATGAGAGCGTCGCCGCGGCCGTCGCCGGGTTGCGCGCCGCGCGGCGCGTGCAGGCGACTGAAGAGAACGGCCTCGCGCTCGCGTCGCTGCTGCGCCAGCAGGGCGATGCGGTCGGGCTGCTCGCGCTCATCGACACGTTGCTCGCCCCTGCGACACCCGGGCGCGAGGTCTTCCGCCTCGCCGCAGACGTGCGTCGCCGCCGGGGCGATCGTGCGATCGCGCTCAAGGTGCTGGAGCGGGGGCAGGGGGTCCATTCCCGCGACGCGATGCTCTTCGCCGACGAGGCGATCGTCCATCGTGAGGCCAAGGAGTGGCGGCTGAGCGCGCAGGCCTGGCTGCGCGCCATCGACCGCGCGCGGGATCGGGTGCCGCTCGAGTTCGAGCTCGCGGAGACCTACGTCCTCTCTGGCGATACTTCGAGCGCCCGATCGCAACTGCTCCCGTTGGCGAACGTGGAGCGCCCATCGGTCGTCGTGCACCGCGCCGCGCTGCGACTGCGCGAGTTGGCGGACACCGCGTCGGCCGTGGGCGCTTGGCGCGCACGACTGTCGGTTGACACCGCCGATGCCGCCGCGATGGTCGGATTGGCCGAGTCACTCGACGCCGCCGGGGATGGAGCCGCGGCCCGCGAACTGTGGCTCAAGGCCGAACCGTTCGCGCCGAGTGGCCCCTGGCCAGCGCTCGCGCTGCGTCGCGACGTACCGCTCGAGGAGTGGCGTCGCTGGACCCGGCGTGCGATGTGGCGGGGTCTCGAGGCGTTGGCTGGTGCCGAGCAGCGCGCCCTTGGGGTGCTGGAGGGCGGTACCTCGGCGGAGGCGCTCGCGCGCGCACGCCCTGACCTCGCGGAGCGTGAGCGCATCATCGCGGCGCTCGAGCCGATCGTCGACTCGCTCGCCGCGGACGAGACGTGGGGGAAGGCCGAGGTGCTGGAGGCGGCGCGCGCCTGGCGTGGTGTCGCGGTGATCACGCGCGCGCTCGCCCGCGCGGACGTGAAGTACGGGCGCATCTCGTCCGCGACGGCGCGCTACGACTCGCTCGTCGCACTGCGCAGCTCCGATCCGGCGATTCAGCTGGAGGCGGGCGACTTCTACTCGCGCGTCGGTCGCGTCGCGGACGCCCGTGCGCTCTTCACGCATGCACTTGAGGCGGCGCCGGAGAGCGAGGCCCCGTTCCGGTCGCTCTTGGCACTCGACCGCTCCCTGGATGCGCTCCAGGCACTCGAGGAGCAGATCCTGCGCCTGCGACTCCGTCTGCCGAAATCGCTCGTGCTTGCGAATCGACTCATCGAGGTCCTGCATCGCCAAGGCCGCAGCGCTGATGCCGCGCGTGTGGCGAAGGAGCTCGAAGCGCTGCGCGAGGAACGCGGTGTGAAGCCCAACGGGGGAGGCGGCGCATGACCACATCGGCGAGATACAGTCTGTCGGCGTGGGCGTCCGCGTGTTGCGTGGCGCTCGCGCTCCTGGGCGCGCCGCTGCGGGCTCAGGGGACCGGCCTGCCACCGGACCCCGGACCGCGCGGCAACTTCGGCATCCCCGGCGTCCGCATCAGCGGGAACACCGAAGTGACCGCAGAAGCCTACGGCGCCAGCGGCATCGATAACCGCCGGCCCGGCAGCTCCTGGCGTGTCGCCATGCGTCCTACGGTCACGCTCTTCGGCGAGTTGAGCGCGAGCGTGGATCTCCTGCTCACCAACGAAGGCAACGAGTTCCGGCAGAACGTCAACCAGGTGGGTCTGCATCCCAAGTGGCGTTGGGTGACGCTGCACCTCGGTGACTTCTCCCAGCCCATGACGCCGTACACCGTGCAAGGTGTGCGCGTGCGCGGCGCGGGCGTCGATCTCCGTCCGGGCCTGTTCCGGTTCTCGCTGCAGGGCGGGCGCACCCAGCGCCCGGTGTTCGCCGGGTCGCAGGGCACGGTGTTCCAGCGCAACCTCGTCGCCGCGACACTGGGATTCGGCCGCGAAGGCGGCAACTTCCTCGACCTCAACGTCGTCAAGGCGCGCGACGACATCACACGGCGCGAACTCGCGCTGCTGATCATCGACAGCACCTTCATCGACACGCTGCCGGGGGGCGCCTTCCGTCCGCAGATCGGCACGCGCCCGCAGGAGAATCTCGTCGCCGGTCTGACTGGTCAGCTCAACCTGTTCCGTCGCGCGTTCAGCGTGAAGGGCGAGGTTGCGGCCGCCTTGGTCACGAACGATCTCACCGCGCCGCTCATTGCGGATTCGTCGCTCACGGGGCCGGCGTCCGCGCTGGGTGACTTCCAGGACGTGCGACTCAGCACGTCAGGGGACTTCGCGTACAACGTCGAAGCCACGGCGAACGTGAAACGCGTGCGGCTGCGCAGTGCCTACGAGTATGTGGGGCCCGGCTACACCTCGCTCGGGCTGGCCTATCTCATCGGGGACCGCCGCGCGCTCGCGTTCGACGGATCGTGGCAGGTGCCGGGCGACCGCATCGTCCTTCAGGGCAACCTGCGGCGGATGGGTGACAACCTCCTCGGGCAGCGCACGTTCACCACCGAACGCGATACCTACGGTGGCGGACTCATGCTGCGTCTCACGCAGAGCCTGACGGCCAGCGTGAATGTGATGAACAACGTCGTGACCAACGACGCCGTCGTCGACACTTTCGCCGTGGACGTCCGCGCGCTCGCGGTGACGTCGTCCCTGTCGTCGCAGCAGCAGCTCTTCGGGTTGCGCAGCGTGGTCAGCGTGGCGCACGCGTTCCAGAACTCGGTCGACGGCAACACGGTGCTCGGCGTTCCGGACGTGAGGGCGCAGAACGTGTCGCTGAGCCTGCAGCTCTTCCTCACCGAGCGGTTCTCCGTCACGCCGTCATTCGCGGCGGTGACCAGTGAACTGGTCGGGCAACCGAAGAACCAGAATGTGCAGATCGGGTTCCGCGCGGCTGGAACACTGTTCGAGAACGCACTGCGCCTTCAAGCGGCAGTGACCAACGCGCGCACCACACAAGGGCGCGATGTGAATGCCGTGACCGCCAATGCGACCTGGGACCTGCCCGGCGACGTGCGCATGAACCTCGCGATGCGCGCGAGTCGCTACGCCGCCTTCGGGCCACAGGTCGCGTTCCAAGAGCAAGTCGCTACACTCTCCTTCTCCCGGAGTTGGTGAGATGCGACGCTTGCAGCGCACCTTCGTTGTCTCGACCGCCGCAGGCATCCTACTGCTCGGACTGCTCGCGCCCTGGCGCAGCGTCGGCGCTCAATACGACTCCGTCCGCGTGGACAGCGTGCGCCCGGCGCCCGGCGAGCGCTTGCTCGACATCGACCTGGTGACGCCGGGGATCCAGTTCCGCTGGTGCATTCGCTACACCCCGTTCGGTGGATCGCAGCCGAGTGGCACCACGCGCGTGGATTCCGCCTCGATCGCCGTGCAGGCGCCGCCGCAGACGCTCCTCTACTTTCGGTCACGAGGCGGCTTCCCGCAGGTCAACCAGTGTGGTACGGCCACCGGGGCCTCAAACGTCATTGGCGACACGGCCACGGTCCAGGAGAAGGGCAGCTACGAGGCGAGCATCACCGCCATCATCCGATTCGCCTTGACGCCGAACCCGAACAACTTGCCACCGGTGTTCGCGGGCCAGCGCCAGCGGTTCGTGTCGCCCATCCATGTGTTCCCGAGCGCGGCCGTGCTCACGATCCTCGGCGACTCCGTGCGCACCAGCACGCAGGTTCACACGCTGAGCGTCCAGCACGACCTCGGGCCGGGGCAGGACATCTACACGTCCATCCGCAGCAAGTCGCGAGTGGGCGGGGTGGGGTCCAATGCGACTTCCGGCGATACCGTGCGCACCACCGACGGGTCGCAGACGGTCATCTTCAACTCGCCGTTGCTCAACGGTCCGGCGTTGCTCCGGTACGACGTCTATACCGATTCCGTCTCCGGACTCGCGCGCGGCCGCGACCGGGCGTTCGTGCGCGCCGGTGTCGTGGTGCCATCGACCGTCATCCAACAGCCGCTCGCGGCGCCACCCCAACCGTACGCGCCGCGCTTCGCACTTGTCGGGCGGGCGATCAGTGGGATGTACGTGCGCGTCGCCGCGTGCTCCGGGTGCGATGCGCTCGGGGACTCCGTACTCGTCGCGGCCGACAGCTCGTGGAGCATCCCGGCCGTCGGGTGGCCGAATGCCGGTACCAACACACTCACCATCGTCGGGCGCGACAGCGAAGGGTTCACCGATTCCGTCTCGGTGAGTTTCCCGGTCGCCGTCAACGCGGCGCCGGTTGTCCAGATCACGTCGCCGGCAGTCGCGCCGCCGGGTCCCGGACGCGATTCACTCCGCATCGGGGCAGGTGAGTCTCTCACCTTTGCTGCGACCGGCACTGACGCGGACGGGACCATCAGCACGTGGAGCTGGGACTTCGGCAACCAGACGTCGTCAACGCTGCAGAACCCAGGCGCGCGCAGCTACGCCGCGCCCGGCCGCTACGTCGTGACCGTGCGCGCCGCAGACGATCTGGGGCTGTTCTCAGCGCGCGACACGCTCATCGTGAACGTGCGCGTGCGGCCGGTCGTGCGCATCATCGAGCCGACTGACAACGCGAGTACCATCCAACGCTTCGACGTCGCCGGCCGGGCGACACCCGGCGCGACGGTGACGCTCACGAGCTGTTTCGGCTGCACGGCGCAGGGGACCACGCGCGTCGCCGCCGGGGACTCCACCTGGCGCTTCTCGGCCGTGAACTTCCCGCCTGCTGCGCAACTGGCGCCGATCATCACCACCGTGAGTGATACCACCACACTGTCGAGTGCGGACACCGTGCGCGTGACCGTGGTGGCGAACCAGGCGCCTCTGGTGACGCGACTGTCACCGGGGGCGGATTCCGTACGCATCGCACAGGGGGACTCGGTCTTCTTCGCGGTGCGCTCCACCGATCAAGACGGCACGATCGCCTCACGGCAGTGGCGTCGCAGCGTGCTGGTGCTCGGCACCGCTGATACCCTTGGCTGGCGCGTGTTCCCCGATACCGGCAACAACGTGCTGGGCTTCCGCGCCGTGGACAACGTGGGCGACAGCACGGTCACCCGCTACGTCGTGCGTGTGGTCGCGAACGCGCCGCCCACCGCGGCCATCACCGCGCCGTCCGCCGATACGACCATCGCGGTGGGTGACCTGATCTTGATCCAAGGCGTCGTCAACGATCCCGATGGTGTGGCGAGTGTGCTGTGGGACTACGGCGATGGACGTACGACGCAGTCACCATCGCCGTTGCCGATCTCGTATCCCGTCGCGGGCGTCTACACCGTGACGCTCCGCGCGACCGACGAGTTCGGCAGGTTCGATGTTGACACGCTTATCCTCACCGTGCGTGCGCGGCCCGTGGTGCGGCTGATCGCACCCGCCGGCCAGAGCACGCAACCGCAGCGCTTCGACGTCACGGGTCGCGCAACACCCGGCGCGACGGTGCGCATCACCGCGTGCACAGGTTGCTCGCGGCTCGATTCTACGCGCGTCGCTGCCGGCGATAGCAGCTTCACGTTCGCGACCGTCGACTGGACGCAACCGGGCCCGAACAACTTCATCCGCGTTCGTGTCAACGACGCCTTCGGCTTCGCGGACTCGACCACGGTGAGCTTCTCGGTGCAGGCGAACCTGCCGCCGGTCGCGACGATCACGGCTCCGGCCGCTGATACCACCGTGCTTGCAGGTGCCGCGATCACGTTCGTCGGCACGGCGACCGATCAAGATGGCCCGGCGCCCGCTGTTTTGTGGAACTTCGGTGACGGCCGCACTGCCACGACGCTCGCACCGCCCGCCGTGACCTATGCGACGGCCGGTACTTTCGTCGTGACGCTGCGCGCCACCGATAACCTCGGCGCGATCGATATTGACACGGTTGTGGTGACCGTGCGGGTGCGGCCGACCATCCGGCTCATCACGCCGGTAGGCCAGAGCACTCAATCGCAGCGCTTCGACGTCACCGGGCGCGCGACGCCGGGTGCCACCGTGCGCATCACCGCGTGCACGGGCTGCTCGCGGCTCGACTCGACTCGGGTCGCCGCCGGGGACAGCAGCTTCACGTTCGCTGCCGTTGACTGGACGCAACCGGGTCCGAACAACTTCATCAGGGTGCGAGTCAACGACGCCTTCGGCTTCGCGGACTCAACCACGGTGAGCTTCTCGGTGCAGGCGAATCTGCCGCCCGTCGCGACGATCACGGCTCCGGCCGCTGACAGCACCGTGGTCGCGGGCTCCGCCCTCACGTTCGTCGGCACGGCGACCGATCAAGATGGCCCGGCGCCCGCCGTCTTGTGGAACTTCGGTGACGGCCGCACCGCGACGACGCTGACTCCGCCCGCCGTGACCTACGCGTCGGCCGGCACCTTCATCGTCACGCTGCGTGCGACCGATGGCTTCGGCGCGATCGATATCGACACCGTCGTCGTGACCGTGCGGGTGCGGCCGACCGTGCGCCTCATCACGCCGGCTGGTCAGAGCACGCAACTGCAGCGCTTCGACGTCACCGGGCGCGCGACACCCGGCGCGACGGTGCGTATCACCGCGTGCACAGGCTGCTCGCGGCTCGATTCCACGCGCGTCGCTGCCGGCGATAGCAGCTTCACGTTCGCCGCGGTGGACTGGACGCAACCCGGTCCGAACAACTTCATCCGCGTGCGTGTCAACGACGCCTCCGGCTTCGCGGACTCCACGACGGTGAGCTTCTCGGTGCAGGCGAATCTGCCGCCCGTCGCCACGATCACGGCTCCGGCCGCTGACACCACCGTGCTTGCAGGTGCCGCGATCATGTTCGTCGGCACGGCGACCGATCAAGACGGCCCAGCACCCGCGGTGCTCTGGAACTTCGGTGACGGCCGCACCGCGACCACGCTGACTCCGCCCGCCGTGACCTACGCGACGGCCGGCACCTTCATCGTCACGCTGCGCGCCACAGATAACCTCGGCGCGATCGATGTAGATACCGTAATCGTGACGGTGAACCCTCAGGCGAACCGCCGGCCGACCGTCAGTATCACCCAACCCGCTGGCAACGTGGTGATCGCGGTCGGCGACAGCGTGTCCTTCGCGGCCACCGCGACTGATCCCGACGGCGACCTACTGGTCGTGCGTTGGACCTTCGCCCCGGGTGACACCGTTCGCGCGACCACTGTCCCGAATCGCCGATTCCTTTCGGCAGGCAGTTTCAGCGTCATCGTCCGCGCCACCGATCCCGCCGGTGCGTTCGCCGAGGACACGGTGGGCGTCCAGGTGACGGGGCGCGGCGCGAATGTCGATATCACCAGTCCCGGCAGCGCCACGCGTGTCGATGGTCACGACGTCGTCTTCGTGCTCCGAGCGATGACCACGCAGGATCTCCGCGCCGACGTCAACGGCGACGGTCGCGTCGATCGCACCGACGTGGCACTGGTGCGCGCCGCGTTCGGAACGACCGTCCCTGCCGCACTGAGGAGCACCCCATGAGACGATTCGCCAATCGCGCGCACCTCGTGGTGCGCGTCCACAAGCGTATCCGAGCGCCTTTCGCGCGCGCCATCACCACGCTCGCCTTGGTCTTCGTCGGCGTCTCGTGCGTGGAAGGGCCGTTCGAACCCTTCGACCCCTCGCGCGACGACCGCGTGTTCCGCTTCCTCGCTGGTGCCGCCTCTGGCCTGCCGCTCACGGCGCTCACACCCGGTGCGGTGTTCGGCGACACCGCCCTCGACGTCGATCTCCGCCTGCGCGACGCCCCGCGCGTCGCCGCGCTCGCATTCGAACTCGTGATCGACGGCCCCGTGGTCACGCTCGACACGCTCCGCGACGGCGCGTTCTTCGTGCCCGCCGACCGCGTCACGGTCCTGGAGTTCGCCAGTGTCGGCTCCAACCGCTGGGTGGGCGTCGTTGCGCTGGATTCCCTCGTACCCGGCGTAGGCGGCAGCGGGGTGCTCGGTACGGTCCGCGTGCGCCGCACATCGGTGGTGGCATTCGAGAGCGCGCTGCGGTTCGACACCACGACGACGCGCGCGTATGACCCGGCGGGGGCAACAGTCGCGATGCGATTCTCGGCGGGACGCATCGTGCACAATCCGCGCGCCATCGCACAATAGGAATGACAGGGCTGGGCGTGCGCAACGCCCCGCCACGCGTAGCGTAGCCACGCTACCGGCGGCGAGCAGCGCGCAGCGTATGCTCTCGCGTGCCTCTCCTGCTCGCCGCCACGCTCGCATGGATCGCCGGATCGCTTGCCGGACTCGCCGGCGCACCGGCTGCACTCGTCAGCATCGCCGGTGCGATCGCGACGGTGGCGCTGATTGCGCTTCTTCGCTCGTCCACGCCGGCCGCACTCCTGCTGATCGCGCTCGCCGCACTCCAACTCGGCGCTGACCTCCGTCGTGCCGATGAACACTGCCGCGTACTCGCTGCGCGGTCGACGCAGTGGGACGCCACGCTCCTCGCGCCCGCGTCACCCGGGTCGTACGTGCGAGCGACGATGCACCGCGCGGGCGAGGTTCCGTGCACGCTCCCGATCGCCGTCGCGGTGCGTAGCGGGACGGCAGGCACCGGCGCCCGCGTCATGATCTCCCGCGCAGAGCCCAGTGGCAACGACCGCGGACTCCTCCTGCGGGAAGCGCGCCTTGAAGTGCTCGCACCACCGGGCCCGCTCGATCGCTGGCGCGACCACGTCGCAAGGTCCCTCGACCGCACATTCGGAACCGACGCCCCGATGGTGCGTGCCCTGCTCATCGCAGACACGCGCGGCCTCTCGCCTGAGCTGCGTGAGCGTTACGCCGACGCCGGCTTGGTGCACATGCTTTCCATCTCGGGCCTGCACGTCGCGATCGTCGGTGGCGCGCTGTTGCTGCTGCTGCAGTCGGCGCGCTTGCCGGCCAACATGGCCGCCATCGCCGCGGTAGCCACCACGGCACTCTACGTCCTTGCCATCGGCGCGCCACCGCCGGCGCTGCGAAGCGCTACGCTCTTCGCCGCGACCACGCTCACGCGACTCATCCAACGTCCCGTGTCGCCGTGGGCCACGTTCTCCCTCGGCGCAATGCTGCCCCTGTACGAACCGCGCACGGTGCTCGACCTCGGCTGGCAGCTCTCCGTCGGAGGCTACGCGGCGATCGTCGTGGCCGGTCGGCTCGGGCGCCGTTTGCCGGAGACGTGGCGTGGGTGGCGACGCGCGCTCGCGAAAGAGCTGATCGCGGGCGCACTCACCACCGCTGTCACCGCGCCCCTCGTCGCGTGGCACTTCGGGAGACTGAGTGTGATCGCGCCGGTGAGCAACCTCGTGGCCGGGCCGGTGATCTCGCTGCTGCAGCCCACGCTGTTCCTCGCGATGCTCACGCCGGAGGGCGCTGCCGCACGTTTCGTCGTCGACGCTGCCACACCGATGCTGCGCGCGATGGATGCGGTCGCGAACATCGCGGCATCTTCACCGGGTGCTGCCATCGTGGTCGCCCCGAGCGCTCTGGCGGCGCTGCTCGCCGGCGCCGCGTCGGTGGCGGTGCTGGTCGCCGCGTGGAGCCGGCATTGGGCGCCTCCGCTCACCTTCGCGTGTGCCTGCGTCGCGCTGATGGCGTGGTTGCCCGACGGTGTTCGACTGCCCTCGCACGCCGCGCCGCGCATGGAGCTGCACATGATCGACGTGGGGCAAGGCGATGCGATCGCACTGCGTTCGCCTCGTGGCCGCTGGGTGCTCGTCGACGCGGGGCGCGCGTGGACCACTGGCGACGCCGGG
>JBJXGK010000035.1:0-4672 GCA_046153705.1 Gemmatimonadaceae bacterium
GGTGTGAGTCGGCGGGTGGGTGACGCGAGTTTGCGTTCGAGCGCGTCGTCCACGAGCAGGATGCTCTGGTTCACCGCGAGACCGACGACGAGGATCACGCCTACCGCCGCCTCACGCGTGAACGCCGCGCCGGCGAGCCAGAACGCCGCCATCACGCCGGCCAGCGCGATGGGGAGCGAGAGGAACACCATCGTCGCGCCCCAGGTGGAGTTGAACACCATCGCCACCGACAGCACGACCAGCGTCACGCCCACGGCGAACACGAGCCAGAGCCCGCGTTGGCTCGTGTCCTGCTGCCGCTGGAAATCGTTCGCGTCGATCACCGTGAAGCCTGGCGGCACACTGATGCTCTTCATGAAGGCATCGTGCGTGCGATTGGCGAGTCGATTGGGACCGCGGAACTCGTAGGCGACCACGCGGAGATACTGCTGGTCCTCGCGCGTGATGGTGCTCAGACCTTCGCGTTCCCCCACGTCGGAGAGATCGCTCAGTCGCACGGTGGAGTTGTTGCCTGTGGGAATGAGCGCGTCGCGCAGCTCGTCGAGTGCGCGCTCACGGGAGCCTTTGGCTTTCACCGAGATCGGGATCTCCTCGCCGCCGATCTCCAACCGCGTCCCACCGGCCGGCCCGCGCACCTCGCGCCGCACCGCGTTGCTGAACTCGGTGGCGGTCACGCCGTAGCGCGCGAGCGCATCGCGATCGGGGTCGAGCGTCACGGCGTACGCACGGTCGCCGCCCCACCACGAGCCGCTGGTCACGATGGCGTTCCGCACGCGTGTGATCTTCTCCAATCGTCCGCGGATGTCCTCGGCGAGCTCTTGCACGGCGGCGTAGGAGTAGCCCATCACGCGGATGCGGAACGTGCTCAAGCTCCCGCTGCCGCCGCCCGAGCTGAACGCATTGCCCTGCCCGAACACGCTGATGCTGGCACCACCCACGTACACCGCGCGAGCCGTGAGGTCTTCCTGCACCTGCAACGGCACGGCGGTCATGTCATGCGCCTGCGTGAATCGCACCACCATGCTCGCGTTCGCGGTCGACCCCTGCGCAATCACCTCTTCCACGCCCTCTCGCCCAACGACGATGCGCTCCATCTCGCGCATCGCGGCATCGAGCGTCGCCGGGTCCGAACCGCGCGGGAAGCTGATGCTCACCTGCACGGTCGTGCGGTTGTTGCCACCGAACCCGCCGAAACTGAACCGCGGCACTTTCTTGATGAAGATGTACGTCAGTCCACCCAGCGCCGCGACGGTCAACAACAGCGTGAGCCAGCGCCAGCGAAGTGATCCGCGCACCATCCACGCATACACGCGCTGCATCCGCGGCCAGCTCGTCTCCCGGATGCCGTGCCCGGCCGCCATCGCCGGGATCATCACCACCGCGGATACGATCGAACAGAACAGCGCGAGCGTGAACGCCGCTGCGAACGGGAAGAACGCCGCCCGCGCATTGCCCTGCAGATACAGGAAGGGGAACAGCACCACGGCCGTCGTGAGCGTGGAGCCGAGCACCGCCGGCACCATGCGTTGCGCGACTTCCGACCGCCCGAGCTCGGTATCCGGCGCGGAGCGCAGTCGCTCGACGATCACCAGTCCGTTCTGCACCAACACGCCGACGCCCATGCCGAGTCCGGCTAGCGTGAGCATGTTGGCCGGAATCTCCAGCAGGTAGAGACCGAGCGCCGTGCCCGCGATGGCCACCGCGGCGCTCCCCATCACCAGCGCGACCGCGCGCCAGTTGCGCAACGAGATGATGAGGACCACGGTGACCGCGGCGAACGCGATGAGCCCGCGCAACATCAGGTCCTTCAGTTGCCGATCGAGCTCCTTCGAGTCGTCACCAGTGATGCGCCAGCGCACGCCAGCGGGCAGTTGTGGCCCCAGCGCATGCAGCGTGGCCTTCACCGCCTTCGCGGTCTCGATCGCATCCGCCGTGGGCTCGCGAGTGACGATGAAGCCCACGGCGGTACGTCCGTTCACGCGGTAGAAGAACCCGCGGGAGTCTTCCTCAGGACGCACCTGCGCGAGTTCACCAAGCCGGAAGATCCGGTTGCCGCGCCCACGTATGGGCAGATCCTCCAGCTCTTCCAGCGCACCAGGTGCATCGCGCAGCACGACCTCACGCTTCGATGCGCCGATACGTTCGGTCCCCAGTGCCGCCACCACACGCGATGAGGCCACGGCCGTGCTCAGCTCGTTCGGCGAAATGCCGAGCTGGCGCAGCAGGCTCGCGTCGTAGCTCACGGTGGCACCGAAGGTCACGCTGCCACGCACCGAGACGTTGCCGACTCCGGGCACGGCGCTGAGCCGCGGGATGATCTGCTCGGTCGACAACCGGGTCATCGCGCCCGACGTGTACGGTCCGTCGAGCTGCACATTCAACAGTGGACGTTCGGCCAAGTCCTCCGGGACGAAGTTGCCGACTGACGGCGGCGTGACGCCCACCGGATACGTCGTACGCAGCAATTCGAGCCGTTCAAGGATCGCGAGCCGTGTCATCTGCACGTTCGCGCCGGGATCGAGCTCGACGGTGAGGTTCGACGTGCCCTCCTTCGACTCACTGTTGGTGCGGCGCACGCCGCGCACTGTCTGCACCGCCGATTCGATCGGCGACGACAGATACATCTCCACCAACTCCGCCGACGCGCCATTCCAAGTGGCATTGATCGACAGACGCGGCAGCACCACCTCGGTGGCGGTGGCAAGCGACAACTGCGCGAAACTCACCGCGCCGCCGAGCAGCACGATGAACGTCACCGCCCACACCACCGCGGGACGCGAGACGGCCCAACGGATCACCGCGAGCCCTCAGCGAGTGCCGCACTACCGCCGAGCTCTCGCGCCGCCTTCTTCGCCTCACGCGCCTCGGTCCACGCTTGCAACCGTGCATAGGCCACCGGCAGCAGGAAGAACGTCACGATCTGCGCCGAGATCGCACCGCCGATCACCGCGGCCGCGAGCGGCTGGTACAGCGCACCACCGCTGCCGATGCCGAATACCAGCGGTAACACACCGAAGATGGTGGTGAGCGAGGTCATGGTGATCGCGCGCAATCGCTGCCGCCCGCCATGCAGCACCGCGTCATGGATAGAGTAGCCCATCTCGCGGAACCGACGGATCGCGTCGAGCTTCACTACCGCCTCGTTGTCCGCCATGCCGATCATCACCACGATGCCGATGAGCGACACCGCGTTGATGCTCTGTCCTGTCAGCCAAAGCAATACGAACCCACCCGCCGCCGAGAGCGGCACGGTGATCATCACAACGAGGGGGATGGTGAACGACGCGAACTCGCCGGCGAGCACGAGGAACACGAGCGCGACCGAGAGCAGGGCGACCAGTGAGAGCTCATTGGTGGTGCGCCGCTGTTCGATGTCCGCGCCGGTGATGGCCCACGTGAGTCCGGCCGGCGGCTTGAGCTGTGCGAGTTGTCCGGCGACGTCACTCGTCGCGCGCGCCGTGCCGCCGCTCTCGACCAAGCCTTCCACGATCGACACCGGACGCTGGTCCACCCGCACCACCTCGATCGGCGCACGGACTTCTTTCCAGCTCACGAGCTGGCTCAGCGGCACGCCGTTCACCGGCGTCTGCAGCGCGATCTCGAGATCCTCGTTGGAGTTCCCGGCGAAGCGCACGCGGATGGGCGTGCGGCGATCCGTCTCGCGCAGCTCGCTCGCCTCCACACCGCCCAAACCGCCCTGCAACGCCCGCCGCACCGCCTCCACGCTGATCCCGCGCTCGGCCAGGCGCGCACGCTCCAGTTCCACTTCGATCTGCGGCTGCGTGGTCGCATACGCGTCGCGGACATCGGACAGCGTCGTGAGGTTCGCCAAGCGACGCCGCACCGAGTCCGCCCAGACCTGCGCTTCGCGCAACGTGCGCGCACTGATCTCCACCCGCACCAGCCGCCCTTCACGTCCGATGAGCGACCCGAACTCCGACTGCCCCGCGAGGTCGAGCGCCAACGCACCCGCCGCGAGATCCGGCACCGACTCACGCAGTTTCTGAGCGAAAGCGGCCGCATCCTCGCCGTCCGGCACCGGGATCAGCACTTGTCCCGTAGCCGACGTGCCGGGCTCCGCACCCGCGAGCACTTCTTCGTCCGTCGCGATCCCGATGCGCGAGTAGACCCCTCGCGACCCCATCTGCTTCGCCGATGCCTCGATCCGTGCCGCCTGCCGCGTGGTCTCTTCGATCGCGGTGCCTTCGGGCAACTTGAGCCCCGCCACCACAATCCCTTCGTCGACCTGCGGCAGGATCTCCTTCGGCAACGTGAGCATCAACGCCACCATCACGCCGAACAGCCCGAGCCCGAGCCCGAGCATCGCCAGCGGCGACCGAAGCGACCACTCCATGCCCATCTCATAGATGTCAGCGCACCGAGCCCCGAACCGATCCAGCGTGGCAAACGAGTTGCTCGGAGCGCTGAGGGGCACAGGACGTGAGGCGTGAGGCACGCCTCCCTCCTCCGTTCCCCCTGTGCTCCCTGTGTTAGCGGTTGCAGTTCCCCGCCGTCTCCCGACAATCATCACGGGCATCAACGTCAAAGCGAGCACCAACGACCCACCCACCGACATCACCACCGCCAAACTCAAATCCCGGAACAACGCCGCCGCCAACCCCTTCACGAAGATGATCGGCCCGAACACCAACAACGTCGTCAACGTGCCCGC
>JBJXGK010000042.1:0-41950 GCA_046153705.1 Gemmatimonadaceae bacterium
GAAGGCGGCGACCGTCTCGCGCACCGCCTCAGCGACCCGATCGACCCGCCGTGGATCACGTGGCGGCATGCTTCCCTCCTGGTGCGCGCGTGATCAGTTGCCCTTCGACTGCTCGAGCGTGCGCGCAACGGACTCGGTCCGGTAGACCTCGATGATGTCGCCGACCTTGAGGTCGTTGAAGTTCTCGATGCCGATACCGCACTCGTACCCTTCCTTCACTTCCTTGACGTCGTCCTTGAACCGGCGGAGCGAACCCAGCGTCCCATCGTAGACTTCGATGCTGTCGCGAACCACGCGCGCGCGGCCCTGACGCGTGATGACGCCTGACTTGACGAAGCAGCCGGCGATGACACCGATCTTCGGCACCTTGAACATCTCGCGGACCTCGGCTTCGCCGAACACCACTTCCTTCTGCTCCGGACGCAGCATGCCTTCGAGGGCAAGGCGCACGTCGGCAACCGCCTCGTAGATGATGCGGTAGAGCTTGATCTCGACGCCTTCGCGATCGGCTGCCGCACGCGCCTTGGTATCCGGGCGCACGTGGAAGCCGATGATGATGGCGCCGGACGCCTTCGCGAGGAGGATGTCGCTCTCGGTGACCGCACCGACCGCACGCGCGACCACTTCGACCTGCACTTCCTCGTTGCTGAGCTGCTGCAACGCGTCGGCCAAGGCTTCGGACGGACCACCCTGGTCTGCCTTGATGAGGAGCTTCAGCTGACGCTTGCCGTCGGTGCCCGACGAGGCCATGAAGTCCTCGAGCGAAACGGCGCCCTTGGCGGTACGACGACTCTTGGCCTCACGGTCGAGACGCTCACGACGCTGCGCGATCTCGCGCGCTTCGGCCGCATCGGCCACGGCGATGAACTGGTCACCGGCCATCGGTACTCCGGTGAGACCGAGCACTTGCACCGGCGTGGCGGGACCGGCCGACTTCACCGTCTTACCGCGCTCGTCGAGCAGCGCGCGCACGCGACCCGAGAAGAGACCGCAGATGAAGTCGTCGCCGACGTTCAACGTGCCGTTCTGCACGAGGATAGTCGCCACCGCGCCCTTACCGGCGTCGAGCTGTGCTTCGACCACCGAGCCCGTCGCGCGACGGTCGGGATTGGCCTTGAGATCGAGGATTTCCGCCTGCAACAGGATCTGATCGAGGAGCGCCGGGACGCCGGTGCCCTTCTTCGCCGAGATCTCCGACGCGAGCGTGGTGCCACCGAAGTCTTCCAGCACGACCCCGTGCTGCAGCAGGTCCTGACGGACCTTCATCGCGTTGGCGGCAGGGAGATCGATCTTGTTGATCGCGACGATCATCGGCACGCCGGCGTTCTTGGCGTGCGAGATCGCCTCGATGGTCTGCGGCATGACCGCGTCGTCTGCGGCGACGACGAGCACGACGATGTCGGTCACCTGCGCGCCGCGGGCACGCATGGCGGTGAACGCCTCGTGACCCGGCGTGTCGAGGAACGTGATCGCGCGGCCGTCGGGCAGCGAGACATGGTAGGCGCCGATGTGCTGCGTGATTCCACCGGCCTCACCCGCGACGACGGTCGCCTTGCGGATGTAGTCGAGTAGCGAGGTCTTGCCGTGGTCGACGTGACCCATGATGGTGACGACCGGCGGGCGCGACTTGAGATCCTCGACCGCGTCCTTGACCGTCTCTTCTGGTGCGGCCGCGTAATCCTCTTCGCGCACCGCGATATAGCTGAACTCGCTGGCAATCAGCTCGATCTGGTCGAAGTCCATGCGCTGATTGATGGTGACCATCAATCCGAGATGCTTGAACGCGAACGACACGATCTGCGTGGCCGGCACCTTGAGGATGTCGGCGAGCTCGGAGACCGTGATGAACTCGTTCACGCGCACTGTCTTCTTCTCGCGCTCCGCCATCTCCGCGCGGATCGCCTCAAGCTCCTCACGGGCACTGGTGTCGACGCGGTCGCGCCGACGTCCGGTGCCGCCGCCCATCTGGCGCATGGTGCGCGAGATGTTCGCCGTCACGGCTTCCTGGTCGACGCGCTTGCCCTTCTTCCCACGGCGCGGGCCGGACGACGGTGCGGAGTTGGAGCCGCTGGTCTGTCCGCCCTGACCGCCACCGAAGCCACCACCCGGTCCGCCCGGACGGCGTTCCTCACGGCGCCCGCCGCCAAGACCGCCGCCCGGTGTGGCCGAGGCGATGGGACGGGGCGGCATGTTCATTCCGGCGCTCACCGGGCGAGGACGCGGCGCGCCCGGCACGATCGGCTGCGGGCGTGGGCGCGCCGGCGACTGCGGCGGCGAAGCGGTCGCATGCTGCGAAGCGGGTGACGCCGGTGTCGACGTGACGGGAGAGCCGCCCTGCTTCTCGATCTCCGCGTGGCGCGCGGCGTCGGCGGCCGCGCGCTGACGCTCGACCTCTTCGGCACGCGCGCGGGAAAGTTCGCGTTCGGCCTGCTCGGCGCGCGCGCGTTCATCGGCGATCCGCTGCTGGGCTTCGCGTTCGGCGGCATCGGCGGCCGCTTGCACCGCGGCGGCGGCGTCGGCGGCGGCCTGTGCGGCGGCGGCATCGGCTTCCGCTTGTGCGACGTCAGCCGCGCGGCGGCGGCGCGTGGAGGGCTTGGCCTCCTCGACCTCGGGGGCGGGCTCCGGCTCGGGCTCCACCTTCTTCTTCGCGGCCTTCTTCGCGGCAGGCTTCGCCTCGGTCGCCCCTTCGCTCTTGGGGGCGGCCTTCTTCTTCTTCGCCGGCGCCACGTCGGCCGTGGCCTTCTCCACCCGCGTGCGCTTCTCGCGCTCCCAGCGGAGGCGCGCGCGCGCGACCTGCTCGTCCGTCAGCGGCGACGCCGGGTTCCGCACGACGATCTCCAACGAGCGAAGCAAGCCCATCGCTTCCTCGGCGGGAATGCCGAACTCAGTTGCCAGTTCACCGACCCGAAGCTTCGTCAACCCTTCCTCCCTGAGCCAGACTGCACCGCAGCCGTCGTCTCGACGAGTGCGAGGATCCCCTTCGCTAGTTGCGCATCCACGACGCCCATGACAGTCGTCGAGTCGCGTCCTGCCACCCCACCGAGCGCCGACGCCGACGCGACGATCACCGTGGGCACCTTCTTCGCCGCCAGCAGCCGATCGACCTTCCCGCGACTGTTGGCCGAGGCATCCCTCGCGACGACCGCCACCCGCAGCACTCCGCGGTGCGCGGCGTCGCGCACCCGATCCACTCCCACCAACACGAGCCGTCCGCGCACTCCCAACCCGAGTAGTCCGAGCAAGCGTCGCTCGACGGCGTCATCCACGCGTGTGACCTATGCCCCGCGCGCAGCCCCGCCGTCTTCAGCGGGTGATTCGCTTCCTTCCTCGGTGAGCTCCTCGAGGATGGTGATGATCCGATCCGCCTCTTCCGGCGCGATGCCGGGGAGCTTGAGGAGATCCTCACGTTCGAGGTCGATGATGTCGTTCAGCGTGCGATAGCCACCGGCTTCGAGCACCGCGACCGTCGCGGTCGCGAGGCCTTCGATGTCGCTGAGCGGCACGTCCGCTGCCTCATCGTCAGGGAGCGGCGCGAAGAGCGGGATGTCGCCGCCCTTCTCGAGCCACTCACGGCTCGAATACAGGTCGATCTTCCAGCCCGTGAGTTCGGACGCGAGCCGGACGTTCTGGCCGTTGCGGCCGATGGCCAGCGAGAGCTGGTCCTCGTCCACCACCGCCTGGATGGTCTTCGTGCCGGGTTCGCTGAACACGCGCGCGACCTTGGCCGGCGCGAGCGCGAGCTTGGCGAACCGTTCCGGATCGGCCGACCAGGGCACGATGTCGATGCGCTCGCCTCCCAGTTCCTGCACGACCGCCTGCACGCGCGACCCCTTGAGCCCGACACACGCGCCGACCGGATCGATGCCGTCGTCCTTCGACACGACCGCGATCTTGGTCCGGCTGCCGACTTCACGCGACGACGCCCGGATCTCGACGATGCCCGACTGGATCTCCGGGACCTCGAGTCGGAACAACGCCTGCACGAACATCGCATCGGCGCGCGAGAGGATGAGGCGTGGCCCCTTGGGCGTCTCCTCGATCTTCTTGAGCACGGCGCGGACCGGCTCGCCCTGCGTGTACGTCTCGCGATGATTCTGCTCGCGATACGGGATGATGGCCTCCGCCTCGCGGAACTTGTTCAGCATGAGCACGATCTTGCCGCGCTCGATCTGCTGGATCTCGCCCGAGAGCAGGTCGCCGACGCGCGACGCGAACTCGTCGCGGATCTTCGTGCGCTCGCCCTCGCGGACGCGCTGCACGATCCGCTGTTTCGCCGCTTGCACGGCGGAGCGCCCGAACTCGGCGAACTCCACGGGGATCTCCATGATGTCACCGACCTGATAGTCGGGGTCCTCATATCGCGCTTCGTCGAGCGTGATCTCGCCGACGGGGTCCTGCACGTCCTCCACGACCTTCTTGAGGATGACGATGCGGATATCGCCCTTGTGGTCATCGATCTCCACCTCCGCCTGCACGGTCGGGCCGTGCTTCTTGGCGAGGGCGGCGAGGATGCCGTCCTTGAGCAGTTCCTGCAATTCCCCGCGCTCGATCTGCTTCAGATTCGCGAGCTCGCGGATCGCAGTGAGGATCTCAGCCGAACCGGCCATCCCGGTCTCCTTCTGAAAGAAAGCCTACGGTTTCCAGTGGAATGCGAGCCGGGCGTCGGAGACGTCCGCCAGCGCGATCTCATGTTCAGTGCCCTTCGTGTCGCGGAGACGGAGGCGCTCGTTGCCGACGTCACCCTCGACCCCCACGATCTCCATCTCGTGCCGACCCTGCAACGCGGCGCTGTTCACGCTCGCGCGTCGTCCGACGAACCGCTTCCAGTCCGCCACCTTCTTGAGCGGTCGCTCCATACCCGGCGAAGACACCTCCAGCACATAGCGTGCGGGGATGAGCGCCGGCTCGGCATCGAGCCGAGCTTCGATCGCGCGCGATGCGGTGGCACAATCGCCCACCTGCACCTTCTGACCGTCCAATCGATCGATCCGGATGTCGAGAACCGGGCGCCCCTTCGAGCCACCGCGCTTGAATTCGACCAACTCGAACCCAAGTGGGCTAAGCTCTGCAATGACAAGGGCTTCGATTGCGTTGTCCACAGATCGCCCAGCGGTCGAAGAGAACAAAAAAGTGTGGGGAGACCTTCCCCCACACTCCGTATCCTGCGCTCCGGAATGCCTACAACGTGATGAAGCTAGGGCGCTGCAGGAGGAGAGTCAAGTTATAGATGGACGCGCCACGATCACCGCGACTTGGCGTCCGGCATCCCCTGACCGGTGCGAGAACAGTTGGTCGTTGTCGCACTTGGTGCACTCGCCGCTCGCGGTCCAGCGGCCGATTCCGAGCGCTTTTCCTTGATCGGCAAGGAGCGCTCGCAGATCGACCTGACGCGGGCGTTTGGTCTCCCACCCCGTGAGTTGCGTGTAGACGTCGACGCCGACCTCGTAACAGCGCCCGCAGATCGACGGGCCGAGGTGCATGGCGAGCTCCGCTGCGCGGAGCCCCTGCGCCTCGAATGCCTTCACCGTCTCGCCGAGGATGCCACCGGCGGTGCCACGCCAGCCGGCGTGCACCACGGCGACCACGCCCGACGGATGCGCAACGAAGATCGGCACACAGTCGGCGATGGTGACCGCGGCGGCGCCGCCCGCGGTGAGCAGATGCGCATCGGCGCCGTCAACACGGAGCCAGCCTTCCCACCCCGCCGCATGCACGAGCACGCGGGTGCCGTGGACCTGCCGAGCCGAAGCCAAACGTGGCGCTCCGAGCGGGAGGAGCGCCCGCTGGAGTGCATGCCAGCGCGCGGTGATCTCCGGATCGTCCCCTTGCTCAGGCAGCCCGAACGAGCCCGCCGCGCGCGTGGTGATGAACGCCGTCACGCCGAACGCGGCGAACGTCGTCACGGGGAGATGCGGCGGCAATGCGCTCGAGGCGTGGGTCACGTGCGGGAACGGCGCGGCGCTATTCGACGCGCGTGATCGACGCGCCGAGCGCGTTGAGCCGTTCGTCGATCCGCTCGTAGCCGCGCTCGATCTGCCCGATGTTGTTGATGGTGCTCGTCCCCTTCGCGCAGAGCGCCGCGATGAGCATCGCCATGCCGGCGCGGATGTCCGGGCTCTCGACCGTCGCGCCGCGCAGCGTGGTGGGACCGCTCACCAGCGCCCGGTGCGGGTCGCACAACACGATGCGCGCGCCCATCGACACGAGCTTGTCCACGAAGAACATGCGCGACTCGAACATCTTCTCGTGCATGAGGATGATGCCGTCGCACTGGGTGGCCGTGACGATGGCGATCGACATGACGTCGGCCGGGAACGCGGGCCAGGGCTGGTCCTCGAGCTTCGGGACCGCCCCGCCGAGGTCCGAGCGGATCTTCAGCTCCTGCGACGCGGGCACGAGGAGGTCATCGCCCTCGATGACGGTCTCCACACCCAGGCGCTCGAAGCCGAGCCGCACCGAGCGCAGGTGCTTCACGCCGGCGTCGGCGATACGGAGCGCGGACTTGGTGACCGCAGCGAGGCCGATGAACGAGCCGACTTCGATATGGTCAGGCCCGATACGATGCGTACAGCCGTGCAGCGCCGCGCCGCCGTGGATGGTCAGCACGTTGGAGCCCATGCCTTCGATGCGTGCACCCATGGCGATGAGCATGTGGCAAAGGTCCTGGACGTGCGGTTCACACGCGGCGTTGTGGATCACCGTCGTCCCCGTGGCCGCGACGGCGGCCATGACCGCGTTCTCGGTGCCGGTCACGCTGGGCTCATCGAGGAAGATGTCGGCGCCGCGGAGGCCTTTGGTCCGGAACGTGATCCGGTCCGCGAAATCCGTCTCGGCTCCCATCGCTTCGAGCGCAAGGAAGTGTGTATCGAGTCGGCGACGACCGATCACGTCGCCGCCGGGCGGTGCAAGCGTGACCGCGCCGGCGCGCGCGAGCACGGGACCGGCGAGCAGGATCGACGCGCGGATGCGCTTGCAGAGTTCGGGGTCGAGGGTGTCACCGCGCACCGTCTTCGCGGTGATGACGAGAGTATTCGCATCGGTCCAGTCGGCGCTCGCGCCGGTCTGTCGGACGAGCTGCAGCAGACTCTCGATGTCCTTGATGCGCGGGACGTTGTGCAGCGTGACGGGATCGCTGGTGAGGAGTGCCGCGCAAACGATGGGAAGGGCCGCGTTCTTGTTGCCGGTGGGCCGGATGGTGCCCGCGAGGGGTCGGCCGCCCTCGACGATGAACTGTGGTGATCGCATTTGAGGGAATATACGCTTGACTCACTACGAACGGGGGGAGACCATTCGTCATGCTACTTCTCGTCCAACTCGCGGCCGTGGCCGATACGGTACTCGTGCGTAACGTGCCCCCGGCACGCACCGCGTTCGAGCAGATCGTATTCGTCGCGCAGGGCATCACCAGCCTGCTCGTGTTGGTGTTGGTGCTGATGACGCTCGTCGGGTTCCTCGTGCTCGCCGCGAAGGCCGACGCGGTGAAGCGCAAGCTCGAGGAGGTGCTGGACGAACTCCGCCCGATGACGCGGAGCGCCGTGGCGATGTCCGAGGACGTGCGGGAGGTCGCGAAGAACGTCAACAAGATGGTCGACGAGTCGCGCGAAACCGTCAAAGTCGTGAACGAGCGTGTGCGGAAGTCCGCGGTGACGTTGAGTGACCGGGTCGATGAACTGAGCGCGATCATCGGTCGCGTGAACGACTCGGCCAACCGTGTCGCATCGGTGGCGACGACGACGGTGGCGGGGATCAAGCTCGGCGCGCGGGCGCTGGGATTCGGCCGCGGTGCGGCGAAGAAGAAGAAGAAGGAGAAGATGAAGGGGCGCGTCGGCGGGCGCGGCGCCGGCCGCGATCCCGAGCGTGA
The DNA here is from genome assembly GCA_046153705.1 of Gemmatimonadaceae bacterium. Taxonomy (GTDB): domain Bacteria; phylum Gemmatimonadota; class Gemmatimonadetes; order Gemmatimonadales; family Gemmatimonadaceae; genus Pseudogemmatithrix. The sequence goes on from JBJXGK010000042.1 coordinate 7,862, forward strand.
CGCCGACCGACGGATCGAGCGGCACGCGCGCGACGAACGCCCGACGTTGCGCCGACGCGATTGACTCCGCGACACTGGTTCGCGGCGGTCCTCCTGATCGCCCTCCTGCCCGGTGATGCGTGGGCGTGGACGCCGGGCACGCACATCCTTCTCGGCGAGGCGGTCCTGAGTTCTGCGTCGCTGCTGCTGCCAGCGGGCATGGCCGCGCTGCTCACCGGGCACCCGTTGGAGTTCCTGTACGGGTCGATCGCCGCCGACACCAGCTTTGCCAAGCGCTACGCGCGCGTGGGACGGCATTGCCACCATTGGCATGTGGGTGATGAGATCCTCGACCGCGCGACGGACGAACCGTTGCAAGCGTTCGGATGGGGCTACCTCGCGCATCTCGCCGCCGACGTGGTGGCGCACAACCATTACGTGCCGCACCAACTCGCGATCTCGTCCGCGACGGCGGGAGCGGGTCACAGCTATTGGGAGAGTCGGTTCGAGCACGCGCTCGGCGAGCGGTGGCCGCGCCGTGCGCGCGAAGTGATCCGTGAGGATCACGTCCGGGAGGACGGCCATCTCGACCGCATCCTGAGTCCTACGATCTTCAGCACGTCGACCAACCGACGGATCTTCCGCGGTATGGTGCATGTGAACGACAACACCTCGTGGCAGCGGGTCCTGGCGCTCGTCGCGGAACGCAGCCGCTGGCCGCTGCGTGAGACTGCGATCGCGTCCCATCTGGAGCGGTCCTTCGATTTCGTGGTGGACCTGCTCGCGCGCGGCGAGGCCGCGGTCCCGCGTCAGCAGGACCCGAGCGGGGAGCAGGCACTGCGCGAAGCCAAGCGGCTACGCAAAGCCGCCTTGGCCGCGGGTGGAGAGCGCGTCGTGCGTCGCGAAGCCGCCGAACGCTTCGGGCTGAGCGAGCAGTCGCTCGGATGGACGTCGCGACTCGCTGTGCCGCTCTACGACGCGGTGACCGAGGTCAGTCGAAGCCCCGAGTGAGCCCCGCGAATGCGATGACGAGGCGCTTGCGGCCGATCGACTCGTCGTCGAAGTCGATCGTGACCTTCGCGTCCTTCCCGTTGCCACTCACGTCGGCGATCGTGCCCGATCCGAACTTCGCGTGAGCGACGCGCTCGCCCTTCACGAAGTTGGGAAGGTCCTGCGAGCTCTCCTCGTCCTGGACGAAGCTCGAGACCTTCTCGCCATCGCGCGGATTCCACGCCGGCACCTTGGTGCGGTTGAACCCGCCGCGCGCGCCGTCGCTGAGCCCGCGATTCAGTCGGCTGTCGTCCCATGTCGCGGGTGTCGACGCGAACGGTGAGGCGAGCCGAGCCGAGCCGCGCAGCTTGATCGACGACCGCTTCTCGAAGTGATGCGCCGGCAGACCGCGCATGAAACTCGAGATGATGCTCGGGAGCAACTCGCCGTTGCGCCGGCGCTGATGGGCCCATGACATGACGAGCCGCTCGCCCGCACGCGTGATCGCGACGTAGAGCAAGCGCCGCTCTTCTTCGAGCGTCGCCGGGTCGTCGAACGCGCGCGCGAGGGGGAACAATCCGTCCTCGAGCCCCGTGACGCACACCATCGGATACTCGAGCCCCTTCGCGGTGTGCACGGTCATCATCGTCACCGCATCGGCGTCGGGCCCGAGTTGATCGAGTCCGGTGACGAGCTGTGCACGCTGCAGGAAATGGTCGAGCGGCCGCATCCCGACCTCGCCGCCGTCCTCGATGATCACTTCGGCGGCCGAGGTCACGAGTTCGCGGACGTTCTCGAGCCGGTCGAGTCCTTCGGGGCCCTCGTTGCGCAGCGCCGTGTCGTAACCGATCGCCGTGATCAACTGCACGAGCAACTGGTCCACGCTGGTATCGGTAGCGAGGGTGCGGAAGCGGTCGACGGTATTGACCAGGTCGGTGAGCGCCGTGCGCGTCGCCGGGCGCACGCCTTCGACCCAGTCGATGCGCCGCGATTGTTCGAGCAGCGAGAGTCCGTCGCGGCGCGCCTGTTCGCCGAGGAGTTCGAGCGTCGTTTCGCCCACGCCGCGCTTGGGCGCGGTGAGCGCCCGGCGGAACGCTTCGTCGTCGGCCGGGTTGGCGATGAGGCGGAGCCACGCGACGAGGTCCTTGATCTCGCGGCGATCGTAGAAGCGGACCGCTCCGACCAGACGGTACGGCAGCTCCGCGCGGCGCATCGCTTCTTCCATAGCGCGGCTCTGCGAGTTGGTGCGATACAGCACGGCGCAGTCCCGGAGCGTCCCACGCGTCGTCCGCCATGTCGTCAGGGCGGCGGCGATGGACTCGGCCTCGTCGCGATCGTCCGCGCACTCGAGGAGCACGACCGGTTCCCCGCCCTCGCGGGTGGTACGGAGCGTCTTGCCCCGCCGTTCCTCGTTCCTCGAGATCACATCGTTCGCGAGCGCGAGGATGGGTGCGGTGGAGCGGTAGTTCTCCTCGAGGCGCACGACCGTCGCCGAGGGGAAGTCGCGTTCGAAGTCGAGGATGTTGCGGATGTCCGCCCCGCGCCAGCCGTAGATCGCCTGGTCGTCATCGCCGACGACCGCGAGGTTCCCATGCCCGCCGGCGATCAATCGGACGAACTCGTACTGCGCGCGGTTCGTATCCTGATACTCGTCGACGAGCACGTGCTGGAATCGCTCGGCGAAGCGCTCGCGCAGTTCGGCATGTTGTGTGAGGATCTGCACCGGCAGCGTGAGCAGGTCGTCGAAGCTCACGGCGTTCGCCTGACGGAGCGCGGTCTCGAGTTCCCGATAGACAGTGGCCGCGGCCTTCGCGAGTGGCGTGCGCGCCAACGACTCGTACTCGTGCGGTGGCACCAACGCATTCTTCGCCGAGGAGATCTCGCCGAGGACGAGCTTCGGGGCGAACTCCTTGGTGCTGATCCGGGCGCGTTCCATGATCCGCTTCACGACCGCGAGGGCGTCGTCCTCGTCATAGATCGTGTACTCGGGCGTCCGTCCGACCCGATCGGCGTGGATGCGGAGGACACGCGCGCCGATCCCGTGGAACGTGCCGATCCACATGCCAGCGGGATCGTGTCCGAGCGCCCGGCCCACGCGCTCGCGCATCTCGCCGGCGGCCTTGTTCGTGAACGTCACCGCGAGGATGGCCTTGGGCGAGATCCCCTGCACCTCGATGAGGCGCGCGATACGCGAGGTGAGCACGCGTGTCTTGCCGGAACCCGCGCCGGCGACGACGAGCAACGGTCCTGCGGCGTGCTCGACGGCGGCGCGCTGGGCGGGATTGAGCGCGGCGATCAACTGAGGCGGTCCACGCCCATCCACCGGCGTAGCGCCTCGGGCAGGACCACCGACCCATCCGCCTGCTGATAGTGCTCGAGGAGCGCCGCGAAGATGCGCGGGAACGCGAGCCCGGAGCCATTGAGCGTGTACACGAAGCGAGGCTTCTCGCTGGGCGCGGGCCGATAGCGGATGTTCGCGCGACGCGCCTGGAAGTCGGTGAACACCGACACCGACGAGACCTCGAGCCACTTGCCCACCCCGGGCGCGAAGACCTCGAGGTCGTAGGTCTTCGCACTGCTGAAGCCCGTGTCGCCCGCCGCGAGCAGGACCACCCGATACGGGAGGCCGAGCCGCTGCAGCACCGTCTCGGCGTGCCCGAGCAGGAGTTGGAGTTGCGCCTCGCCATCCTCGGGTGCGCAGTACCGCACGAGTTCGACCTTGTCGAACTCGTGCACGCGGAGCACACCACGCGTGTCCTTGCCGGCCGATCCCGCCTCGCGACGGAAACAGGGGCTGTAGGCGCAGAACGCCTTCGGCAACTCCTCGCCCGGGAGGATCTCGTCGCGATAGAGATTGGTCACCGGCACTTCCGCCGTGGGGATGAGGAACAGCTCCTCGTCCTTCAGGGCGTACATGTCGTCTTCGAACTTGGGGAGCTGGCCGGTGCCGACCATCGAGGCGCGGTTCACCACGACCGGTACCCAGAGTTCCTCGTAGCCGAACTCGCCGCTGTGCAGGTCCAACATCGCATTCATGAACGTGCGGATGAGCCGCGCGCCCTTGCCGCGATAGACGACGAACCCTGAGCCGGAGACCTTCGCTCCGCGCTCCAAGTCGAGCAGTCCGAGCGCCGCGCCGACCTCCCAATGCGGCTTGATACCGTCGACCGCACGCGGCTCGCCCCAGGTTCGCACGACGCGGTTGTTCGACTCATCACCATCGGGCACGTCGGCGAGCGGGACGTTCGGGATGCCGAGGAGCAGCGCGTTCAGGCGCTCCTCGGCCGGTCCGAGCTGCGCCTCGAGGGCGGCGATCTCCGCGCCGAGCGCACGCGACTCGGCCAGCTGCGCTTCCGCGTCGGCCTTGGCTTTCTTGAGCTGGGCGACTTCCTGCGTGACGACGTTGCGGCGCGCCTTCTTCGCTTCGACAGCCGTGATCGTCTCGCGCCGCATGCGATCGAGCGTCTCAGCTTCGTCGATGTCGGCGGCGTAGGTCTCCAACTTGCCGCGACGGCGCATGCCGTCGCGTAACTGCGCGATCTGGTCGCGCACCATCTTCAGGTCGTGCACAGGTCAGTACGGGGGGATGCCGGAGACGAAGGAGCGGAAACCGCAGTTGGGATTGACGCGCGCCGACATCTTGATGCGCCGCTCGGAGAGGATCACCGAGTCGACGAGGATGCGCGCGTAGATGTCCTGAAGCTGCGAGAACTGGCAGAACTGCGTGGTCGCTCGCACGAGGAAGGGCTGACCCGGGTTGATGAGGAGGACGGAGTCGGCCTCCCACCCGTCGCGCGGTGCATCGATGATGCTGTTGTAGGGCAACGACGTGCGCTGGAAGAAGATCTGACGCGTGCCGGTGACCGGCGAGACGACGCTGGAGACGGGCAGGACCATGACGCGTCCGTCCTGATCGATGTCGAAGGCGAGGTCGAACGATCCCGCAGCGTCCAGCCGGATCACTGTCGCCTGAGGCAAGAGCACGCCGGATGGATACGCCGATGGCGACCCGGTGATGGCCCAGACTTCGAAGGTCGCGTCGATGTTCGGGGCGTTGGCCCTGATCTCGAACGGGTCTTCACAGGCCGCGACCAGGGTCAACGCGGCGAGAGCGGCGAGCCACACCGAACGGCGGCGCGGCGAGAGGGCGGAGGCGAGAGTCTTCACAGGAGGCAAGTTAATGGGGCGTCGTGCGATGCGCCAAGCGAATGTCGCTTGACTTCACTTTGGTCTGCGGTACACTTCGACAACCTTTCCCGGAGTGGCGATGCCCTCAATCCGCGACCTCGTCACGGCGATCCGCCGCCGCGAGGGAATCGATGCTGCGGTCGTGCTCGGACGCGACGGACTCCTGATCGACCACTTGGCGACCGCCGGCCTCGACGCCGAGCAGGTCGCGGCGCATGTCCCGTCGATCCTGCAGTTCGCCGACGACCTCGGCGCCGCCGCCCAGCAGGGTGAGCTGCTGACCGCCGTGCATGAACATGTGTCGGGCACCGTCGTCATGGCTTCTATGTCACCGGAAGCCGTGCTCTTGGTTCTCGTGCGACCCTCGGCCGATCTGGGGGCCCTGCTGTTCGACCTCCGGCGGCACCGCACCAACATCGCGGCGCTCGCCTGACCCGCTCTTCTTCCCCGCCGATGGCTGAGGGTTCCCTGAGCGTCACCACGCCTTTGGCCGTGCTCGTCGCCGACGACGAGCCGCACATCGGCCGGATCATCAAGACGAAGCTCGAGCAGGGCCCGTTCGACGTCACGTTGGTCTACGACGGCACGGAAGCGATCGAGGCCCTCGAGCGTACCCCCGACATCCGGCTGCTGATCCTCGACCTCATGATGCCGCAGATGAGCGGACTCGAGGTGCTCGACCGCGTGCGCGCGGATGCGCGCTGGAAGTCCCTGCCCTGCCTCATTCTGACCGCGGCCGGACAGGACCACCATGAGATCGATGCGCGCCGCCGTGGGGCGGACGACTTCATGACCAAACCGTTCAGCCCGAAGCGGCTGTTCGCGCGCGCCGCCGCGCTCACCGGAGTGCCCGTCCCGTGACCGCCCCGCTCTACGCGGTGGTTCTCGCGGGAGGCGTGGGCTCGCGGTTCTGGCCGCTCAGCACGCCGACGCGCCCGAAGCAGCTGCTGCCCTTGATCAGCGACGCCCCGATGCTCGCCGACTCGGTGGCGCGCCTGGTGCCGTTGGTCGGCGCCGAGCGCGTACTCGTGCTCACGAGCGAGTCGCTCGGGCCCGCGGTGTTGGCCGCCGTGCCAGGCGTGACGGCCGACCAGCTGCTGCTCGAACCGCGTCCGGCAGGCACAGCCGCCGCACTGGCATGGGCCGCACACGCGGTCATCGCCCGGGGTGGTCCCGACGCCCAGATGGTCTGTGTCCACTCCGATTGGGCGATCGCTGACGACGCGAAGTTCCGTGAGACGCTGGCGCACGCCGCGTCGCTGGCAGCCGCGCGCGGAGCACTGGCCACGGTCGGCATCGTGCCCTCGCGCCCCGATCCGGGATTCGGCTACATCCAGCCGGGTGATGCGGTGGGCGGTGGCGCACGTGCCGTCGCACGATTCGTCGAGAAGCCAGACCGCGTCCGGGCGGCCGAGATGGTGGCGCAAGGATTCCTCTGGAACTCGGGCATCTTCGCGTGGCGTGCACAGGACCTGCTCGACGAGATCGACGCGAAGACACCAGAGCTCGCCGCGGCGATGTCCACGCTGAAGGCTGGCCCCGCCGCGTTCTTCGGCGCGGTGAAGGACACCGTGAGCATCGACGTCGGCGTGCTCGAGCGCAGCCAACGTGTGATCGTGCTCGCGGGCGATTTCGGATGGGATGATGTGGGGACCTGGAGCGCGTTGGCGCGCGTGCGCGCGCGCGATGCGGCCGGGAATGCGACGCACGGTCGTGTGATCGCCCGCGAGTCGTCCGACAACGTCGTGCATGCCGAAGGCAGTGCCGTGGTGCTCGATGGCGTGAGCGGGCTCGTGGTGGTCGTGCGCGATGGGGTGACGTTGGTCACGACCGTGGCGCGCGCCGCCGACCTGAAGAAGGTGGTCGAGACCTTGCCGAGCGACCTCAAGGACCTGCCGTGACGACGTTCGTCCTGTACGACGACGCCACGGCGCGCGGCTTCGAGCCGTTCGCGCTGACACGTCCGGCGGGGGAACTCCGCGCCGGTGGCGAGCTGACGCGGCGTCGATGGGCGCGTGTGCTCGGCGCGACGGCGAGCGGATTCGTGGCGGCGCCGCACCTCGCGAGCTTCGAGGAGTTCGACGCGCCGGCCGCACAACGCGACACGATCGCGGCGGGGACCTGGCTCGTGAACACGCGCGCCCTGCCGGCGCTGCGGACCGCGATCCCTGCCGACGCCTCGCGCATCGTGATCGGCGGTGAAGTGGCGGCGATCCGCCTCGGGTCACCGCTCGAACCGTCCGCGCTCGCCGGCGGCAGCGCGACGTTCGGTGCGCTGGAGAGCCAGGTCGCCGTCGGCATCTCCGTCGACGCCGTCGGGTGGTGGCTCGGGGCGGTCTGGGATCTCATCGGGCACGTTCTCGAGATGCTGGCGTCCGACGCCGAGGCGCTCGCACCAGCGGACGCGACGCGCCCGCCGCACCTGACGGTCGTCGGCGACGGCGCCGTGTTCGTGGATCCCAGCGCGCACATCGAACCGCTGGTGGTCGCCGACACGACGGCAGGTCCGGTGCTCATCCGGCGCGGCGCGACGGTGCAGGCCTTCAGCCGACTCGTCGGCCCATGCATCGTCGGCGAGGATGCCGTCGTGAGTGGCGGCCGCGTGGCCGCATGCAGCATCGGCGAACGCGTCAAGGTGAACGGCGAGATCAGCACGTCCATCCTCATCGGCCACTGCAACAAGGGCCACGATGGATTCGTCGGACACAGCGTCATCGGACGGTGGGCCAACCTGGGCGCCGACACGGTCACGAGCAACCTCAAGAACTCCTACGGATCGGTCGCGCTGTGGACGCCGACGGGCATCCGCGAGACGGGCCTGCAGTTCCTCGGGTCGTTGATCGGCGACCACGCGAAGACCGGGATCGGTACGCGCCTGACGACCGGGTGCGTGGTAGGCGCGGGGGCGAACGTATTCGGCAGTACGATGCCTCCCAAGGTGGTCGCGCCGTTCGCGTGGGGCGAGTCGCCGGCGTGGGAGACGTTCGCCCTCGACAAGTTCCTCGTGGTCGCCGAACGTGTGATGGCGCGGCGCGGCGTGATGCTGAGCGACGGCATGCGCGCACAGTTGACGGCCGCGCACGCCGCGCGTTGGGCGCATTGAATCCGCGGACGCGCTGATGCGCGTCTGGTCGCTCGGGAGCGGCAGTAGCGGCAACGCGCTGGTGGTGGAGTGCGCCGGACATCGCGTGCTGATCGACTGCGGCTTCGGACCGCGCGCGATCGCGAAACGTCTGCACGCGGTGAACATCGCGCCGGAGTCCATCGAGGCGTTGTTGGTCACGCACGAACATGTCGATCACGCGCAGGGCGTCACGCGAGCCCAGCACAAGTGGCGCTGGCCCGTGGTGGCGACGGGAGGGACGATCGACGCGATCGGCGAGATCCCCGCGCGATGGCGACGCGAGATCGTGCCGGGCACGCCGCTGGCGCTCGACGGATTCACCGTCGACGCGTACGCGATCCCGCACGATGCCGCGGCACCCGCGGCATTCCGCCTCACCTCACGTGCCAGTGGTGAACGCGTAGGTATCGCGCACGACCTGGGCCGCGTCCCGGCGTCCGTGCACGACGCATTCTGCGGACTCGAGATCCTCTGCGTTGAAGCGAACCATGATCGCGACTTGCTCCGCAGCGGACGCTATCCGCCGCGCCTGCAGGAGCGGATCGCCGGCGGCCGCGGCCACCTGAGCAACGTGGAGACGCTCGCGTGGCTGCGCGAGACCGCGCGCGCCACGACACGCGAGGTGGTACTGCTGCATCTGAGCGCAGAGAACAACACGCCCGCGATCGCCGAGCGCACACTGCGCGACGGTCTCAAGGCCACGGTGTTCCGCGGGAGCGTGCGCGCGGCCCCACGCTCCACGCCGACACCGATCGCCGGCTTCAATACGCCTACCGGCAGGAGCGTACAGCTGGGGCTTGGAATCTGAGTCGCTGGCGTGGCTTCCGCCGATGGAGGAGAATGGCCAGAATGCTGAGCGAATCGCCCCCGCCGAGATGTGTCGCCGACTAACTTGCCTTCTTCCCCAAGCCGGTCGAAGATGACGCGCGACTCGAAGTCCTCGTATCCGAAACAAGACCTCGTCGCCGAGGTGGGCGCGTCCCGCGACGCGGTCCCGCGCAGCCTCGGAATCGTCGGCGCGGGCCGGGGACATTGATGGCCGGACATACGGCGACGAGTGCCGAGGGACCGCTCGCACGGGCCCTCGCGCATGCGGCTGGTGTGCTGCCGGACCAAGGGCCGATCGGCGTCTTCATTCACCACAACACGCTGCACGCATATCAACACCTGCCGTTCCATGAGGCCGTGCAGGCCGGCGCGGCGCGCTTGGGTGCGAGACCGTATCTCTCGCTCGACGAGTTTCGCGCGGCGTTCGCGCGGGGCCGGATCGAACGCCGCGACATCGACGCTGCGCTCCAGGCGTTCCTCGGCCGCGACGCCGGAGCCCCCGGTCCACTCGGGCTGAGCCAGGAGTCCGCATGGCGCGCGCTCATGATCGATCCGGTCGATGTGACGGACGTGGCGGGCCTGCGCTACGCGATCGCCGAGGGGGTGTCGCCGATCGCGAACAACCGCGCGCGTTGGGATGCCGTTGTGGGACGTGTCGCGCGAGGCCCCGTGCCGTCGCCGACCGCAGAGACGCTGCCGACTCGGCACCGGGAGATGCTACAGCGATTGACCGCGGTGGACATCGACGAGATCGTGCATCCGGAACTCGTGCGCCTCTCGGCCGGGTTCCTCGACCAGGGCCAGGCGGTGGACGTCCTCCCGGGTCGTGAACGCGGGTTCCTCGCGGCCGTCTCGGCGCTCTACGCGAGCGGTCTCAGGGGCCCGCGCGGCGCGGCGGCAGCCGCGGCGGATCTCGGACGGCTCTCGGGGCAGCGCGACGTCACCGCCGAGGCGATCATCCACGAGGTGCTCGACGCACTCGACGTGCCGACGGAGCATCGCGAGGAGTACCTCCTCGCCACCGCCCTCGCGCTACCGGGCTGGAGCGGCATGTTCTCGCGACTCGAGCGACACCCGGAGGAGCGCGCGGACGCGGTGACGCCGGTGCTCGCGGAGTTCCTCGCGGTGCGGCTGCTGTTCGAACGCCGAGCGGTCGAGCACGCGTGCGCCGCGCATGGTCTGCCGAGCGGATGGGCAGCGCTGCGCGCGCAACTGCCGGCGAGCGTCCCGGTCGATCCGCTCGAAGCCGGACTCGTCCTCCTCTCGCTCGCCGACGCCGCGTCGCTCGATACCGCTGGGGTCAGCGCGCTCGACGATGAATCGCTCCGCGCGTGCTGGCAACTCCGGTCGGCCGCGACCGCGGTGCGCCGCCAGCAGGTGTTCCACGAAGCGTACGAAGGGCGCTACCGCCGGCAGATTCTCGACGCGCTCGCGGCACACCGCGCGGCGGCGTTGGCGCGACGTCCGGCCGCGCGCGCGGACGCCCAGCTGCTCTTCTGTATCGACGAGCGCGAGGAGTCGATTCGTCGTGCGATCGAGGAACTGGGCGCAGCGTACGAGACGTTCGGCGTCGCCGGGTTCTTCGGGGTAGCGATCGACTATCAGGGCCTCTACGACATCACGCCTGCGGCGCATTGTCCCGTCGTGGTCATACCAGGCCACGAAGTGCACGAGACGCCGATCGCGACCGAGCTCGGCTGGCACCAGTTGCGCCAGCGGCTGCGCGCGCGCTGGAACAGCTTCGAGCGGGCGATCGGACGCGGATCGCGGACGCTCTCCGGTGGGGCGGGACTCAGTTTCGTGCTCGGGCCGCTGGCCGGCATGGCCGCCGCCGGACGAGTGGTCGCACCGCGACGGACGCTCGCACTCCGAGATCGCCTGCTCGCACGCTTCGTGCCCCGCCCGACCACGCAGTTGAGTGCCCTGCGCGAAGAGTGGACCAAGCAGGCGTCGAGCCGTGGGAAACCGGTGGGGTTCTCACTGCAGGAGAGTACCGATCGGGTCGTGGGTGTCCTCCGGAACATCGGATTGACGTCGAACTTCGCGCCCTTCGTCATCGTGCTCGGTCACGGCTCGACCAGTCTCAACAACCCGCATGAGTCGGCGCATGACTGTGGCGCATGCGGCGGACGCCGCGGCGGTGCGAACGCACGCCTCTTCGCGGAGCTCGCGAATCGACCGGACGTCCGTGCGGCCGTCCGCGAACGCGGCATCGTCATCCCCGACGACACGATCTTCGTGGGTGGCCTCCATGACACTGCCGACGACAAGGTGCAGTTGTACGACCTCGGCGCGATCCCGGCGTCCCATGACGAACGGTTCGAATCGATCTGCGTGATGCTCGAACGCGCGCGGCGCGAGAGTGCCCGTGAACGGTGCCGCCGGTTCGACGACGCTCCGCTCGGGCTGACCCCGCAAGAAGCACTCGAGCACGTCGAATCGCGCGCGTCCCACCTCGGACAGCCGCGCCCGGAATACGGGCATTGCACCAATGCGATCGCGGTCGTCGGTCGGCGCGCATTGACCCGCGGGCTGCATCTCGACCGCCGCCCGTTCCTCATCAGCTATGACCCCGCGCACGATGCCGACGACGCGATCCTCGAACGGATCCTCGCGGCGGTCGGTCCGGTGGGCGCGGGCATCAGTCTCGAGTACTACTTCTCATCGGTCGACAACAGCCGTTTCGGGTGCGGCACGAAGCTGCCGCACAACGTGATCGGCCTCCTCGGCGTGATGAACGGGCATCAGGGGGACCTGCAGACGGGGCTCCCGCTGCAGATGGTCGAACTGCATGAGCCCATGCGGCTGCTGCTCATCGTCGATGCGACTCCTGCCGCGTTGCTCGCCGTCGCGTCACGTCAGGCCGAGGTCGCGGAGTTGGTGACGAAGGAGTGGGTGCAGCTGGTGAGCGTGCACCCGGAGACCGGCGCGATGCAGGTGTTCAAGGCCGGCGCGTTCCATCCCTACACGCCGGACCCGGTCGCGTTGCCGGTGGTCGACCGTTCCGTTGACTGGCACGGGCGTTCTCGCGAGTTCGTGGCACCGGCGCAGGTGCGTGCCGCACTGTCCGGGGCCAGCTGATGTTGATCCATACGACCATCGCGCTGGCTGCCACACTCCCCCTCGCCGCCGCACTCGTGGTCGGGCTCCGGGTGCTCTTGGGCGCGACCCGGCCGAGCGAACGCTGGGTGTTCGTGATCGTCGAGGGTTCGCTCGTGTTTTCGCTCGTGTCCACGGTGACCGTGGCGGCGCAGTGGGCCGGATTCATCGGCGACCCGCTACGCGGCGAGGTGTCGTACGGCGACTGGCTGCGACTCGGTGACTACTATATCCCCGCCATCGCGTTGGTGGACGCGGCGGCGGTGACGCTGGGGTCTCTCGGTGCGATGCTCACATTGCTGGTCGCGCGGTTCTCACGCACGTACCTGCACAAGGAGCCGGGGTTCGTCCGGTTCTTCACGCTGCTCGCCATGTTCGCCGCCGGCGTGCAACTCGTGGCGTACGCCGGCGCGCTCGATGTGATGTTCGCCGGCTGGGAGTTGATCGGCATCTCGTCGGCGCTGTTCATCGGCTACTTCCACGAGCGCGACGAACCGATCCGCTCGTCGTTGCGTGCGTTCACGACCTACCGGCTCTGCGACGCCGGATTCCTCATGGCGATGGTCTCCGTGCACGAGCTGGTCGGAACGACGCGACTCGCGGCATTGCAGGACGCGGCCGCGTTGCCGGCGTGGGAGGTCGAACTCATCGCCGGGTTGCTGCTGCTCGCTGCGATGGGCAAGTCGGCGATGCTGCCGTTCTCGGGCTGGTTGCCACGCGCGATGGAGGGACCGACGCCCTCGAGCGCGCTGTTCTACGGTGGGATATCCATCCACATGGGGCTGTTCCTGTTGCTGCGCGTCGCGCCGCTGCTCGCGGCCGCACCGCTCGTCGAGTACATCGCTGTCGCGGTAGGATTGACGACGGCGTTCTACGCGACGTCTGTCGCCCGGACCCACTCGGACGCGAAAGGAGCGCTCGCCCACGCGACGCTCGCACAGGTGGGACTGATCCTCGCCGAGATCGCACTGGGGTTCACGACCCTCGCGACCGTCCACCTCACCTGTCATGCCTTGTTGCGCGTGTTCCAGTATCTCCGGGCACCGAACACCATCCATGACGCGCACCGGCTGGGTCACGCGGCGATCGTGCATGCGCACCCCTCGGCGACGCCCACGCCCGGTCGACTGCTCCGGTACGGGACGGCGCTGCATCGTGTGCGGCTCGAAGACCGGCTCGACGCAGCCGTCGCGCCGGTGTTGGCCCTCGCGCGGGCGCTCGATGCACTCGACCGGCGACTCCGCCGCGCGACCGGCTCGGAGTCCGCATGAACATCTTCCGCTTGGATGGAGTGCCGGGCGCGGTGTTCGCGCTGAGTCTGTTGCCGCTCTGGCTGCCGGTCCTGCTCGGCGTCGCGGCGACGCGCACCGCACGCGCGATCGGGACGCTGGGCGTGACCATCGCGCTCGCGTCCGCCTCGCTCAGCGTGAGCGGTCCGGTCGCCTTCGGTGCACTCGCGCTGGGATTGGCGTTGCAGGCGATGAGCATAGGAGGCGGGTCGCGGTCCGTCCGGTGGACGCTGCTGGCAAGCGCGACGAGTGCGGCGGCGGCCGCGGTCGGATTGGCGCTCGCGATGCCGCTGATCGCGTTCATGACCTCGGTCGTGGCGGTGGCGCTGCGCGTGGGCGTGATGCCGCTCCACACCGGTGCCGTCGCCTTGGGTGACCGCTCGCCGGGTGAGCAGACGCAGCAGCTCGGGGCCACGCTCGTCCTGGTGCTCGCGCATCTGCGCTTCACCGACCACATCCCGTTCGCCTACGACATGGCACCGCTGCTCGTGGTGTTCGGCGCCGTGATGACGTTGGTGCCTGGGCTGATCGCGCTCGTGCAGCCCGACCTCCGCGGGTTCTACCGCGCGGCGACGACGATGCACGGCGGGATGATCCTCGCTGCGCTCGGCGCTGCCGGTCGTGGCCACGAGGCGGCTGCGCTGATGGTGGTCCTCACCACCGCCTTCGCGATGGGTGGACTCGGACTGCTCATCGTTGCGCTCGAGGCGCGCGTGGGACCGGTCCGATTCGACCGTCGCGGCGGTCGGGTGCAGGCGTTCCCTCGTCTCGCGGCGGGATTCGCGCTGTTCGCCGCGGCGGGCGTCGCGATGCCGGGTACGTCGGGATTCATCGCCGACGACCTGATGCTGCACGCGCTGTGGGGCGAGAGTGTGGCGTCGACCGTGATGATCATCCTCGGCGCGGCGGCCCTCGCGGTGGCCTCGCTGCGTGCCTATTCGGCGACGTTCCTCGGCCCGGCGGTCCCGAGCGTCGCGCCCGACCTGGATCGGCGCGAACGTGCGGCCACCACGCTGCTCGTGGTCGCGCTGATCGTCTTCGGCATCGTGCCTGGGCTGTTACTCACGCCGGCCGACGTGTTCCTGAACCTGAGTGATGCGCCGTGAATCGGCGCTGAGGTGGGAGGTGTGAGCTGTCCGAGCCCGCCACACCTCCCGCCTCACATCTGCCTTTAGTACATCCCGCCCATGCCGCCGCCACCCTGCGCGGCCGGGGCCGGCTTGTCTTCCTTCTTCTCCACGATGAGCGCTTCCGTGGTGAGGAGGAGCGAGGCGATCGACGCGGCGTTCTGCAACGCCGTGCGGGTCACCTTCGTCGGGTCGATGACGCCGGCGAGGACGAGGTCCTCGTAGGTGTCGGAGTACGCGTTGTAGCCGAAGTTCTTGTCCTTCGACGCGCGCACCTTCTCGACGACGATCGAACCTTCACCGCCCGCGTTCTGCACGATCATGCGGATCGGCTCTTCGATCGACTTGCGGATGATGTCCACGCCGATCTGCTCCTCGGCGTCGAGCTTGAGGCCCTTGAGCGCGGACTGCGCGCGGATGAGCGCGACGCCGCCGCCCGGGACGATGCCTTCCTCGACGGCCGCGCGGGTCGCGTGCAACGCGTCCTCGACGCGGGCCTTCTTCTCCTTCATCTCGCTCTCGGTGGCCGCACCGACGTTGATCACCGCGACACCGCCGGCGAGCTTCGCCTTACGCTCCTGGAGCTTCTCCTTATCGTAGTCGGACGTCGACTTCTCGACGGCGACCTCGATCTCCTTGATGCGACCCTTGATCTTGTCCTCTTCGCCGTAGCCGTCGATGACGGTGGTGTTGTCCTTGTCGACGACGATGCGCTTGGCGCGGCCGAGGTCCGTGATGACGGCGTTCTCGAGCTTGAAGCCGACTTCCTCGGAGATCACGTTGCCCTTCGTGAGGACCGCGATGTCCTCGAGCATCGCCTTGCGGCGATCACCGAAGCCCGGGGCCTTCACGGCGCAGACGCGCAGCGTGCCGCGGAGCTTGTTCACGACGATCGTCGCGAGGGCCTCACCTTCGATGTCCTCGGCGATGATGAGGAGGGGCTTGCCCGTCTGCGCGACCTTCTCGAGCACCGGGAGCAGGTCCTTCATGGAGCCGATCTTCTTGTCGTGGATCAGGATGTAGGCGTCTTCGAGAACGGACTCCATCTTCTCCGGATCGGTGATGAAGTACGGCGAGAGGTAGCCGCGGTCGAACTGCATACCGTCGACCGTCTCCAGCGTCGTCTCGAGGCCCTTGGCTTCCTCGACGGTGATCACGCCGTCCTTGCCGACCTTCTCCATCGCTTCCGAGATCAGGTTGCCGATCTCGGCGTCGTTGTTGGCCGAGATGGTGCCGACCTGCGCGATCTCCTTCTTGCCCGAGGTCGGGACGGAGAGCTTCTTGAGCTCTTCGACGATCGCGGCCACGGCCTTGTCGATGCCGCGCTTGATGGCCATCGGGTTCGCACCCGCGGTCACGTTCTTGAGGCCTTCACGGAAGATGGCCTGGGCGAGCACGGTCGCCGTGGTGGTGCCGTCGCCGGCGAGGTCGGAGGTCTTGGTCGCGACTTCCTTCACCATCTGCGCGCCCATGTTCTCGATCGGATCGGCGAGCTCGATCTCCTTCGCGACGGTCACACCGTCCTTCGTGACCGTGGGGGCGCCGAACTTCTTGTCGATGACGACATTGCGGCCCTTGGGGCCGAGGGTGACCTTCACGGCCTCGGCGAGCTGGTCGACACCACGCTTGAGGGCGGCACGCGCCTCAACGTTGAAATGCAGTTCCTTTGCAGCCATGGGTATAGTCCTGAGTTAGTGGATGTAGAGTCGAAGTCAGCTGACGATCGCGAGGATGTCGCTCTCGCGGAGGATGAGGAGCTGTTCGCCCTCGATGGTCACTTCCGTGCCCGAGTACTTGCCGTAGAGCACCTTGTCGCCGGCCTTCACTTCCATCGGGACGCGCTTGCCGTCCTCGGTGCGACCCGGGCCCACCGCGATCACTTCACCCTGCTGCGGCTTTTCCTTGGCCGTGTCCGGGATGTAGAGACCGCCACGCATCTGTTCCGTCTCTTCGAGCGCCTTCACAACGACGCGATCTGCGAGCGGGGCCACCTTGTTCGCGGCTGCAGTCTTCGCTGCCATGGGTATCGATCCTCCGACTGGGTAAATGATTGACTGAAGTGCTGGCACTCACTCATGGCGAGTGCTAACAAGAGGAGTATACGATGCCGTGCCCGTCACGTCAACGGCAACCGCCAGCCCTCTAACCCTTTTATTTACAACAGTTTATGTGGATAACCTCCAGGCGAGCTAAGCCACGCCCCTGCCACGAGTTGCGCTGCCCGATGGACCGCACGGCTCGTTCTGGAGTACGGTGGCGAATCGACTGAGGTCCCCTCAACTTCCGCACATGACCACGCGCCGAGCGCGCCTTGCGGCTTCCCTGTTTCGCTCCTTGGCGCTGGCCGCGTGCGCCGCGGCCTTCGCCGCCGCGCTGCCGGTTCACGCGCAAGGTGAGCAGTTCCGCACGCCGAGCGGCACGGTGTACCGCTCGCTCCCCGACACGTCGCGGATCCCCGAGCTGCGAGCCGCTCTCGCTCGCGACCCGTCCGCGCGAGCGCGCGTGCTGGAGCTCGCCAACGCGCAGGCCGCTGCCCGTCAGATTCGCGAGGCCGTCGGCACCTACACCGCGGCACTCGAAGAGCGGCCGGACGACGCCCTGCTCCTCCGCTGGCGCGGCCATCGGTATCTCGCGCTTCGCGAGTTCACGCGCGCACGCGACGACCTCGAGCGCGCGAGCGATCTGGCGCCCGAACTCTACGGTGCGTGGTTCCACTTGGGCCTGGCGCGCTTCTTCCTCGCGGATTTCGATGGGGCGGCGGACGCCTTCCGCAAAGCACGCTCACTCGCGGAGAGTGCGTCGGAGCGCGCGGGCTGCGTCGACTGGCTGTGGAGCGCGCTCACACGTGCCGGTCGCCGCGAGGAGGCCGATCGTGCGCTCTCCGAACCGCGCGAGCGCGCCGCAGCGAACGATGCCTACGAGAGGCGCCTTGCCCTCTACCGGGGGCGCGTGGCGCCCGATGCGGTCCTCACGCCCTCGGACACGGCCGGCGTGCTTCGCGCGACGCTCATGTACGGCCTCGGGCAGTGGTCGCTGGTGCGAGGTGACACCTTGGGTGCGCGGAGGTGGTTCGAGCGCGGCATCGCGACCGGAGCGTGGCCGACTTTCGGCTTCATCGCCGCGGAGGTCGAACTCGGCCGACTCAGCGCGCGCTGAGCAACGCGTGCGCCAACCGCAGCCCGTGCAGCGTGAGGTCCGGGTCGACGAGCTCGATCTCCTGACAGTACGGCTTGATCACGGTCGCCAACCCGCCGGTCGCGATCACCTTCGGCACCTGCGGACGCGGCCATTCCGCCTTGATCCGTCGCACGATTCCGTCCAGGGCGTCGGCCGCGCCGAATACCACGCCCGAGCGGATGCACTCCTCGGTGCGCGTGCCGATCACCTTCTTGGGCGCGACGAGTTCGGTCGCCGGGAGTTTCGACGTTCGGCGGAATAGCGTCTCGGCTGAGGTGCGCACGCCCGGCTGGATCACACCCCCGAGGAACACGCCGTCTGCGGTGATGCAGTCGTACGTGGTGGCGGTGCCGAGATCGACCACGATGCAGTCCACCCGATGGAGCTGACTCGCGGCGAGCGTGTTGATGATCCGGTCCGCGCCGACGGTCATCGGCTCATCCACCGCGAGGGTGATCCCCAGCGCTGACCGTGCATCGACGATCACCGGCCGCACGCCGATCAGCCGAGCGAACGCTTCGGCCAGCGGTCCGGTGACACTCGGCACGACGGACCCGATCGCGGAGCCGCTGAGCTGCGAGGGCGATACCTCACACGCCGAGAGCAGGTTGCGCAGGAGCAGGAACACCTCGTCCGGCGTCCGTGCAGCATCCGTGGTGACGCGCCAGTGATCGGTGACGACCTCACCCTTGCACAGGCCGAGCGTGGTCTCGGTATTGCCGACGTCTGCGACGAGGAGCATCGATGCCTCAGGTAGGAGCGAGAACCAATGAACCCGACCGGAACGGGGCGACGCCATCGGCCGTCTCGACGAGCAACTCGCCGCTCGCGGAGATCCCGCGCACGAGTCCGTCCGCCGGATGAGAGACGCGTTGCCCCAACGCGAAATCACGACTCGCGAACGCCGCGAGTTCTTCCGTGTCCAGTGCATCGGTCGCGAAGGCCGCCGCACGAACCGCAGGGACGACCTCACCGAGGACCTCGACCGGGGTGGTGCCGGTGAGGGCCGCAGCGTCATCGCGGTCGGCCGGCGGCAGGAGATTGACCCCGAGCCCGATCGCGACCCAATCGAGTTGGGGACCACGCCAGCGCGCCTCGATGAGCACCCCCGCCAACTTCCGCCGGCCGACAAAGAGATCGTTGGGCCACTTGAGACGCACGGGCTCGTCGGTCCACCGCTCGAGCACGGGCGCGAGTCGCAATCCGATCCGCAGCGAGAGCACATCGAGGCCGGAGCCGAGACGCGGACGCTCGATCAGCGTCATCCAGATGCCGGCGCCCCACGACGACGTCCACGCGCGCCCGGCGCGCCCGCGTCCCGCGGTCTGTTCCTCGGCGAGCACGAGCGTGCCTGCACTCGCACCTTCCGCCGCGAGCGCATGCGCGAAGTCCATCGTGCTCGTGAGTTGCCGATGTGTCGAGACCAGCGGGAGCGCGAGGACGCGCGCCAGCGCCCCCGCGTCATGCCCCAGCCAGCTCACCACCCACCTCGCGTGAGGATGAGCCCGATGATCAGCGCGCCGAGCGCGAACCGGTAGACAGCGAACACCCCGTACCCGCGGCGCGAGACGTATCGGAGCAACACCGTGATGGCGAGCCACGACGAGGCGGCCGCTGTCACCACGCCGACGATCAGCGGCAGCGTGATGCCGGTCTCGCGAATCGCATCCGGCACCTTGAGGATCGCCGCCGCGAGCACGATCGGCATCGACATGAGGAACGAGAACACCGCCGCGGTCGCGCGATCGAACCCCAACGCACGGCCGGCGGTGATCGTCGAACCCGAGCGCGAGACGCCGGGCACGAGCGCGAGCACCTGCGCACAACCGATCCAGAGTGCATCGCGCCACGTCATCGATGCACGATCCCGGTCTCGCGGCAGCTTCGCATCCACGATCCAGAGTGCGGCGCCCATCACGATGAGCGCGATGGCCGTGACGATGGGAGCACGAAAGACCGTCTCGGCATACTCCTCGAGCAAGACGCCTGCGATGGCGGCCGGTATCGTCGCGATGATGATGAACAGTGCGCGATGCGATCGCTCATCGACCGGCTTCTGATGCCGCAGCAGCGTGAACCCGCCGGCAACGAGCCCGCCCCACTCGGCGCGGAAATACCACGCGAGCGCTACCAATGTGCCGACATGCAGCGCGAGGTCGAAGCCGAGTCCGGCCGGCTGCCACCCGAACACCCACGGCGTGAGGGAAAGGTGCGCCGAACTGGAGACCGGCAGGAACTCCGTGAGTCCCTGCAGGGCACCGAGGACGAACGCCTGAAAGACCGTCAGCTCTTGCATCCGGGAAAGCTAGCGGGAATCAGCGGACGTGTTCCAGCGCCTCGACGTAGACCTGCTCGTATTGTGCGACGACGTCCTGCGTGGAGAACCGGGCGCGGGCATCGGCCTGTGCCGCAGCACTGACGGTGGCCCAGCGAGACGGCTCGAGCAGCTGGATCGCAGCCGACGCCATGCCATCGACATCACCCAACGGGAGGAGGGCGCCGGTGACGCCGTCGCGCACGACGTCAGGGACACCGCCCACGCGTGCCGCCACCACGGGCACTCCGCTGGCGAGCGCCTCCAACGCGCTCAACCCGAAGCTCTCGCTCTCGGAGGGGAAGATATAGACGTCCGCCGCCGCCAGGAGTGGCGCCACCGCGTCGATCTTCCCGAGGAACTTCACGTCCTGTGCGACACCGAGCTGGCGCGCTTCTTCCTCCGCCGCGCCACGATCGGGACCATCGCCGACCATGACCAGCACGCTCGGGACTGACGCTCGGACCTTCGCGAACACCCGCACCACGTCGCGCACGCGCTTCACCGGACGGAAGTTGGAGATGTGCATGAGCACCGGTTTCCCGCCACCCAACTCCTGGTGCAGCCCCGGGCCGTACTTCGCCCGATCGAAGATCGTCGGATCGACGAAGTTCGGGATGACATCCACTCGGCAGTTGCCGCAACCGAACGCCTTGATGGTCTCATCCTTGAGCCACTGCGACACGGACGTGATGCGGTCGGATCGCTCGATGGAGAAGCGTGTGATCGCATGATACGAATGGTCCTGCCCGACGATCGTGATATCCGTTCCGTGCAGCGTGGTCACCACCGGCAGCTTCATCCCCTGCTCCCGCAGCATCTCCTTGGCGATCCACGCACTCGTCGCATGCGGGATCGCATAGTGCACGTGCAGCAGATCGAGTCCCTGCGACAACACGACGTCGTGCATCCGGACCGCGAGTGCGAGATCGTATGGCGGATACTCGAACAACGGATAGTTTCCGATGCTTACTTCGTGGAAATAGACGCGCGGCAGGAAGTGCGGCAGCCGGAACGGATGCTCGTACGAGATGAAGTGCACCTCATGCCCGCGACCCGCGAGCGCGATACCGAGCTCTGTGGCCACGGCGCCCGAGCCGCCGTACGTGGGATAGCAGGTGATACCGACCTTCACGTGCGCTCTCCTTCGCGGAACCAGCGGATAGCATGACCGACGGCGTCAGGCTCCCGGGGGTCGAGCCGCAACACGGCCGGCTCATCGTTCAATTGGTGACGGAACCACGTGCGTTGCCGTTTCGCGTACTGTCGCGTGCTGATGCGCACGGCTGTCTGGGCGGCGGTTAGGTCGCCTCCTTGCCGTACCCCGTCACGAATCTCCCGATACCCGCAGGCGTTCCACGCCGGGGCCTCCGCAGGCACCTGCTCCATCAGGCGCCCGACCTCGTCGACCCAACCGCTGGCGAACATCGCATCGAGGCGGTGTTCCAGCCGCACCTGAAGCGAAGGGCCAGGATCCACGACGAGCCAGCGAGCGGCACGACGCGTCGCGGCGTCCGATTCCGCCTGTGCCCGGTGGAGATCGGACAGACGCTTGCCCGTGAGCAGCGCGATCTCGGCCGCACGCAGCAACTGCGTGCGCCCGAGGTGCGCGCGCGCGGGGTCGAGTTGCTCAACCAGCTTCCTCAGGGACGGCGTGTCCTGCTGGCCGAGTGATGCCTGCAAGTCCGCCCGACGTCCCGGATCCATGGGCGGCTCCGCAACGAGTGGGGTCACGAGCGCCCGGAGCCACAGTCCCGTCCCTCCGACGACGACGGCGGGCACAGCGGCAGTTGCCGCGTCGTCGAGCCACTGAGCCGCCGCCATCGACCACTGGGCGGCCGACCAGCGCTCCGTCGGCTCAGCGACGTCGATGCCTTCATGATGCACGAGCGCGCGATCGGCATGCGTGGGTTTCGCCGTTCCGATGTCGAACCCACGATAGATCTGCCGTGAGTCGGCACTGATGATGCGCGCGCCAGTGGCTTCGGCGATCGCCATGGCGAGCGCCGACTTCCCGGCTCCCGTCGGCCCGGCGATGATGCGGATGGGCACAGCCACGGTCAGGTGCGGCCGAAGCGACGGTCGAGCTCATCCCAACCGAGCTGGAGGATCGTGGCGCGTCCGTGCACGTCGTGCGCGGGCAGCGTGGTCCGCGCGAGTGCAACGTAAAGCGCGCGCATCTCCTCGGGTGCGAGCAGATCGCCCGACTTCACCGCAGCCTTGCACGCGACGGTCGCGGCCAGACGTTCGTGTCTGGCGATAGCACCGGAGGCACGATCGCCGGTCAATGTCGCCAGCGAATCCCGAAGGCAGCGCTCGGCGTCGAAGCGCGGGTGCGGATTGGGCACGGCGTGGACGAGGATCGAGTTGCCGCCGAATCCCTCGGCTTCATAACCGATCTTGGCGAACAACGCCCGATGTTCCTCGAACGCCTCCGCTTCCGCAGAGGCGAGATGCAGCGTGAGCGGGAACAACAGTCGCTGGGAAGGCACCTCGCCGCCCTCGAGCGCGCCGAGGAATCGTTCGTACAACACACGTTCGTGCGCCGAATGCTGATCGATCAGCACGAGGGCATCAGGGCGCTCGAACGTGATGTACGTCCGATGGAACTGCGTGAGCGGCGGCACGAGGATCTCGGCGTCCGCGCGCGGCGTTGCGTCGCGTTCGGCTGATTCCGACGCCGGTGCCGCGTCGTCGTCGGTGTGATCGAAGAGCGGCGCTGGTTCGACCGTCGGTGCCTGGCGCAGCGCCTCGACCCCGAGCGGCGACCCGAACGACGGTTCACCTGGCAGGAACGTCCGCACGTAGCCCACGGCCGCCGAGGAATCCTCGGTGCCGAGCGCCCGCCGTACCGCACGCTCCACCGCGCGCTCCACTGTCCAGCGGTCACGGAAGCGCACCTCGGCCTTCGCGGGATGCACGTTCACGTCCACATCGCCGCCGGGCAGCTCGACTTCGAGCAGCACGCTCGGGCGCATCCCGGCCGGGATCGTCGAGCGGTAGGCCGCTTCGGCGGCGCGGATGAGACCGACGTCGCGAACGGCGCGTCCGTTCACGGACAGGAAGTTGCGACGGCCTTCGGTGCCGACGTCACTGGGTCGCTCGACGAGTCCCGAGACGCGGATCACACCGGCGACATCGTCGACATCGACCAGGCGCTCGGCGATCCGGTTGCCCCACAGGGCCGCGACACGGATGCGCAGGGACTCCGCGACGGGCAGCCGCATCTGCTCCTTGCCGTCGTGCGCGACCGTGAATCGGACATCGCGACGCACGAGCGCCAGCGTGGTGAGCGTGTCGGCGATCGCGCGCCACTCGCTGCGCGCGCCGCGCATGAACTTGAGCCGCGCCGGCGTGTTGTAGAACAGCGACGCGACCGACACCGACGTCCCGCGTCGGCGCGCGGTCTCATGCACCGTGCGCAACGTGCCCCCCGCGACGTCCACCGTGACCCCTGCGCCGTCATCGGTGGCCGTCTCGATCGTGAGTTGCGATACCGACCCGATGGCCGGCAGCGCCTCACCGCGGAAACCGAAGCTGAGGACTCCGACGAGATCCTCGGCATCGCGGATCTTGCTCGTCGCGTGCCGCGCGATCGCGAGTTCGGCATTCGCGCGGTCCATGCCATGGCCGTCATCGCTCACGCGGATCAGTGCACGGCCGCCCTCGCGCACATCGATGTCGACCGCGGTCGCGCCGGCATCGATCGCGTTCTCGACGAGCTCCTTCACCACTGACGCCGGCCGTTCAACGACCTCGCCGGCCGCGATGCGGTCGGCGACATCACTCGGCAGGACGGCGATGGTCGGCCGTGCGACGTGCGTGGTCATGCTCCGAATCTCCCGGGTCGCGCGGACGGGGTCAATCGCGAACGAGCGGATACGTCCGCTCGGCCGGGTACCAGCCGGCACGTTGCGCATCGAGTTCGATCCGCAGCCAGACGCCGCGTCGTTCGCGCACGCGCACCACCTCGCCCGTGATCGGCACCGCCCCTTGATCCGCCCCGAGCGCCGGCAGTGTGCGCAGAGGCGCAGCGGAGGCGATCACCACGAGGTCCTGCGCCCGCAGCCGGTCCTCGACGACGTACGCCGCGACGGCGCAGAGCACCGCAGGCACGAGCACCACGACGCGCCATCCCACGGGCCCGCGGCGCGCCCGGCGCGCAAGCAGCCACCAACCGACGAGCCAGAGGATCAGCGCGAGCACGGCCATCGCAAGCGGCGGCACCGGCCATACGCGCGCCACCCCACGCAGCTGCGGCGCCCGCACGCGCTCGAGCCGCGGCCTCAGATCGAGCGCGAGTGGATTGAGTCGCAGCGCACGCTGCCATCCGAGCACCGCCGACGCCGTGTCGCCCGCCTGCCACGCGGCCGTACCGAGGTTCGCCCACGCGGCTGCATCGCGCGGCTCCGCACGTGCGGCCTCGAGGAAGGCGTCGCGCGCGCGCTCGTAGTCGCGCCCCGTGTACGCGGTCTGTCCCTCGGTGAACGCCCGGAGGGTCTCCGCGCGGCTGGCGCGCTGTGCCCACGCGGACGCAGGGAACGCGAGCGCCAAGTGCGCGCCGAGCACGAGCATCATCGCGCGCACCGCGTGGGATCGTGCTTCGTCGGTCACGCGCCTCAGCACCGCCTTCACGCGCTCACGCAGGTCGCCACCACGCGCCCCTTTCGCGTACGCGGTCCGATCGAGCAGATCACGGAGCACCTCCGCGTCGCGGGCGGTCTCTTCAGTGACGCCCTCGCGCTTGAGCGCACTCACGAGCGCGCCAGGCGAGGTCGCGCGGTCCAGCTGCACTCCAGTGCGCGCGATGAGCGCCGCCGCAAAGAGCGAGCGCAGGTCCCCGCCCTGCAGCGTCTCTGCGGGATCCTCGATGCGTTCAGCCGGAGACTTCGTCTTCGCCGCACGCGGCGCACGGCGACGCATGGCCGTGATCAGCCAAGGCAGCGGCGCGGCGACCACTACGAGCACCCATGCCCACCACAACGGCAGGCGAAGACGCATCGGCCCTTCGAGCTGCGGGCGAAGCGTCAACGGCACGGCCGCTTCGGCGGCCGCAGCGCGCGTCGGCAGTTCGACCAGATCGCCGCTGGCGACACGCAACGCGATGGGCGCTGTTGTGGCAGTGGTGTAGGCCCGTGCGATCGGATCGAAGTAGTGGTATTCGAGCGCGGGGATCTGCCGCGCTCCCGATTCACGCGGCGTGACCAGCCACGCGAACTCCTTTCGACCGCCGAGCGTCGTCGGCGTGGAATCCAGCACCACACGTTCATCCTCGGCCACGACGTTGGCCCACGGAATGGTGAGTGCCGGCCGTGGCAACAAGGTCGCGTTGCCGCTGCCTTCGAGGCGCAGCGTGAGGACGAGCGGGTCGCCCACACGAGCCGCTCCCTCGACGCGTGTGGCCGCACGCCAGCGCCCGACGGCGCCGGTCCACTGCGCGGGGCGGCCGCTCCGCGGCGGTTCGATCGCCACCAGCGTCACGCCTTCCGAGCGCAGGAGGCGGTCCTCTTCGCGACTGAAGAACGACGGGCTCTGCGGCAGCGAATAGGACAACTGCGACGGATTGATCTGGAAGCGTCCGGGTGTGAGCGGGAAGAGCGCCCGCCTGAAGACGTGCGTCTCGGACCCCTCGCGTGTAGGATCGCTCTTCTGCATCGGGAGTTCATAGGCGAGCATCGCGCGCGCCTCCGGTGGGATGAACACCGGATTGCGGCGCAAGCGCTGCCGAACCTCGCCCGGGATCGTCACCGTGAGTGTATAACTCGCCTGCTGCCCCACGTAGACGGTGTCCGGGCCGATCGCCGCGCGAAAGCCGACGCCGTCCTGGGCATGCGCCACCATCGGCGCCGCCACGATCGGCGCCGCCACGATCGGCGCCGCCACGGACGTCAGGATGAGGAGGGCTCGTCTCATGCCGCGCACTACCAGTCCTTCTCCCCGCGCGCCCGCGGGGCGCGAGCCCCTCGCTGGCGACGGGCTTGCGTCTCCCGCTCCTCACGCGACGCCGCGTCGAGCAGCGCCTCGGCTTGCTGCCGCGACATCTGTCCCTGCGGTTCGGCGGGACGCTGCTGTTGTCCCTGCGACGGGGGTGGCGTACCGCCGCCACCTCCGCCGCCCTGCGGTGCACGCAACGACAACTCGTAGTTCCATTGGGCGTCCTTGTCGCCCGGCGTCTCGAGCAGCACGGTGCGGAACGAGCGACGGGCACTTCGCAACGCATTGGAGCGCGCGTCACCGTCACCGCGCATGCCGCGCTTGAGGTACGCGAGGCCGAGGTTGTAGAGCGAGCGCCGCCGCAGTTCCGGGTCTGGTGCGAACGAAGCCCGCTCCAGCGCGTCCACAGCAGCATCGAGCGAGTCAGCCGTGAGCAACGCCGTCCCGAGGTTGTAGAGCACGATGGGCCGACGGTCTCCCGCGCTGAGCGCCTCGCGATAGGTGCGGATGGCCGGCAGGATGCGTCCGTCCTTGTGCGCCGAGATCGCGTCTTGGAGCTGGTCGCCCTGAGCGTCCGTGGCGCTCGGCAACGCGAACACGAGCAACGCCGCCACCGCGCGACGACGCAGTCGACCGCCGTCGGCGAGGTACGCGTCGAGCAGGAGGATCAGCAGCGCGAGTCCGAGGAACCACTGGTAGCGCTCCGGGCGCGCGAGCCGTTGCTGCTCCTCGCGCCGCACGCCTTCGAGCTCGGCGAGCGCGCGACGCACGCGGGTCCCCTTGTCGGTGGCATCCGCCGGGATGAACTCCCCGCCGGCGGCCTCCGCGACCTCGCGCAGCAGCGTCTCGTCGTATCGCGTGACGACCACTTCGCCATCCTGATCTCGCTTCACGTCCGCGCCGCCGCTCTCGAGCAGCGGGATGGTCGCACCACCCGGCGTCCCGAAGCCGACCGTGACCACATGCACATCGCGCGCCTTCGCTTCGCGGGCGAGCGTGAGCGCGGCGGCGCGGTCGTCGAACGCCTCACCGTCGCTCATCACGACCAGCGCGCGGTCGGCACTGCCGTCACTCGCGAGCAGTAGCTCGATGCCCTGCCGCAGCGGCGGCGCCAGCGCGCTGCCCACCTGTCCGACGATCGTCGGGTCGAGATTCTCGAGGAACAACTCGAGCGCGCCGTCGTCACTGGTGAGCGGCGCCAGGATGTAGCTCCGTCCAGCGAACGCCAACAGTGCCACGCGGTCCCCCGGCGCACTCGCGCGCAGACGCCGCACCTCCTGCTTCATGCGCTCGAGCCGGTTCGGCTTCTCGTCCTCGGCCAACATCGACAGCGAGACGTCGAGCGCGAGGGCGACATCGATGCCATCGGTGTCGACGATCGCGCGCCCCTCGCCCCAGCGTGGTCCGGCGAGTGCGATCCCGAACAGCAGCGCGGCGAGTGCCAGACGCGCGGCGCGCCAGCGCGGCACCGACGCGAGTCCCGGCGGCCCGAGCCGCACCAGTGCCTCCGGCGAGCCGAACCGCGCCAACCGTTCCTGACGGCGGCGATGCCCGAGGATGATCATGGCCGCCGCGAGCATCGCGACCACGAGGCCGACTGCGAGCACCCATGGATGATCGACGTAGCGCGTCATGGGAGGGCGCCCCGTCGCCAGAGCACAAGCAACTCCAGCGCGAACGCGAGCCCGGCCAGCAACAGCGGCCACCGGTACAGCTCGGTGAATCGGACATAGCGCGTGGCACGGATCGGTGCGCGCTCGAGCTGATCGATCTGATCGTAGATGCGCTTGAGTGCCTGTGCGTCGCGCGCGCGGAAGTAGCGGCCGCCGGTCTGCTTGGCGATCTCCTCCAACAGCGCTTCGTCGATCCGCACTGGACGATTCTCGTAGCGCAACCCGAACACGCCGCGGCCCACCGGTACCGGGGCGACACCTTCGGTGCCCACGCCGATCGTGTACACCTTGATCCCCAACGCCGCGGCCGCTTGACCGGCCGTGCGCGGGTCGATCGTGCCTTGATTGTTCTCGCCATCGGTGAGCAGCACCACGACGCGCGAACGGCCGGCGGCGTCGCGTAAGCGGTTCGTCGCCGTCACCAAGCCCGTGCCGATGGCCGTGCCATCGGTGAGTTGCCCCGGCTGCAGGTTGTCCACCGACGCGGTGAGCACCGGATAGTCGAGCGTGAGCGGCACCTGCGTGAGCGCTTCACCGGCGAACGCCACCAGACCGATCTGGTCGGCGCTGCGTCCGAGGATGAACTCCTTGATCGTCTGCTTCGCCACGGCCAGCCGATTGTCCGGCTGGAAGTCCTCGGCGAGCATGGAGCTCGAGACATCCATGGCGATCACGATACTGATGCCGTCGCTGCGCACCGTCTCGGCCCGAGCGCCGGCCCTCGGGCGCATGAGCGCAAGGCAGCCGGCGGTCAGGGCCAGGAGCCGGAGAGCGGTGGGGATCCGCGCACGCCAGCGTCCGCGTCTCGGGCCGGCGGCGAGCAGCTCCGCGCGCGCGTGCAGCAGCGCCGGTGGCCGACGACGGCGCCGCCACACCAACCACCCGAGCAGCGGCAGGAGCGCCAGCACGGCCCAAGGCGCCGCGAAGTCGAGCGCGCGCAAGGCGTTCATGCGCGCGTCCTCGGCTTCCGCTTCCCCGCCTGCTCCTGCCGCGAGCGCCACGCCGTCTCCACCGCCCGCACGATCGACTTGGCCTCCTCGGCGATCGCGCGCGCTTCGTCGGGCCGCACGGGAGCACGCGCGAACGCCACCGGCTCCGTGCGCAGCAGCAGATCGGACACGCGCGCCGGCAGGATGGGGAACTCCGCCCCGACCAGCGCGTCGGAGACTTCACGCGCCGTGCGGGTGAGATCTGCCTGTGGGAAACGCGCCGCGAGATAGCGGCGCATCACGTCCACGTGGGTGAGCGCGTGACGTCCGGTCTCGCCCGCGTCGAGCAAGCCGAGTTTGGCGGCGTGTGCGAACGCGTCGTCGGCCACCTTCGCGGGATCGGGCCCGCGATCCTGCGACGAGGCGCGCGACCGCAGTGCCCGACGCAGCATCCACAGGATCGCGAGCCCGACGACCGCGCCGATCGCGTAGCGCCACCAGGGCGGTGGCACGTCCTGCAACGCCCGCGCCGGCCGCGGCTTGCGGAGTGCCGTGTCGGCGGGCAGCACCGAGCGGATCCGGAGCGCCGGCAACGTCACCGGGTATCGACGCGTCGCGCCGTCACGGGTGAGCGTGATGTCACCGAACCGCACCACGCGCTGTCCGGTGTCCCACGCGATCAAGCGATACACCGCCGTGCGATCGATGATCGTCGCCGAGGACGCCTCACGCAGCTGTCGCGGGTCGAGCGGCTCCACCACGTCGTTGGAATCCGGCAACGCCGGAAACCGGATCTCCGTGCCGAGTGGGGCGCGCACCCGCAACTCGATGGTGATGGGCTCGCCGACCGCCACCTGTTCCGGCGTGACGCGCGCGGTCACCTGCGCGGCACTGCCTTGCAGGGCGAGGACCACCAGCGCGCTGATCACCGGCGACGGGCGCGCGTCTCGCGCGTCCGGAAGAAGCGCAGCAAAGGCTCCACGTAGCCCTTCTCGAGCGGCACGACCACTTCATCCACCGCGAGCCGACGCAGCAGCGACTGCCGCGTCTCCATCTCGGCGCGCACCAGTGCCGCGTACCGCGCACGCACCGTGGGGTCGCTGGTATCGATCTCGACCAGACGCCCGGTCTCCGCATCGCGCAGTCGGGCGACGCCGGCGTCGGGCAAGGTCCGTTCGGCAGGATCGTCGAGCACCACCGCCACCACGTCATGACGCTGCGAGAGCCGCGTGAGGGGCTTCTCGAGGGCGGGCGTCACGAAATCCGAGAGCACGAACACGATGCTGCGGTGTCCGAGCAATCGCGCCGCATAGTCACAGGCCGCGCCGAGGTCCGTGCCGCGCGATCCCGACGGCCACGCCAACACGTCGCGCACGAGCCGCAGGGCGTGGCGTCGGCCTTTGCGCGGCGGGACGACATGTTCCACCACGTCCGAATGCAGCAGCAGCCCCACGCGGTCGTTGTTGCGGGTGGCCGTGAGCGCCAGCACGGCCGCGAGCTCGGCGGCGACGCCTTGTTTGTCGCGGATCCCCGCGCCGCCTCGGGCCGATCCCGAGGTGTCCACCACGAGCAGCACCGTGAGTTCACGCTCCTCGACGAAGCGCTTCACGAACAGCCGTCGCATGCGCGCGCTCACGTTCCAATCGATCGTGCGCACTTCATCGCCGGGCTGGTACTCCCGCACCTCGGCGAACTCCATCCCCATGCCCTTGAACACGGAGTGGTACTCGCCGGTGAACCGCGAGTTGACGAGCCCGCGCGTGCGGAGTTCGATCCGCTTGACCTGACGGAGGATGTCGGCGGGGACCGCGCCGTGTCCGCGCCGTTCGACCGCCGGACGTCCCGCGGTCACAGGCATCGTCAGGGCGCGGGGACCGCGCCGAGGATCCGGCCGATCACCTCTTCGCTCGAGACGTTCTCGGCCTCGGCTTCGTATGTGAGGAGCACGCGATGCCGCAGGACATCGGTCGCCATCGCCTTCACGTCGTCAGGGCTGACGAAGTCGCGGCCGCGCAGGAAGGCGTGGGCACGCGCCGCCTGTGCGAGCGCGATGGTCGCGCGCGGGCTGGCGCCGTATTCCACGAGCGGGACCAGCTCGGCGAGCCCCGCATCCTTGGGCGCACGCGTGGCGTGGATGAGATCGACGATGTAGTCACCGAGCCGGGGGTCGAGGTACATCGCGGCGATCATCTTGCGCGCGGCCATCAACTCCTCCGGACCGGCGACCGCCGTGATCGGGATGGTCTCGCCACCCGCCATCCGCTTCATGATCTCCCGTTCCTCGTCGCGCGTCGGGTACCCCACGCGGAGCTTGAGCATGAACCGATCCACCTGCGCCTCGGGCAGCGGATAGGTGCCCTCCTGCTCGATGGGGTTCTGCGTGGCGAGCACGAGGAACGGTTCTTCGAGGAGGAAGCTCGTGCCGCCGATCGTGACCTGCTTCTCCTGCATGGCCTCGAGCAGCGCCGCCTGCACCTTCGCCGGCGCCCGGTTGATCTCGTCGGCGAGGACGATGTTGGCGAAGATCGGGCCGCGCTTGACCGAGAACGTCGCGGTGCCTTGATCGAACACCTGCGTCCCGATCACGTCGGCCGGCAGCAGGTCCGGTGTGAACTGGATGCGACTGAAGCTCGTGCGCACCGTCTCGGCGAGCGTTCGCACGGTCAGCGTCTTTGCGAGACCCGGCACGCCCTCGAGCAGCACGTGACCACCGGTGAGCAACGCGATGAGCAGGCGTTCCACCATCGCCTGCTGTCCGACGACGCGTTGGGAGACCTGGGCGAGGATGTCGTGCGTGAGCGTCGAGGTGGTCATCGGGTCGATCCGGAATACGTGAGCGCCTTGATCACGTCGCGTTCCTTGGGAGTCAGTGAGCGGGATGCCCCCGGTGCGAGGGCCCCCAACGTGACCGGGCCGAACGAGGTGCGGACCAACCGCAGGACCTCCAACCCGACCGCTTCGCAGAGGCGGCGCACCTCGCGGGTGCGTCCTTCACGGATGCTGAGCGACAGGTCCCACGTGCGGGGCTGTTCGCCCTCGGTCACCGAGACCGACTCGGGTACCACGAGTCCGTCTTCGAGTTCCACACCTTGGCGGATCTGCGACGCGGCGATCTTCACCGGCCCGCGGACGGTCGCGACGTACGTGCGCTCCACCTGCGTGCTCGGATGCGTCAGGAGGTGCGCGGCGTCACCATCGGTGGTGAGCAACAGCACGCCCTCGGTGAGGTAGTCGAGCCGGCCGACGTACGTGAGACCGGGCGACGGCGCAACGAGGTCGAACACGGTCGGGCGCCCTTCAGGGTCGGACTTGGTCGTGAGCACACCGGCCGGCTTGTGCAGCACCACCCACTTGGCCTCGGGCGGCAGCGCGACCGCTCGTCCGTCGACCGTGATCGCATCCTTCGCGGGGTCGACCGACTGCCCGGTGCGCGCGACGACTCCGTTGACGCGGACCCGCCCCGCCGCGACCAACTCCTCGGCCTTGCGCCGCGAGGCGACGCCGGCGCGAGCGAGCGCGCGATGGATCCGCATGGCGTCATCACTCACGCGGGCTGCGTCGCCTCGGTTTCGCTGGCGGCCTCGATCGCAGGTGTCGCATCCGGGGCGGCGGTCTCGACGTTCGCTGCGGCGGCGTCGATCGGCATGCCGTCGCCGGCGGTCACCAGCGGCTCAGCGGGGGTCTCGCCCTGCCCCGGCCGACGCAGCGCGATCGCGAGTTCGTCCACCCGCGGCAGCTCCTCGAGGTGCCGGAGTCCGAACTGCTCGAGGAACGCGGGCGTCGTGCCATAGAGCAGCGGACGGCCCAGCCCTTCGGCGCGACCGACGACGTCGATGAGCGCACGTTCATGCAGGGACTTGATGACCGCGCCGACATCCACACCGCGGATCTCGCCGACCTCGGCACGGCCGATGGGCTGCCGATACGCGATGATCGCCAGCGTCTCGAGTGCAGCCGCCGAGAGGCGCGTCGGCCGCACCGCCATCTGCGCGCGCTCGATCGCCTCGGTGTACTCGGGGCGCGTCAGGATCTGCCAGCCGCCACCGACGTCGACGAGGGCGACGCCGTGGCCATCGACGTCGTAGTGCTCGCGCAGTTCGTCGAGCGCCGACTGGATCGCCGCCGGCGACGCCTCACCGTCGAGGGCGCTGAGTTCGTCGGTCGGGATCGGTCGGGGGCTCGCGAAGAGCGCGGCCTCAAGCAGCTTCGCCAGCGAGTTCACGGCGGATCTCCACGTCGGCAAACGGTCGGGGTTGGGTCAGATGGAGCTCGCTACGCTTCGCGAGCTCGAGCAGGGCGAGAAGTCCCGAGAGGACCTCCCAAGGTTCCGCATCGGCGCGGACGACGTCACGCCAGCGCGCATGCGCGCGGAGTTGCAGCACTGCACGGACCGTGAGCATCGCGCCATCGACGTCGAGCGCGCGTGGGATGACCTCGTGCATGGTCGGCTTGCGCGCGGCACGCAGCACACGGTCGACGGCGACGAGGATGTCGGACAGGCTCAGCGCGAGCGGGGCCGGCGGAGGTGCAGCCGCCTGCTGCAGGAACGTGCGCCCGAAGCGATTGCGCCGGTCCTCACCGAGCTTCTCGAGGACATCGACGACCTCGCGCATCTGCTGGTACTCGAGCAGACGCCGCACGAGCTCCTGGCGAGGATCCTCGAACCCGTCCTCGCCCGACTTGCGCGGCAGGAGCATCTGGGCCTTGATGCGGATCAGCCGGGCCGCCATCTCGAGGTACTCGGCCGCTTCGTTCAGCTTGAGTTCGTGCATCCGCGAGAGGAACTGTTCGCAGATCCGGGCGACCGGGATGTCGTAGATGTCCAGCTGTTCATCGCGGATGAGCGAGAGCAGCAGGTCGAGGGGGCCATTGAAGCCCGCGATGTCCACGACGAACGCGGAGTCGCCCTGGGCGGGAGCGACCGCGGTCACGTCGACGCCGCCGGAGAGTTGATGGGATGAGGCAGGAGCGGACGCACAGTCGGCGCGGCTGAGAGGAGGCCCGTCACGGGCAGTCGAGGGGTAAAGTAGACCCCCGCGGGTGTAGAGTCAAAGCACGGCGTTCCCTTGACTTACCCCTCTGAGCCGTCTACGATTCTCAGGCTACGGTGCACCGACCGGTGTACCCTGCCATCACCTTTGGAGATCAGTCCGTGCCGAGAATCGCGTCCGCGAAGAAGAACATGCGCAAGACCCGCGCGGCGACCGCTCGTAACCGGTCGCAGCGTGCCGCGCTCCGGACCGCGCTGAAGACCGCGAAGGCCGTCGAGTCCTCCGCCCCCGACAAGGCGAAGGCCGTGCAGCTCCTCGACCGTGCCGCGCGAAAGGGCCTCATCCACAAGAACGCCGCGGCCCGTCAGAAGTCCAAGCTCGCCAAGGCGAAGTAGACTCGCTTCGGCAGTAGAAGCAAGAAGGCCGCGCTCTTCGGAGCGCGGCCTT
>JBJXGK010000045.1:0-50456 GCA_046153705.1 Gemmatimonadaceae bacterium
AAACGTCCGACCTCCTTCGCATTCACGTACTTCCCGATCTCCTTCTTGAAATGCTCCGCCGAGGTGAACGGACGGTACTCCTTGAACTCACGCAGCATGCGCGGGCCGAAGCCCGGTATCGAGTTGAGATCCTCGTCGCTCGCGGTATTGATATCCATCGGAACGAACGTGTACTGCTCGAGCCGCGCGACTTCCTCTGCGCTCACATACTTGCTCATTTCCTTGCGGAACACCGCCATGCTCTTGTACGGGCGGTATTCGAGGAACTCGCGGACCATGCGCGGACCCATCCCGGGAACGAGCTGGATCTCTTCACGGCTCGCCGCGTTGAGATTGAGGTGCACCCAGAGCTTCGGATACAACTCGGCGCGCTGTTCCTTGCTCAGCTTAGCACTCAAGAACGCATCGTAGGCGGCCGTGTTGGCGAAGGGACGCGCGGCCACGAGTTCTTTGGCGAGCGCCGCCGTCATGTGCGTCATGGTGGTGATCTCGGCCTCCGCGGCGGTGTTCGCATCCTTGATGGTGACGGGCTTGCCGACCTGCGCCTGCATCATGCTGGCGAAGAGGGTGAGCGAGGCGAGCGCCGCGAAGGCGCGGACGAGACGGGTCGACATGCTACGAGTCCTTGGCAGAGAGTGCAGGGTGTTTGTATGCGTATAACAGCCCCAACAGGCCGAACTGGACCAACGTGCCCGGCGCCAGCGCCGGCGCCTCGCCGCGGATCACCGAGAGCCAGAGATCCAGTCCCAGCAGTGAAGGGTCGAACTCCCGATCCATCGCGTAGTTCCCCTTCAGATGCAGGAACATCCCGACCGGACCAGCGATCACCAACAGCAGCATCACCACTTGGAAGACGCGCAGGCTGCGCTTCTGGCCGTCCCACCAATGCCACGCGGTCGTCAGCAGCGTCGTCGAGAGCAACACGAACGGAATGAACTGCGGGGGGTCCTCGTAGTGCTCCAGCAGCACCAACTCGCTGACCAGCCCGGCAGCGCCGATGGTCAGGAGTACCAGGAGGCCGCGTCGCAGCAGGGACAGTTGCTCGGAGTGCTGCATGGGATCCGGGGATTGGGGGAGCCCACCCGCAGGTGAGTCGTCTGCATTGAACCTACGAGAAAACGGTCCCACATTCACGTCTACCGGAACCAGCGGCATGGGTGAGGGCCTCCGGACCCCGTGTCGGCCGTCTCGCTCACCCCCCGCTCCTGGAGTCACCATGGGAAAGATGCCGCGCCTGACCGACGACGCGATCGCGCAACGCCTCAAGGCGCTGCCAGGCTGGACTCGCGATGGTGAGGCGATACGCCGCACGTTCACCTTCAAGGGATTCCCCGACGCGGTCGCCTTCGTCGATTCGCTCGTCGCCCCGGCCGAGTCGTTGAATCACCATCCCGACGTCGACATACGCTATAACCGCGTGATCGTGACGCTGTCCACCCACGACTCCGGCGGGCTGACGGATCACGATCTGACACTGGCAGCGCGCATCTCGGTGTAACGGTGGGACGCGGCTCGGCGGCGGCTGCCACCCGGTGCCACGTCCGCTCAGCTTCCGACGGGGGTCGGTCGATACTCGAGGCAAGACCACCACCTGGATCGATGGAACGCAGTCACGTTTTCGCGCGCAACCTCTCACTCCTCGTCATCGCCGCGGCGCTCTGCGCGCCGCTCGACGCGCAGGCTGTGCCTCGGATCGTCCGCCTCGCCAGCGGCTCGGCCTCGCTCTTGGCACAGGTGCAGATCGTTGAATCCCAACGCTTGGATCTGCACTCCATGGGCAAGCTGGAACACGTGCGCCGCGACGCCGATTTCGATGAGTACGCGCTCACGGTCTCCGTCCGCGCGAACGTGCCGTGGGTCCTGACCGTCACGTCACCGCGTGAGCGAACGCGTCCGCACGGAGTCTTCGCCGAACCGGTCGCGCCGACCCGCATCGAAGTACTCGCCGCTGCCGATGGGGTTGTCGCACGCGGCACGGGGCCACGCGACGTCACGGTACGCTGGCGCGAGCACAGCACGTTCCCACGCACATCGCGCACCCTCGCGGTCGCCTGGCCTCAGCTCGCGCTCACGGTCGACGCTCCACGGTGACCAGCACGTCGCGGACGCGATCGCCGTCGGCCACGGTGCGGATCGTGAAGCTCGGACGCGTTCGCATCATCCACGGCGACTCGCCGAGTCTCACGATGTAGAGCCCGGGCGCCAAGCCGAGTGCGACGAATCCGCCGTCGGTGAACGTTGTCACGGCCGCCACCAAGCGTCCGGTCGCGTCGAGCACGTTGAGCGTCAACCCGCCGACACCCGCCGTCGAGTCCGGCCCGGCGACCACCACGCGACCCTCGACGATGCCGCCGGACAGCACCGGCACGTCGACGCGACGCACACTGTTGGGCGTCGGTTCGATCTCCATGCGTTCGAACGCCGGCACCCAAAGCGGCGACTCCAACGTGAGCCGCTCCACCTCGAGACGCACCGGCTCGAACGGGAGCACGTCCCACACCCGGTACCACCCGTCGGCATCGCTCGCAGCACTCGCGGCGCCCACGCGCACGTTCACGCCGGCGAGCGGCTGTTCGTCCGCATCGAACACCCCGTTGGCGTTGAGATCGAGGAACACACGCCCGCCCACGGCGCCACGGAGCAACAGCGGCCCACGTGACAGCGCGAGAACTCCACGGTCCGGATCGATGAAGACCGCGCCCTGTACTTGGTGTGTTCCCGCGTACCCACTCACCGGATTCCGCTGCGCGGTGCTGATCACACGCGCACGCGGGAGGTCGGTGTACATGCGCACGCCGTACCGAGGCCCGCCGCCGGACTGTACGCCCAGCGACAACTCGGCGCGGAAGCTGTTGTTGAACGTCTGCGCGATGGTGAGGTCGAGCGAACGCGACCCGTCGTTGCGCCACTCGGTGGTCACGTAGCCCCAGAGCTGCGCGTACCACGCGCCGGAGCGCGACGACGGTGTCGTGAACAACGAGAGCCCGCCGGCCTGGCGGTAGAACGACGCCACGCCGGGACGTGTGATGCGGTCGTACTGCACGAACGGGAACAGCTGCCCGATACGCGTGCGCGCGCCGATCGCGAGGCGCCCACGCTCCGTCGCGCCGATGTCTGCGTGTTCGTCACGCCAGCTCACGTTCACGAACGCCGCCTCCTGCCACCACGAGGGACGCCAGAACGCCGAGGCCGCCACGCGTTCGGCCGCACCACCGGCCGAGCGACCGAACGGATCGGCGCGAGCGAGCGATGTGCGTTCGAGCTGCACCGCGCGATTGATCGTCGGCTGCCAGCGCATCACACCGCTCACTTCGCTGCCGAGCTGGGCGAGCGCTAGCGCGGTGAACGAAGGGTGGGCGAGCCACGAGACACCGGCGTACGGCCGCGCGAGCTCGGTGCTCATGCTGTCGCGCTGCCAATCGAGACCTGCGCGTGCCGTGAGATCGCGACGGAGACCGACACGGAGGTCCCCATTGGCCGCAGCATCGCAACCGGTGAACCGACAGCTGCCCGCGCTCAAGCCGTACTCCACGCGACCCGGCCGCAGGAACTCGGTGGCGGCCAGCGAGACGAAGTGTGACGCACGCTGCACCAGCCCGCCCGGACCCCGTGCGACGAGGTCGACGACGTTGGCGCCATAACGCGCGGCGATCGGCACGCTGCCCTGGCCCGCTCGCAAGGTGTCCACCCGCAGCAGGCGGCCGTTGACGAAGCTCTCCACTTCCCACGCGCTGTCGCCCGCCGCGCGCACCGGGATCGCTTCGTAGTCGAGCGCGCGCAAGAAGGGTGCGTTGGTCACCGACACCCCGCGGAGGGTCCGCGCCTGCGGACCCGTCCCGAGTCCGTCACCCACACGTACTTGCGAGAGCCATGCCTGGTCGCGCCACACCCCGAGCCACGAGCCAGTGCCGTCGGCGCGACGGCCACCGAAGTCACCACCGACGATGCCTTCCAGCGCGCCGCCCAGCACCGACGCGCCGAGCGTGGTGAGGTAGCTGCTCTCGGCGAGCGGCCGACTGTCGTTCAGGGTGAGCAGGTAGTCGAGCGTCCCGCCGTCGAGCAGGGGACGTTCCAGTCCGCTTCGTTCGGCGACGGGCTCCTCGTAAGGGGCGACGGCGAGCAGCCGCGCGTGCAGTTGCCGCCGCCTGGCTGCGGCGACCGGTGGCAGGGAGTCCGCATCGAGCACCAGGACCTCGAGTGCCTCCGGCACGAACTGCAAGCGGGCGCCCACCGCATCCTCGAGCAACGCTCGGTCGAGCAGCAAGTCCTCGTCACCGGCGGTGAGCTCCGCCGCACTGAGTCTGCGTACGCTCCTGCCGACGGTGAGCGTGCGTGCCGCACTGTCGAGCGAGACGACGCGCTTGTCGCGCGGACGAACGAAGCGAAGCGTCGCGTTGCTTCCCGCCGACGCGCGGTCCGCGCGTCCGAGGACAGGCGCGCCTTCTACCGCGATGTCGAGCACCGCAAGCACCGCGCGCACTGGCAGCAGGATACGCTCGCCATCGCGCGCCGCGAGCAGCGTGCCTGAGCGCAGTTGCGGCACGATCAGTTCGACGAGGAGGGACTCGCGATCCTGAGCGTCCGACGGAGTTGCGCTCACCGCCGCTACCGCGAGTGCGCAGACTCCCGCCGCACATGTGCCCCGAACCCACGCGCCGACCAGCGAAGCGAAGCGCCGCATCAGACTGGTCGTGCGAGGCGCAGTGATCGCGTCAGCGCGGTGCGATGCGCACCGGCACGACGATCTCGGACGTCGGCGTCGGAAGGATCACGCCCGCGGGGAGGTCACCGCGCTCAGCTCGCGCGCGGATACGGAGGCGGTATTCACCAGGCACCACACCAGTGAGCGGTAGGTTCGCGCGCGGACGTACCGGTACGTAGACGCTCACAGGTTGATCGACCGTCGCGACGACCGCGCCGGCCGCGCTCTCGAGCGTGTACGTCACGGTCCCGAGGAACGCAGCGCTCCCGCCGGGCGAGAGATCCACGCGGACGTCGAGCGTGTCCCGCCGCAATGCGGTGCTCGCATTGGCGACCGTGATCGTGGAACGCACCGCGCCCTTGCGATACAGAAGCGTGGTGACGGCACGCACCTCCACCGAGAGTTCCGTGCGGATCGCCGTGGCATTGGCATCGGCGGCGGCTGCGGCGAACTTGGAGGTGATCGCCAGCCGCGTGAAGTGTTCGCCGTCGACGAGGGTCGCGGGCGGCCGCGCGAGGAACCGCACAGTCTGTCGGCCCGACGCGGGAATGGTCAGCCGCGCGGGGAACGCTTCCACCCAGCTCGTCGCAGCGCGCATACCGTCGGGCGTCGTCGTCGGCGTCTCCAGCGAGAACTGCCCGCTGCTGTCGGTCACGGGATAGCCGAACAGCAACTCGATGCGCACTTCGATCGCGCGATCACCCGGATTGAACAACTCCAGCGCACCCGAGCGCACACGGTGATCGATCACCAACGTCGGCGGTGACACGACCACGCCCTGTGCGTATGCGCGCATGGGCAGCAGCGCCGCTGTCGAGACGGCCAGCATCGCCAGCGCGACGAAGGATGCGAACGTGACGGCACGCTGACGCGTGGCGGCATGTTTCGACGAGTGATTCGAAGCGAAGAGCGGAGTCGACATCAATTGACCTGGTTCGCGAAAAGCACGATGGACGCGCGGTAGTTCCCTGGCTTCTGATCCGCACCGACCAGGACCCGGCCGGTCAAGAACACCAACATCCGTCCGCTGGGCGGGATCCTGAACTGCTGTCGCAACCTCGGGTCGAAGGGGATCCGATCGGCTGTCGACTGAGCTGCCGAGAAAGACGCAGAACTGGGGTCGAAGGTCAGCGGGAGCGTCGCGCCGGACGGACCATCGAACGCGGCCGGCAAGGTGAACCACAGTTCGATCGGCGTACCCGGCGGCCCCAACACCTCGAATACCCCGGTATCGGTGGGGACGCTCCCTCTGGAGAGCGACGGCATGCCGGGCGCCAGGCGATCGAACGCCAACGAGCGCAGGACGTTCACGCGCAGCGACGCTTGTGCGGGCGCCGCCGGTGCGATCAGCCCGACGATGACTGACAACACGAGAAGACGTCGCACGAGAACGCCGAGCACGAGAAGGCCCGGCGTGAGGGAGCCCAGCACGGTCGAGAGAGTCATCACACGAGGAAGGTACTGCCGCACTTGGGCCTGTGAGAACGCAAGCCCCGAACGCGACGAGACCCGCGGCTTCGCGCGGGTCTCGTCGTCCGAGCAGAGGGGTTCGAGCGGGGCGTTCGCCCCGCAGCGACGCCTTAGAGCGTGACGATCTGGATGGTGATCGTGCCGGAGTATGTGCCGACCACCTGGCCTGCGCCGACCGCGCCGAGCGTGGCGCCGATCCAGACGTAGCCGACGCCGGCTGCGGAGAGCGCCGGAGCA
This sequence comes from Gemmatimonadaceae bacterium, assembly GCA_046153705.1. Taxonomy (GTDB): domain Bacteria; phylum Gemmatimonadota; class Gemmatimonadetes; order Gemmatimonadales; family Gemmatimonadaceae; genus Pseudogemmatithrix. Next base: position 6,410 of record JBJXGK010000045.1, read on the forward strand.
CCGGTCATGGCCGGCCCGACCGTGATCGCCTGCGCAGTGCAGCCCGCGTTGACGGTCGTGGCAGTGTAGCAGGCCTGGTAGGTCGACATCGCCAGCGTGTTACCGGCAGGGCCGTTGAGTGTGGCCGGGAGCGACGTGAACGTGATCGAGAGCGCCGAGCCCGCGATGCCCGTCACATCGAAGCGACCGGCGGTCGCAGCCGACGGCAACACCGTCGTGGCGGACGCACCCTGCGCCAATGTGCCGAAACGAACCGTGCCGGCGACGCCCGGGGCCGCCGAGACCGCGAGGGCCGCTCCGACGGTGGCCGTGGCGGTCATGTTGCCGCTGACCTGAGCGGAGGCCGTGCTGGCGGCGAGCATGAAGGCGAGACCCAGGCCAGAGAACGAAGCGAGCTTGCGCATGTCGAAAAACCCCTGTGTGTGAAGTGCTGGCGTGAAGTTCCGATTGACCGCTGCGACTCGGCGGTGAGACGCGGGGTCGTGATGGACCGTCACACGAGAAGATTGCCAAAACGGTGCCAAACGATCGTCTTTTGGGCACCGATCAGAAACGAGACATAGGGGATGCGGAGGATATCGGCACACCTTAACTCGTTATCTCAAATACACTTACGAACTACTTTTCGACGACCGTCACGTCGTGCTATTCCACCGTCCGACGCCGCGAATACTTGAGGGGTCGACTCACAGTGTGATAGTATAGTCGTTCGCAAACAGCATCGCAGACACGGAAGCTTCACCGGTTCACTTGCACTTTTGCCCGGTTTTCTGCACTTCGCACTGGCGGGTTCCCCCAAAATACGGAGTCAAGCATGCGGAAAGAGTTCATGGAGTTCCTGAAGAACTACGGCGTCATCGGCCTAGCCATCGCCGTCATCATCGGCGGAAAGGCGAACGCCATGGTGAGCACGATGGTCGATGGGTTGTTCATGCCGATCGTGACGGCCGCTCTTCCGGGCGGTGACTGGCGCACGGCCGCGCTCGATCTCGGTGGGATCAAGCTGGTCTGGGGCCCGTTCATGGGCGCCGTCATCGACTTCGTGATCGTGGCGTTCATCGTCTTCATCTTCGCGAAGAAGGTGATGAAGGAAGACACGGTCGCGAAGAAGTAAGCTTCTGCCCCGTCTAGCCCCGCGGTTTGGCGGGGTGCGGACCACGACGATCTTCGGCGCGGCGGATCGAATCGAGCCGCGCCGAGATCGTGGGTTCTGTTGCTGCGAGGTCCCGCTGTTCGCCGGGATCGCGGCTCAGGTCGAAGAGCCGCAGCGTGTCGCGCATCCAAACGGCCTTCCAGTTGCCTTCGAGCACCGCCGACTGTCGGCGATCGGGTGAGAACCAGACCTGGTAGGGCTGCGGATCGTGCCGGCCGCGTCCGGTGAGCACCGGGAGGAACGACCGGCCGGTGATCCCCACCGGAGCCTGCTGCCCGGAGGCCTCGACCAGCGTGGCGTGAAGGTCAGTGAAATCCACACGCGCCGCTGAACTCGACCCGGCGCGCACCCGGCCGGGCCAGAGCACGATACCCGGGACCCGTAGCCCCCCTTCATATAAATCGCCCTTGAAGCCGCGGTAGCCGAGCGTGCCGTTGAACCAGCGGCCAATCACATCGGTGTTGCCATCGTGTGGGCCTTTGAGGAACGTGGCGCCGTTGTCCGACAGGAACACGATGAGCGTGCGCTCACTGACCCCGAGTGAATCGAGCAGCGCGCGGAGCTGGCCGAGCCCTTCATCCAGGAGATGGACCTGCGCGGCATACCCCTGCTTGGGCAGCGACCACGGCCGATCGGCGTACGGCCCGAGCGTGTTCGTCTCGTATCCACCGTCTGCGGCGACCGTGCGCGTCTCGTTGTGGATGTGCGGGAGATTCGTCGCCCAGAACAGGAAGAACGGTCTGGTCGCATTGGCGCGCACGAAGTCGAACGCACGGGCTTTCATGAGGTCGGGTGCGTAGTCGAGCCGCACACTCGCGCTTCCACTGCCCATGCCGCGTGGTGCCGGGACCACGTTCCGCGTCCGCAGCGAGTCGGTGCCGTCGAGCAGGTACTCCGGGTAGAAGTTGTGTGCGTGTACCTGATCGCGGTATCCGAAGAACGTGTCGAATCCCTGGGCCTGTGGCCACGACTCCGGGCGGCTGTCCCATGAGAGTCCCCACTTGCCGACGAGTGCCGTCGTGTAGCCCACCTGCTTGAGTCGTTCGGCGAGGGTGATGTCGTCGGGGCGCAGGTAGTCGTTGTCGTTGTCGTCGAGTCGGCAGCGTCCGTTGTGAAAGCCGGTCATGAACGAACAGCGCGCGGGACCGCAGACGGCCGCACTCGAGCGGAACTCGGTGAATCGCATGCCCTCGCGCGCGAGGCGATCGATGTTGGGGGTCGCGAGTTCGGTCTGGCCCCACGCGCCGACTTCGCCGATGCCGAGGTCGTCGGCGAGGAGGACGACGATGTTCGGAGCTGCCTCGCGCGCGGTGGACGCGAAGTGCTGCGGCGCGCAGCTCAGAGCGAGCGTGCCGGAGACGAGCGTGAGGATGAGTCCGTGTCGGCGCATGAGCGAGTGGGTGGGAATCCCAACTTACGGCGCCACGCTCCACATCGCACGCCCGGCCTGCAGTACCCGGACATCGGGGTCGAACACGAGTGCATCGGGGCGCCCCGGGCTGGTGAACGCGATGCCTCGCGTCGCGCCTGCCGCGAGCTCCACATGAACGCCCGCCGAGAGTCGCATACCATCTCGCATCGCCGCGATCTCGACGCGCGCATCTGCGTCGCCGCCGTTCCGGACCACCACCTCGCAGTTCCAGCGCTCGCTGGCGGGCGTACAGTGCGAGGACTCGACAGAGAATGACGGCAAGGTTCGTGAGTCGATCCACTGACGGACGAAACGGTCATACTCGGACGTATCTGCCGCCACCGCGCGCACGCCGGCGACGAAAGCGTCGAGGGTCGCGGGTGGTCCGCCCAGCGGATGCGCCGCCAGAAACGCACGGAGCGCGCGGTCCATCCGCTCCGCACCGATCGCGTCCTGGAGCATCCAGAGCACCATGGCGCCTTTCTTCTGGAGCACCGCCTCGTGCGTCGCCGATCCCTCGCGTGCGGTGGCGAGCGACGGTTCATCGCGCAGGCGCCGGCCTTCGAGAAACTCCCGTTCGAGTCGGCGGGCGAACGCGGCGCGCGCGCTGTCGCCGAGCACTGCCGCGTGCAGGCGGAGCGTGGCGTAGTCCGCCATGCCTTCCAGAAGCATGCCGCTCCCGGGTCCGTCGCCGGCATGGAGCAGATGACCCCACCATTGATGCGCGGCTTCGTGTGCCGTGACCGCGAAGGCGAGATCTCCGAGTGGACCGCGTGCGGTCTTGAAGCCCATCGTCTCCGACAACGCGATCGCCGACGGGTACGCCGTGGCCTGCGTGAACAGCTCCGCGTGCTCGTTCACCCGGAGTTCCGTCCACGGCAGGGCACCGAACCACTCGCTGTAGTTCCGGCGGGCAGCCGCCAACGTCGTGCTGATGGCCCGTGCCGGCTCCGCATGATCCGGATGGTGATACACAGCGACGCCGGCGTCGCGGATGACTCGGTACGGCGCCGCAGCAACCGTGACGACCAAGAGCGGGACCGGCGACATCCACGTGGAACGACGACGCGAATCGGCGAACGTCTCCGACATGAGATCACCCACCGCGGACACCACAAAGGACGTCGGGACGTCCACCGTGAGTCGAAGGCCGAAAGGTCGACCTCCGTTGAAGTTGCCGACCACGCCGCGGGTGAACTGCGGAAGGATGACGCCGCGGTGCGTCGAGAGCAGCGCGCCGGACGTGTGGATGTAGTTCGCGACCGGTCCGCCGTTCCGACTCGCATGCGCAGGGATGCGTGCAGTGTACCGGAAGCTGAGCCGCATCGAATCGAGTCGCGTGAGCGGACGCGGCAACTGCACTTGCTCCTCCGCGACGCTGAGTGTGTCCCCCTCGTGCGACCATGTACTGACCACGACGGCCGGAGGCAGAACGATCGGCAGTGTGCGAAGGTCCGACGCCCCGGTATTCACGATCAGGTACTCGCCGTCGACGCGGACGCGTTGCTCGTCGGGGTCGAGGCGCAACGTCACATCCAGCGCACGGATCGTCACCGGCGGCTCTTGCTGTGCGCTCAACTCCGCCGTGTCGCGCGGTGCCTCGATCCGGATCGCAAGGAATCCCGCGGTGAGCACCGGCAGCACAGTCAAGGGCAGGGCGGCGAATGCGCGCCGCAGCACCATCGCTGGGCGCCGCCGAGCGTGAGCGGCCGTGCGATCGTGCACGCGGCGTGTGAACGTGAGACCCGTCGCGGCGAACGCACATGCCGCGAGCCCGAGCGCGAGCAGTCGGTTGGCCACGAGCGCCGGTCCGTGGACGGGGAACGTACCGAAGTCCGACCAGCGCAATGCTCCCCAGAGCGGCCAGTTCGTGAGCCACGTCATCCCGCCGCTGATCAACTGTGCCGCTGTGAGCAGCAGGGCCGCAGTCCCGAACGCGAGTGCGGTGCCACGCTGCGAGGTCGCGGCGCTTACCAGCATGACGAATGCGATCCAGAGTACGAACGTCGGCAGGAGCACGGCGCCGAAGACGAGCACGAGGGGGGTGAGCCGCACCGACGGCCCGCCCTGCGCCAACGACACGGCCGCGGTCACCGCCGCACAGCCGAACGTGAGCGCGGCCCCAACCATGAAGGCCGCGATCGCCCGACCCGTGAGGAGCGCGCCGGTCGCGACGGGTGTCGACAGGATGATCGCGTCGAAGCCGGTGACCCGGTCGCGCTGCATCGATTCGGTCACAAGGGCGAGCAGGTACAGCGCCACCAGCACGGTCACCACGGGCAGCGCCCTGACCGCAAGATCGCCTGCGCTCAACAGCGTCCGCCCTCCATACACATCGGGGTCGGATGCCGCGAGTTCAGGGACCAGCGCGAAGAGAAGCGCGGCGAACAGGTACAGCGAGGGCTGTCGGGTGACCTCGCGCAACTCCGACCGCAGGACCGTGAACGCCCCGCTGAGCGCGCTCGGCCCGTGGCTCGCCATTCGGAGTGCGGCGAGTCCGGCGAACGACGGGCCTGTCGTCGGCGATGCCGAGCGCGACGCGGCGGCCCGCTCACCGCTCCGAGTCACGCGTCCGAAGTCGCGTGCTGACGTCCCGCTTCGATGCGCGGCCCAGACGACCGCGAGCGTCGGAAGGGCGAGGGTGACGAGTCGATTGGCGAGGAGAAGTGCGTCCACCGCGAGCCCCGCGGTGTTGTAGTGCGCGAATCCACGATCCACGGCGAACAAGTGGTGGGAGAGCCAACGCAGTCCCGTCGGGTCGAGCAAGACGAGCAGGGCGTCGAGACTCGGGGCGATGTCAGCGGGTCGCCAGTTCCACAGCACACCGAACATGAGCACGAAGAGTGTCACCGGGATCGCGTACACGGCGATCGGGCGGCGCGTGATGCTGCCGACCGCGAACGCCACGCCGGCGCACCACCACACGGTCGGCACGACGAAGATCGCGAGTGCCACGAGGTATGCTGACGGCGACCACGGACCGCGCGCGACGCCGCCCGCCCCCGATTCGCGGAACGTGATCATGACGACAAGGTGGAGACCGACCGCGATGCTCAGCGCAGCCGCGATCCCGATGAGCCGCCCCCACGTGTCCTCGTGCGCAGTGAGCGGTGTGCTACGGAGCAGCTCAGTGATCCGGGTATCGTCATCACGGATAGTGCCGAGTCCAGCGATGAGTGCGGTGAGGAACGGATAGGCGAAGAGCGTTCCGATCGCGAACGCGGGCGCAAGAGCGTACACCGAGTTCGCGACCGCGCGCGTCCCGCCGATGGTCTCCGCGCCGCCGGGGATCATCACGAGCGGATTGATGGTGCTCGTCGTCGCGAGGAGCAGGACGAGCAGGATCCAGATGGGTGCGCTCGTCATCTGCAGGCGCCATTCGAGGCGCGCGACCGCAAGAACGCGTGACATCCGCGCGCTAGCGCTGCAGGACGAAGTACGCGTCCTCGAGAGTCGGAGCGGTCACCGAGAATCCGGGTGGCACCACTCGATCCGGCGCGTGGATGCGCACCCGGTTCCGGCCCTCGACGAGCAACGCCTGGGTGATCCGGTGCTGGCTGGCCAGCGTCTCGAGCTCGGCGCGGCCGACGTCACCCTCGAAGATCGATCCGTCGATCGCGTACTTCGCGGCGGTCGGTGTGGTCGTGGTGAGCAGGCGGCCCTCGCGCAGGACGGCGAACCGCGGGCAGAGGATCGCGACGTCCTCCACAAGATGGGTGGACAGAATCACTGTCCGCGTCTCCGCCAGCTCCGAGAGCACGCGATACAGGCGATTGCGCTCCTCGGGATCGAGACCGACGGTCGGTTCGTCGACGATGAGCAGCGCAGGGTCCCCCGCGATCGCTTGCGCGACCCCCAAGCGCTGCCGCATGCCACCTGAATAGCCCTTCACCGGGCGATCCGCGGCGTACGTGAGATTCACGCGGTCGAGGAGCGCCGCACACAGCCGATCGAGTCCGAGCGGACTCGTGACACCCTTCAGCTCGAGGAGATGACGCAGTGTCGCTCGGCCGGAGAGATTCGGATGGAACCCGAAGTACTGCGGCAGGTAGCCGAGCCGCGCCCAGATGAGCGCAGGCGTGTGGGTGACGTCGACCCCATCGAAGTGCACCGTGCCACTCGTGGCTTCGAGCAGTCCCGCCAAAATCCGCATGAGTGTGGTCTTCCCGGCGCCGTTGGGGCCCAGGAGTCCGAACATACCGATGGGGATGTCCAGCGAGACGTCGTGCAGCGCCGTCACCGGACCCGGGTGCACCTTCGAGAGGTTTCGGATCTCGATCATCGCGTGGGCTCCGCGCGCGCGAGTGACGACCTCAAGGCGCCCGTCCGGCCGCGTCGAGCTTGCGCAGTGCCACGTCACCGGTGAGCGACTTCAGCAGCACGACCCGCGAGCCCGTACCGACGGTCGAGCGCAGCTGGCGGGCGCTCTGCTCACCCTGCACCGTGAGCGGGAACTCCGACTGCACCTTGCCCATCGTCACACTCATGTCGACCGTCGCATCCGCGAGCGCGGTCATGTAGACGAACACATCACCGTTCATCGTCTTTCCGATGATGCTGTCGGTCCCCGTCACCGACGTCATCCGGAGGTCGATGTCGCCGTTGAGCGATTCGCCCGTCACCGGGCCGACCGCCGTCGCCACTGTGACGTCGCCGTTCATGGTGAATGCGCGCACCGGCGCAGACGCTGACACCGTGACATCACCGTCGGCACCCACGACGTTCACCCGCACGCCGTTGGGCACTCGGATCCGCATGGTCACGCGGATGTCAGGCGATCCATCGCCGAGCTTGAGGTTCGCCTGGAAGTCCTTCTCGGTGCAGGTGTTCTCCCCGAGCATGGCACAGACGAGCGCCCCGTCCGCCGTGTTCGCGCCGGAGATCTTGAGGTCCGTGTCCGGGTTGCCGCGACGCCACGCGTAGTCGGCGCTCACCTGCACCATCGAGTCGGTGCTCGGCTCGATGGTGATGTCGCCGCGCAGGCTCCGCACACTGAGCGTCTTGCCTGCCGCCACCGCGCCCGACCATTGGAAGGCGTTCTCGCGCGTCTCGCGGGGGCCTGCGGACTCCTCGTCGCAAGCGGTGAGCGCCACGCTGGCGACGAGGACTGCGATGGTGAGGCGACGGGACACGATGGGGCTCCGATGGCGGGGACACCGGAACCTACGACGAGGGGGCGATGCCGGTTTCCCGGCATCGCCCCCGTGCCACCCGCTCGGGTCCCGTGATGGGGCCTGTGATGGGGCCCGCGTGCGGGCGCTCTACAGCTTGCGCAACCGGATGCTGCCGTTGACGGTGCTCGCTCGCAACCGCGCCCCGCCACTACCCATCTTCGCGCGGATCTTCTTCGGGCTGATCCGGCCATCGAGGGTGAGCGGGAAGTCGGAGGAGATGTTCCCGTTCACGGTGGAGAGGTCCACGTCGGCGTTCGTCCCCTCCTCCATCTCGATGGTGATCGAACCGTTCACCGTGGAGTACTCGAGCCCGTTGCTATCGCGCATGTTGGTGCGGACCGTGATGCTGCCGTTCACGGTCTCCGCCTCCACGCGACCCTTCGCCGACCGCGCTTCCACGTCGCCGTTCACGGTGCGCGCCTCCACGTCGGCGCTCGTGCCGTCCACCACCATCTCGCCGTTCACGGTGCTCGCGTCCACTCGGGCGTTCGCTGGTATCCGCACCACGAAGTGCACGGACACGTCGTTGCGGTCGTTCCAGCGATTGTTGCCGTTGTTGGAACGGTAGCCGTCCTCGTCGCAGGTGGCGCGCTCGTTCCAGAACGCACAGATGATGATGTCGCCGCCATTCGCTCCCTGGCGTGCCTCGATCCGCACGTCGTTCGGATCGCCGCGGCGCCAGCGCTTCTCGGCGCGCACCTCGACGGTGTTTCCACTGCCCTGCTCGAAGCGCACGGCCCCGTTCACGTTGCGCAGGTAAACGGTGCGCCCGTCGCCGAGCGTGCCTTTCCAGTTCCAAGTGGTGGACTCCTGTGCCGCGGCCGGCGCGGCGACCATCACGCCGGCGAGCAGGATTCCGAGCAGATGCGTGCGCTTCATGGGATTCACTCCGGGTTGGTGCGCGCACCGGCGCGCCGAATGGTGATGTCGCCGCTGAACGTCTCGGCTGTGATCCGTGCTCCGCCGTTGCCTACGGTGAACCGGACGCGACGGTTCCGCCGGCCGACATTCTCCCCCGGCTGGAGCGTGAGCGGGAAGTCGCTGGCGATGTCTCCGCTCCAGGTTTCCATCTCCAGGCTCGCACTCAGGTCGGCCGGCACCGTGAGATACACATCGCCGGAGTGCGAGTTGATGCGCAGATCGCCCTGGGCGGCGAGCGCACCGGAGTACGTGATGGTGCCCGACACACTCTCGGCGCGAAGCGCGTCGAGACGTCCGCGGCGGATCGTCACCTCGCCGCTCACCGACTCGGTAGCGAGTGAGCCGCTGATGTCGTCCACATCGATGTCGCCACTCACGGACTCGATGTCCACGCGGCCGCCGACGCTTCGCGCGTCGATGCCACCCGACACGGAGCTGAGTTCGACGATACCGCTCGCCTCCTCGACCGTGATCTCGCCGCTGACGGTACTCGCCGTGACCTCGCTGCCGGTGCCGCGCACGGAGACATCGCCGGACACCGCGCTGGCCCGCACCCGTACGCCCGGCGGGACCACGACATCGTACCGCGTCGCGCCCATGCGACCGTTCACCGAGCGCGCTTCGATGGAGACGCGCGAGCGGGTGAGCGTCGACTCCAATCGCCCCCGCTCGGTCGTGGCGACGATGCGGATCTCGTTGGGCGAGCCGGTGGTGACGCGGATCTCACCGCTCACCAGCCCGAGGCTCACCGAGCCGCTCCGATCGAACGCGAAGGTGGTGTCGATCCGCTGCTGGGCGGACTGCCCCGCGAGGGCTTGCGGCGCAGTGGCCAGGAACACCGCCGACAGTGCGGTCGCGGCGAGGAATCTACCGTACGTCGGGCGCGGGATTGGGATGGTGCTGGTCATCGGGCGGTCCGGGTCAGATCCCCGCCGGCATGGTGGCCGAGGCGCGGAGTAGGGTGAGCTTGGAGGTGTAGGAACGGGAGAGCTGTGTGGCGAGGAACCGGCTTGCGGGATCCTTGAGCAATGCGGCGCGGCTCTCCGCGATCGCGGTGTCGATCACCGCCAGACTACGCTCGAGCACCGCGATCGTCGCGGAGTCGAATGCGCTGCGCCGGGTCTCGAGCAGCCGTTGCATCGCGGCGATCTCGGTGTCCATGGCGCGGAACTCCTCGTCGTACTTGGCGAGGCGAAGCGTCGGATCGTCGCCGTCGATGCTGCCGACGCCCGCGTCGTCTTCGGCGCCGGTCGTGGTCGCGACCGTAGGTGTCGTGTCAGCGGCCGATGTCGCGAGCTGCCACGTGATGCCGGACGTCACCGCGATCAACATCGATGCGGCGAGCGCTACGCGCAGCACGTTCGACCGCGACCACCGCGTCGCCACTTGCAAAGGACGGGTGTGGCTCGCGTCGGTCGCCGGAGCGACCGCTCGTGACTCGAGTCGTGCGTCGATGCCGGCCCACAGATCCCGGCTCGGCATGAGCACCGGGAGCGCCGCGGCCTGGGCACTGATCTGTTCGAGCTCGGCCCAGACGGTGGTGCACTCGGCGCAGTCTGCGCGGTGCCGCCCGTCCATGACGTCGTGGGTGTCGTGGTGTTCAGTCATCAGCTCAACATCCTCCGCAGGAGCATCCGGGCGCGGTGCAACTGGGCCTTGCATCCCCCAGCCGTCACGCCGAGCATCTCGCCGATCTCTTCGTGGGTATAACCTTCGATGTCATGCAGGACGAAGACCTTCTTCGCCCCCGGTGGTAGTGTCGCGATCGCCTGCTCGAGATCGAGCGAGAGGCCGGGGACTGGCAGCGGTCGCACATCGTGGAACGCGATCGTGTCCATGTCCTCCACACCTTCGTCGTGCCGATCCCGTCGACGTCCCTCGGCTTCGCGATCGTTGAGGACCACGTTCACCGCGAGACGGTGGAGCCACGTACTGAACTGCGAATCCCCGCGGAACGTCCCGAGCTTCTCCCAAGCCCTCACGAACGCGTCTTGCGTGAGTTCCTCGGCCCGGCCCCGGTCGCCGACCATGCGGACGCAGACCGAGAACACGCGGTCGACGTTCGCCCGGTAGAGTCGTTCGAAGGCGCGGCGGTCGCCGTTGCGGGCGAGCGCGACGTCGTCGAGCGGCACGTCGGGAGGGCTGGAGAGAGGGGTCAGTGGGAGGGTCACGCGGCGCCGTGTCGGTCTTCGCAGGATAAGACGGGATGTCGGCCGGAAGGGTTTGAACGCGGGCTGAACCGCGGCCGGGCACCTCACGGGTGAGGGGGCGGCCGGGATAACATTCAGGCATCGTGGCGTCGAGCGGAACCCTGCGCAGGAGTGAGCCGTAGGGACCTCGACGCCTCACCCCGTCGGAGCGCACATGCCCAGCTATCACCTAGCCCAGAACATCGCACAGGCCAACGCACCGGCGGCCCCCCAAGCGCCGGTCATCCCGCCGCTTCCTGGTCGAGCGGGCGGTTCGACCGGTGGCGCGTCGGCGCCCGCCCCGGCGCAGGGCGGGAGCGGAGGCGGCGGGGCAGAAGCGCCAGCCTCGGTGCAACCCGGGAGCCCGACGACGGAACGGGTCCTCGAACAGATCGCGAATGACGCGCTCAGGGACGCCACCACGAGCGAGGGCGTTCCGTGGGACCCCAACGTGATCCCGCCGGAAGTGGTACCGATCGTCGGAATGTCGCTCGCGATGGTGGTGACGATCTTCATCGGCTGGCCGATCGCGCGGGCGATCGCGCGTCGCATGGACTCCCGGGCGCTGGCGGGAACGGTACAGGCGAAGGAGCTGCAGCCGCAGATCCGCCAGCTGCAGGAGTCGATCGACGCGATGGCGATCGAACTCGAGCGACTCGGCGAGGCGCAGCGATACCAGACGAAACTGCTGGCGGAGCGCTCCGAGGTGAAGCGGAACTGAGCAGCATGAGGCGGACGAGCCGTGCAGGCGCACGGCTCGCCGCCGCGCTGTCCGCTGAGGCGTGCGATCGCGCGGGCTCTGAGCCGGATGGGTTCGCGCGGTCGTGGAACAGCGCCTCGACTGCGCCGATGAAGTCAGAGCTCTCTCCGCGTCCGCGCGCGGCCAACAGGGATCGCACTGCGACCTCGCGCGCATGTTCGACACGCTCGCCGATCCGTTCACGGATCCGATGCAGCCGTTGCGCGAGAGCCGGCCGCTGGAGCGCGGACGCGGAGGCGAGTTCGGCATCCAGCGCTTGATGCAAGCGCGCGAGCGTGCGTGGCGCCTCGCCCAACAAACGACGCGCGGAATCGCGCGCGACGAGACGCTTGAGGACGCGGCGCGCTTCGCGCGACGCAGCAGGAGCTTCGGCACAGTGTGCGCGGTGCGAGTCGAGTAGCGCAGCGATCCGGACCGGCCGCGTGGTCACGCGCCACGACCGACCGCTATGCCAAGCGCCGACGAGCCGCTCGCCGCCTGCATCGCGCAGCACGCCGACGAAGGCGGTGACGCGATGCCTGTCGGTGCTCGCGACATCATCGTGCTCGATGGCGCACGGCGTCCCTCGCGACGCCAGCCGGTCGAACGCGATCTCGATCCGTCGACGCGCGGTCGATTCCTCAACCGCGTGCGCCGCCGCCCACGACTTGCGCCGCAGCCGCGCGCCGAGGCGCAGCAGCGCGCGTGTCCCCTCATGCTGAGCGAACCGCACCGCATACACTGTCTCCGCGCGCTGCCCGATGCGCGCGACGCGGCCACGCCGTTGCGCGATCCGCGCGGGAGTCCACGGCAGGTCCGCATGCACCACGATGCTCGCGCCCTGCAGTTCGATCCCCTCGGAGACCACATCCGTCGCGAGGAGCAGTCTGATGCCCCGCGCGTCGTGCGGGTCGTACCCACCAGACTCCGGGCCGAGGGCGCGCAGCACTTCGCTGCGTGACCAGCGACCGACGGCGGCTCGGACCCGCGCGCCCGTGATCGTGACTACGCCGGACACATCACGCAATGCAGCCGAGAGCGCGCGCACGGTGTCAGCGTGCCGAGCGAACAGCACCACGCGCTCGGTAGCGTGCTCGGCCAACAGTCGCCGGAGTGCGCCGGCCCGCGCTGCCGTGTCGGCGGCGATCCCCGTAGCGATGCGGCGACGGATCGCTCGGACCGCCTCGAGGTGGGTGTCGAGCTGCGCGCGGGCGGCCTCGAGGTCGAGTCCTTCCGGAGTGCACACTTGATCACCGAGCGCTGCGAACGCGAGTTGCACGGCATCGTCCACCAGCACCCAGCGAGCGATCGCAGCGCGCGAGGGCATCCGTCCCGCCGTGAGCAGCGCATCGAGAGCGATCCCGCGTTGCAGACGACGACGCAGCGCCGCGTCGAGCGCAACGAGACTCGACTGCCACGCCAGCGCCAGCGACATCACGATGAGCGGCAACGCCGCGCTGCCTTCCACGGTGGGCAGGGGCGGCGGGAGTGCGCGCAGTGCGTCCGCGAGGCCGGCGACGTGTGGTGCAGCCTCGAGCGGACGGAGTGTCACCACGCGCGCCGGGCCCGCGTGATCCTCAACGCCACGCACGACGACACGCGCGAGCGTCGATCCACTCAGTGCGTGCGCCCGTTCGCCGAGGAACAAGGCGAGGAGGTGATCACGATCGGCGAGACGGTTCACGACTGGCGTCGCGGTGAGCAGCAGCACGGGCCGACCGACACAGCGCGAGGCCAGCGCCCGATAACGCTGGGTGTTCGGTGTGCGCGCGTGATGGGCTTCATCGACGATCATGAGGCCTTCACCCTGATCGACCTCCGACGACCGGCTCAGTGATTCCATGCTCGTGAACCGGATCGGGACTTCGGCGCGCGCGGCGGCCCGCTCCCACTGGTCACGCAGCGCGACCGGCGCGACGACTTCCGTGTCCCAGCGGAAACGGGCATCGGGTGAGCGGGCACGCAGTTCGTCCGCGTGGGCTCTCGCGGCACAGAGCGCGATCACCGTCTTCCCAGTGCCAGGGCGGTCCGCACACAACGCGCCCCCGAACTCGGCCAACGCAGCGCGCAGCGCGCGGAGCGTGCGCGCCTGCTCTTCCCGCAATGTGAACGCGCCTGTGCGCACGAGTTCAGTTCCCGATGAGCGCGGCGAGTGCCTCGCGAGGGAGTCCGAAGCAAGCGGCGACCACTTCATCGAGCGCTTCTGCGCTGGGAGGTGCACCCGCCGCGGCTGCACGACCGACCGGCGCGAGCCGCGACCGCGCGTGCGGCCAGTCGCGCGGGATCGGCAACCGCGCGCAGGTCCATCCGAGGAAACGCCGGTATCCTCCGCGCGCGGGTTCGGCGATCGCCGCGAGCCACGCCCCGGCGATGCGCGAGTTGAGCAGCGCGGCGAACGCGTGCGCGTCATCGTCGGATGCGGTACGGACGACATAACAGGTGTTGAGCGGCACGGTGGGATCGCCGGCTGGCAACACACTGGCGCGCGGCACGAGCCCGATATCCGCCCACACGACGCGCGCACGATCGTGCCGCGCCGCCTCCGTCCGGAACAGCGTCCACCACCGTGCACCGCGACCGTCACTGCGCGCCTCGAGTTCGCGGCGCCAGCGCGACAGCCAACGCCGAGACTTCGGAGCCAACTCTGCGATGGGCCCACCGTGCGCATCATGGGTCCACACGATCGCATCACGCGCGCCGGCGTGCAGCTGCCACGGCGCCAGATCCTCGCCGCGAGCGAGTGGCCGGAGCATCGTTCCCTCCACCAGTTGCTCGCGCTCCCCACTGCGGACGAGTACGTCGTCGCCGTGCACCGCGATCGGTCGCACGACGAACGCGGCGTTACATCCGGTCTTCACGCCGAGCAACGGACGACCGAGCGGGGAGTGGGCGAGAGGGGTGCCGTGCGCGGCGAGGAGATCGAACGCACGGCGCGCCGCCGTTGGGAGCATCAGCCATGGAGCGCCTGGGCTCTCATCGAGTGCCAGGCGGTCGGCGGCCAACGTCCACGTGACAGCGCCCGGTTCGTCGTGCCGCGTGAGCCGCACGAGTGCCGATGGCACTGCGGTCTGCTGCTCCAAGCGCGCGCGATGCGCCACGCGATGCGCCACGCGACGCGCCACGATCGCCGAGGGATACACCACCGCGTCGAACCCGGTGCGCGACGTACTCCAGTCGTCGATCGAGACCAGCTCGCACTCCCGGAGCAGGTATCGCCGCACGCCGCCACCCGCGAGTGCGCCCCAGAGTTTCGCGGGCAGCAACAGGGCCACGGTGCCACTTGGAGCGAGGAGTTGCACGCTGCGCTCGGCGAAGAGTGCCGCGAGATCGGCCTGCGAGGAGAAGCCGCGCCCCGCACCAGCCGACTCCGCGCCAGACTCCCACGCGGCCGCGCGTGCCGTTTCAAATCGTTCGCGCAGCTGTTCGCGGGTCGCCGCCGGGACCGCATGCGGACGCACCCAAGGCGGGTTACCGACCACCAGATCGAACCCACCATGCGCAGCGATCTCCGGGAAGTGGGTCGCGAACGAGAACGGCAATGCGCCGCCTTCGCGGAGCCGTCGCAACTCGGTGCGGAGTCGGCGAGCGTCGGCACGCAACGCGACGAGCGCTGCGCGCTGGGCGGCGCTCACGCCGCGCCGTGCGATGAAGAGATCAGGCGAGCGGGCCGCGATCAACAGCTCGCGCCGGTCCTGAACGCACCGCGTAAGCCGTGCAGTGACCTGCGCGATCACACGTGTGCGCTCCGCGCGGTCGAGTCCGCGCCCAAGGGTCCGCTTCCGCTGACCGTTGGCGCGCGCGTAGCGCAATCGCATCGCCGTGAGCGCGGTGCCGCCCCCCGTGGCAACGCCACCGAACCCGTCGCCGGCAAGCGCATCACCTTCTCGTACATTGCGGTCCAGGTTGGGCAACGGCGGCAGACGCATCGGGTCGTCGTACTCTTCTTCCACCACCACCGCGAGCCAGAGCCGCAGTTGGCAGAGCCACACGGCGATGGGGTCGAGGTCGACCCCGAAGATGCAGCGCGTCAGCACGTCTCGACGGATGGCACCCAGCGCTCGTGTGTCTCCGCCGGCTTGCACACGCGCGGAGAGTGATTCGAGTGCATGGACGAGGAACGCCCCTGAGCCGCAGGCAGGGTCGATCAAGCGCGGCAATGCGCTATCGCTCGCTCGATCGCTCGCTCGATCGCTCGCGCGTCCGCCCACGAGCGAAGACAGCGCCGAGTCGGTGACATGCACGATCAGCGAATGCGGCGTGTAGAAGGCGCCGCGCGACTGCCGTGTGGGCGCAGCCATGAGCGACTCGAACGCGCGCCCCAGCATCTCCGGGTCCACCGCGGCGTCGGAGACCAGCGCGCTGGTCTCGCGCGCCGTGAGTCGATAGTGCGCGAGTAGCCCTCCGATCACCTCGGCGATCGCGTCGTCGGTGAAGCGCAGGTCGCGGTGCCGTCGCTCCAGCGGACTGCGCGCGAACAGTCCTCCGTTGAGGAACGGCACGCGTCCGAACGCCCGCGCGGCGGCTGCGCGATCGTGCACCGGCGTGTTGAGGGTGCCGAAGAAGAGTGGGTCGAGCATGCGGACGTGCAGTCCGCGGCCACCGGCGAGCCGTTCCATATGATGACGCAGGAATGCGCGGTCGCGATCCAACCACCCTTTCGACTCGAGGAACGCGAGGAAGAGCAAGCGGGAAGTGACGAGCAGTGCCGACACGCGCCGATCCTCGCTCCCCGCACGGCCGGTGGCCGTGGTCGCCAGCACGTCGACAGCCCGCTCAAGCTCGCGGTAGAACCGTCGCGAAAGCGCGTCGCGGCCGAGTGTCTCACGCCAGCGGGTGTGGGTCAGTGCGTCGTCGGAGTCGATGGTCGCAAGCGCAGCGAACGACTCCGCGTCACTGGCACGCAGGCGCTGCGGATCAAGTTGCAGCGCGGGGAGAGGTCCGCGCGCGTCGGCGGCGGGAACGCAGATCATCGTGACGCGCGCCAGTGAGCGCACCACGAGCAGCCAGCGGACCCGGGGGTAGCGCCGGACGGCCGCGCGCGCGAGCGCGAGCGCTGTGGTCGCGTCGTCCACTCCATCCACGAGGAGCGCGCGGAGATCCCCAGCGCCGGCCGCGAGTTGAAGCGACAGTCTGCTCCCGTCAGTGCGAACGGCACCGGGGACCGTCGCCTCCCGGAGCAATGCGCGACGCTCGGGAGGTGGCAGGCGAACCGGGGTGGCGAAGCCGAGCGCCGCGCTCAGTGTAGCGAGCGGTCCATCGGCCATGAGCAATCGCGCAGCATCACGAGGGGTGAGCACGCGGGCAGCATCGCGCGCTCAGCCCTCCGCACCGACATCACCGCATTGCGAGCCGGTCCACGAGCGCGCGGACGTCATCGAATCCGTCCAACCAGTATTGCGGATGCGCCGTTTCGAGTTGCCTTCGTGAGAACGGTCCCCAGAGTGCCGCGGCGGTCGCGACGCCCGCCGCATTGCCGGCATGCATGTCGTGCGTGGAGTCGCCGATGAACAGTGCCTTGGCCGGCGGGATGTCTCCGAGCAATGCGAGCGCGTGCCATACGGGCTCAGGCTCCGGTTTGTGCTTAGTGGTCGCATCGATCCCGACGACCGCGGCGAAGCAGTCTTCGATGCCGACCCATTTGAGCGAGCGTCGCGCGCCGTGTTCGAGCTTGCTGGTGACCACCGCCAGCGGATGCCCCGCCGCGTGCAGCTCGCGCACGGCATCCACCGCGCCCGGGTACGCCTGCGTCTTGGCGTCGTGGTTGGCGACCTGGTACTCGCGGTAGCGCCCGCGCAGCGCGAGGATGTCATCCTCGTCGCGGGCCCAGGGGCGCAACATCGCGTCGAGCGGCGTGCCGATCGCGGCGATCCACTCATCGACCGGCGGTCGGACGTCACGTCCTTCGAAGGCGTACTCCATCGACGTGACGAGCAGGTCGATGGAGTCGATCAAGGTGCCGTCGAGGTCGAAGAGGATGGCGGGGTGGTGCATCCGCTCAATCTACCATGTCGTACGTCCGCCCCTTCCACCCCACGCGCGTTCCGCGGATGGCGGCTTCGGCACAGATACCGGCGAACACCAGGCATCCGAGCGGATACGTCAGCGCCCAGAGCGGTGACAACTGCGCGAAGCCGTACACGCCGATCCAGTAGAGCAGGCTGGCACCGGTCACCACCGCGCCGAACAGCAGCGCGCCCTCACCCAGGACACCGGCGATCGCGAGCGCGAGTATCAGCACGGGGATCACCGGCAACAGCGCCGGGATCGGGAAGATCCACGGCAGCACTCGCCGCCCCACCGGACCCAAGCGGAGTGTATCGCGTCCCGCGGCGAAGATGTTCTTTCCCCATCCGCGGCGGATCTCGCCGAGCGAGGTGTACATGCGCGTGCGCATGTGTGAGCGCGCGAGCACCATGTGCGCCCCCAACCCGGCCTCCGTGAAACGCTGGGCCAGCCGCAAGTCCTCGGCCACGTGTCCGCGTACGCTCTCGTGGCCACCGAGTCGATCGTAGTGGTCGCGTCGCACGAGGATGAACTGCCCGTTGGCGATCTTGTGGATCGGATCGGTGGACTCGCTCATCGTCTCGAGGCCGCCATAGCGCGAGAGCATGACGCTGAACACCACCGGCTGTACGACCTTCTCCCAGAAGGAGCCCATCTCCTGGCGACCGGCGATGGTGAACAGCGAGGCACCTCGCTGCTCGAGCGCCGTGACGCTGCGCGCGAGCAGCTCCGGTCCGTGGGCGGTGTCGGCATCGGTGAAGCAGAGCAGCGTCCCGCGCGCGACCGCCGCGCCGGTGTGGCATGCCCACTGCTTGCCGAACCAACCGACGGGCAGCGTCGGGGCGTCGATCAGCCGCACGCGTCCGGCACTCGCCGGCTCCGACGCGATGCGCCGCACGATCGCGCCCGTTCCGTCGGTGGAGTGGTCGTCGACGACGATCACCTCGAGCGCGTGGTACGCGCCGGCGAGCACGCTGCGCACGCAACGCTCGATGTTGTGCGCTTCGTCGCGCGCCGGGATGATGACGGAGACCAACGGGGCATCGGCGCCGGTGTGCAGCGCATACGCATCGAGCGACACGGTGCGACGGAAGCGCCACACGACCACGAAGATCGGCAGGACCGCGAGCAGCGCGAGGGCGAACGCCAGTGGGTGCGAAGCGATCATGCGACGCGGTCGGTGGCCGACTCCTCGCCGCGAGCGAGGATCACACTCGCCGCCAACGTCCCCGTCGCGTTCGTGGTGGTGCGGAACATATCCGGGATCGTGTCGGCCCCAAGCAGTACACCGACGCCCTCGACGGGGATCCCTGCGCTGGCGAGCAGCGGCACCATGACCACGATCGACCCTCCCGGAATGCCGGGCACGGAGAACGACGTCACCACGGCCGCGACCGCGATCGACAGGACCTCGGCCGCATCGAGCTCGACCCCATAGAGTCGCGCAACGAAGAGCACACCGACGGTCTGTCCGATACCGGCACCGGTCCGGAACAGCGTCGCGGAAAGCGGGACGAACACCGACGCGATGCTCGGAGGCAGGCGTAGCGTGTCGCGGACGGTGTCGAGCATCGCCGGCAGCGTCGCCAGCTGCGACCGTGAACTGAAGGCGATCAACTGGGCGGGCAAGGCGGCGCGAGCGAACCGGCTCAATGGCATGCGGCCGAGCACGACGACCGCCGGGTAGAGCACCGCCGCGCAGAACAGCACCGAGAGTCCGCAGACGATCGCGATGTACCCGCCGATGGCACGCAGCGCATCGAGGCCCATCGTCGCGGCGAGCGGCACCACGAGCGCGAACACGCCCAGTGGTGCCCACTCGAGGATCGCACGCACGAGCACGAGCGAGGCATCCATGACACCTTCCACCAGCCGTACCACCGCGGCCCGTCGCTCCGCCGACACGCGCAGCAGTGCGAGTCCGAACGTGATCGAGAAAACGATCAACGGCAGCATCGCGCCGTCCGCGGCCGCACGGACGGGATTCGACGGGACCAGCGAGACCAGCCACTGTCCGATGGTCGGCACGGTCTTCGCCTGTTCTCCTGCGGCGGCCCCCGCGGTGGCGGCGCCCGCGCGCAGCGCTTCCACCGCAGCCGGATCCAGCGTGAGGGAGGCCAGCAGCGGCCGTCCGGCGAGGACGGCGAGCGCGGCAGCCAACGTGAGCACGGTCACGAAGAGCACCATCGCGCGTGCACCGAGTCGTCCCACCACGCGTGCATCAGGCGCTGACGTGACGCCGACGATCAGCATCGACATCACCAGCGGGATCACCGTCATCCGGATCGCGTTCACGAACAGAGTGCCGACTGGCTGCAGCACCGATGACGCGGTAGCGGCGAACGCGCTCTCGCTCCCGCCCAAGGCGAGTCCGAGCGCGACCCCCGCGACCAGCGCGATCAGGACCTTTGCCGTGAGTGACATCGTTCCTTAAAGATGTCGCGTCGTGCGCCCCCCGCACTACCTTTAGCGGCGCTTCGTCCTCTCCCACTCCGCCATCGGTTCAATGATCTCGGTCCAGTCCCTGACCAAACGCTACGGCGACTTCACGGCTGTCGACGGCATCTCGTTCGACGTGGCTCCGGGCGAAGTCCTCGGCCTGGTCGGCCCCAACGGAGCGGGGAAGACGACCACGCTTCGGTGCCTCGCCGGCATCATCCGGCCAAGCACGGGCGCTGTGATGCTCGGTGGCTACGACCTGCAGCAGTCGCCGGTCGAGGGGAAGCGGACCTTGGCGTTCATCCCGGACGAGCCGCACCTGTTCGACTATCTCACCGTCGAGGAGCACCTGCGTTTCATCGCGCGGGTCTACGGTGTCGCCGACGTCGAGCAGCGCATCGGGCCGGTGCTCGAGGAACTCGAGCTCGCGGACAAGCGACGCAGTCTGCCCGATGAACTCTCGCGCGGCATGAAGCAGAAGCTCGCCATCGCCTGCGGCCTGCTGCACGAACCGAAGACCCTCGTCCTCGACGAACCGCTGACGGGCCTCGATCCGGGCGGCATGCGGCGCATGCGTGCGACGATCGCGGCGCGCGCCCGCGCGGGCACCGCCGTGGTGCTCAGCTCGCACCTGCTCTCCCTCGTCGAAGAGCTCTGCACCAAGATCTTCGTCATCCGACGCGGACGCTGCGTGGCGTACGGGTCGCTCGCACAGATCGTCGAGTCGCATCCCGAACTCGCCGGGCGGTCGCTCGAGGACGTCTTCCTCGCGCTCACCGGTGAGGGTGAATCCGCCCGGTGATCGGCGCGCTCTGGTACCTCATCTGGACGCAGGCGCGCAACCGCGTCATGCGTCAAGCCAAGCGGCTCAAGCAGCCGAAATACGCCGTGGCGTTCGCACTCGGGCTCGCCTACTTCTGGTTCCTGTTCTTCAGTCCGACGCGGGGGACCGGTCGCGATCCGATCTCGGACGACTTCCTCCTGATCATCCTGCCGGTGATCTTCGTCGGCGCGATCGCCTACACGTGGCTCGTGGGGTCCGACCGCAGCGCGCTCGCGTTCACGCGTCCGGAGGTGGCGATGTTGTTCCCGGCGCCCATCTCGCGCCGTACGCTGGTGCTCTATCGCATCATGCACACCCAGATCGCGGCGCTCTTGTCGACGCTCATCTGGATCCTGATCCTCCGCAAGAGCTCGTCGGATCTCCCTGCCTTCGCCCGTGCGCTCGGCGTATGGCTCGTGTTCACGACGCTCAGCCTGCATCGCCTCGGCGTTGCGTTGTCGCGCGCTGGCGCCCTCGAGCGCGGGCCCCGGAATCTGTTCAAGTTCACGCCGGCACTTGCGGTGCTGCTCGTCATCCTCGCCACCGTCGGTCACAGCGTGCGCCGTGACTGGACGTTGCTCACCGAAGCCGACGGACTACGCGCCTTCGCCACGCAGGTGCTCAGCACGCTCGAACTGCCCCCCGCCGGGATCGCCTTGCTTCCGGTGCGACTGGTGTTCGAGCCGCTCGTCGCGGCCGGCCTCGGCGACTGGGCGCTCGCGATGGTCCCTGCGCTGCTCATCCTCGTGCTGCACGTGTGGTGGGTGCTCGCCACCGAGACCGCGTTCGAAGAGGCCGCCGCGGAGGTCTCGGAGAAACAGGCGAAGGATCTTGCCGAGGTGCAGGCCCGCATGCAGGGAGTCGCGAAGGCGAAACAGAAGGATGTCGGCCGGACGATCCCGCTCGCACCGGTCGGATGGCCGGGCATGGCGATCCTCTGGAAGAACGCGGTGTGGGTGCTCCGCACGAATCAGATCCGGAGCCTGCTCCTCGCGCCGGGCCTCGTGTTGGTCGCGGCGGTCATCTTCGCCGACGGCGGATCGATCAGCGCGGTCATCGGCGGGACGGCGGTGGCACTCGCGAGTCTGTTGCTGCTCTTCGGGCCCGGAACGCTGCGCAACGACCTTCGCGCCGACCTGCAGCGGCTTCCGCTCCTGCGCACGCTCCCGATCCCGGCCAACGAACTCGTCGCCGCGGAGGTGCTGACGGGCACGGTCGCGCTCACCGTGCCGCAGTTCATCCTGCTCGGCGTCGGGGTGTGGATGCTCCGCGGGAACGCACTCGAGCAGGTCACCGATGCCATGCGCGTGGTGAGCATCGTCGCGGCGCTGCCGCTCCTCTTCACGCTCAACGGGATCAACTTCGCCTTGCACAACGGGCTCGCCGTGCTGTTCCCGGGCTGGGTGCGACTCGGTGAGAAGACAGCCGGCGGCTTCGAGATGATGGGGCAGAGCATCCTCACAAGCGTCGGGACGCTGCTGGCGCTCGTCCTCCTCTTGATTCTGCCCTCGATCATCGGATTGTCGGTCGGGGCAGCGCTGTACACGCTCACGCAATCGGTCACCCTCACGATCGTGGCGAGCGGGCTCACGGCCTCGCTGGGACTCGGCACGGAGGCTTGGCTGCTCATCCTCGGCATCGGGCGGTCCTTCGAGAAGTTGGAGCCGATGCAAGTAGCGTGAGGCGGGGGCGACGTCGGCACCCCCGCACCGCCAGTCACATGACGCCGAGCACCTTCTTCACCGCCGCGTCGATGTCCTGCGACTCACCGACGCCGGTGTAGACGACCTTGCCCGCGCCGTCGAGGACCACGACGTAACTCGTGTGCGGTACCTGGAAGGCCTTCGTGGCGGCGTCGTCGCGGTCGAAGACGTACATCCCGGCCATCTTGTTCGCCTCGATGTGGGCCTTCTGGCGCGCTGGCGACTGATTGGCCGACACCCCCACGCCCACGAACTTCACCCTGCCCTCGTACTTGCTGCGTGCCGCGGCCATCGCGGGCTCGAGCTTGCGGCAGAGGGGGCACCAGGTCGCCCAGAACTCCAGCACCACCGGCGTGCCCTTTCCATAGATATCGCCGAGGTTCATCGGCGTGCCGTCGAGCGTCTCGACCATCGCGGCAGGCGCCGTCGCGCCCATGGCGATGCCGGCTGTTTGTCCGTGCAGCCGCGTGGCAGATGTCGTGAGTGTGAGGACGGCGAAGGCAGAGAGGGCGGCGACGCCGCGGAGCGACGATGTCAACATGGTGCCGGGGGTTGAGGGTTCGGCCGCCCATACCGGGCGACCTGCCTGCTCCCCGTAGAGTTCAGCCCTCTTGGGAGTTCCCGGGAACTCGAACGTCGCCTCGGCACTAGTGCCTCCAGTGACCCGACCGTCAGTTTTGACCATGCCCCTCGCAGCACCGGATTTCGAAGCGGTAGCCCTGCCGCACCTCGACGCGGTGGCTCGCGTCGCGCGTGCGCTCGCCAAGGACGCGGCCGATGCCGATGATCTCGTGCAGGAGACCTTCCTGCGCGCGCTGCGGCACTGGAACACCTTCGTCCCCGGTTCTGACTGCAAGCGCTGGCTCGCGACGATCTGTCGCAACGCCTTCCTCGCTCACAAGGCTCGCTCCGAGGTGGTCGTCGCCTCCGAAGACGAGACGCTGGAGATCCTCGGCGCGGTGCAGGTGCATCGTGATGCACGGGCCGTGGGACTCAACGACCTGTTCGACCGCCTCGAGCTCGGACCCGCCATTCGCGCGAGTCTCGACCGGCTGGAGCCGATCTTCCGCGATGTGGTGACGCTGTATGACGTCGAGGGATTCTCGTACGAGGAGATCGCCGAACTCCTGATGATCCCGCTCGGCACCGTGCGCTCGCGCTTGTATCGCGCGCGCCGGCAACTGCAGGAGATGCTGCTCGCCCACGCCATCGATTGCGGCTTCGCCGCCGTCACTTCATCGGAACCGCGCCCATGACTCAACACGTGTCCACTCCGATCGGCTGCGATGAGGTCGTACGTCAGTTGTGGCCGCTCCTCGACGGCGCGTTGCCGGAGAGCGAACGCGCGCGCATCGTCGCTCACCTAGAGGCCTGCGCAGGCTGCCGCTCGCACTACGATTTCGCAACGGCCTTCCTCGACGCCGTCCGCAGGTCGCACGCGCCCGACGAGTTCGCGTCGCTGCGGTCCCGTGTTGCCGCAGCACTTCGAGCCGAGGGCTCCACCGGAAGCTGAGCACGGCCGCCGACCCGGCGGACGCTGACAGGACCCAGCCCGGGCGATAGCTTGTTGGGGTCTCCAACCCCGACCGAATCCCATGGCCAACAAGTCCGGCGCCGATCTCATCGCCGAAGCCAAGACCCGTATCCGCGAAGTCTCCGCCAGCGACGTCGCCAAGACGCTGGGCAAGCCCGGTGCACCGGTGCTCCTCGATGTGCGTGAGCCGAACGAGACCAACCTCGGACGCATCCCCGGCGCCATCGTGATCCCGCGCGGTACGATGGAGACGAAGATCGAGGCGGTCGTCCCGCGTGAGGCGAACCTGGTGATCTATTGCGCGGGCGGCAATCGCTCCGCACTCGCCGCCGATACGCTGCAGAACATGGGCTACCAGCAGGTCGCGTCGATGGCGGGTGGTTGGAGCGCGTGGATGGGCATCAACGGCGCCGTTGAAGGGTGAGGTGAGCGACGCCGCGTCGTCGGCGATGTCGGCTGCCCTCACGCGCCTCGCCGACGCACTCGCCGTCCACTCGCCGACGCTCGCGGAGCGCGACGAGCCCTTCAAGGAAGCGGCCGTCGCGCTCATCTTGCGTCCGCGGCTGAACGACTGCGAGCTGTTGCTCATCCGGCGTGCCACGCGCGACGGCGACCCGTGGAGCGGGCAGATCGGGTTGCCTGGTGGCCGGTACGAAAGGACGGACGACTCGCTGGTGACGACCGCTGTACGCGAGACCATGGAAGAAGTCGGTCTCGATCTTCGCCGGCACGGGCGCTTGCTCGGCGTGCTCGATGAACTGCGGCCTCGCACACCGGTACTGCCGCCCATCATCGTGCGACCCTTCGTGTACGCCCTCGACGACGTCGTCCCCCCGCTCGTGTTCAGCGACGAGGTTGCCGAGGCGCGGTGGGTTGCACTGGGCGCGCTGTTCGTGCCGGAGGCACGTGTGGAGACCTCGGTGACGGTTCGCGATATCCGCATGCGGGTCCAGGCTTACGTGAATGACGACTTCACGGTATGGGGGATGACCGAGCGCATCCTCGGCGAACTGCACAGATTGTGGCGATGACGCCGAGCACCGATGCTGCCGCGACCTACCGTCCCGCGCTCGCGTGGCGCGCACTGGGTCTGACCTTCGCACTGACCGCGCTCGCACTGTTCGCCGACCAGTGGGCGTATCAGACGTTGCATGACCCCAAGGTCTACGAGCGCGATTGGGGTCGGCTGCTGCGCATCATGGGGTTCCTTGGCACCTGGGTGGCGCTGGCGATCGCGATGGTGCTGCAGGAAGGGACGGAGGTGGCGAAGCAACCCTTGGCGCGTCGGAGGGGTCTACTACTGGTAGGGTCCGCCGCGTTGGGCGGCCTTGTGGCGGAGATCCTCAAACTGGCGATCCGGCGTGAGCGCCCATCGGTACACGAGGGGCTCTTCGGGTTCCGCGATTTCGCGGATCGCACGTTCAGTACGTCGGGACTCGCGATGCCGAGCTCGCACACGCTGGTGGCGTTCGCCGGTGCGGCGATGTTGGCACGGTTGTACCCGCGCGCGCGTTGGGTCGGCTACACGCTCGCGGCAGGATGTGGCGTGTCGCGCGTGATGGCGCGTGCGCACTTCGTGAGCGACGTGGTGCTGGCGGCCGGCTGCGGGTGGCTCGTCGCCTTCCTGCTGGCCAAACGCTGGTCGCCCGTGACGGAGCACTGACCTGAGGAGGTACGGCCGGTCATGAGACACACACTCGCCTTCCTTTCTGCGCTCGTCCTGCTCACTGCCGCCTGCGACGGTGAATCGGTGTTCGGCACGGCCCCTGAGCGCGTTGCACTCTCTGCGGCGCGCGAGCGCTGGGCGGACGCGAAGCCGTTCGAGTACCAGTTCAACTACACGCGGATCTGTTTTTGTCCGACGCTCACCAACGTCCGCGTGACCGTTCGCGACGACGTGGTGATCAGCGCGCGCGTGATCAGCACCGGCGAGGAGCTCCCGCCCGCCGAACGCGCGCAGATCCCGACCATCGATGGCCTTTTCGACATCATCGATGCCGCGATCGATCAGGACGCCCACGATCTCCGCGTCGAGTACGACAGGAGTATGGGATTCCCGCAGTCGATCATCCTCGACTACAAGGAGATGATCGCCGACGACGAGATCTTCTACGAGGTGACGGAAGTCATGTCGACGGCGACGGTCGGGGGCTAGGGCCTCAAGCTCAGGAACGGATGCGAGAAAGGCCGCCCGTGCGGGCGACCTTTCTCGCATCTCCCCTCTCTCCTCTCACATCGCGACCTTCTTCTCGGGCACCTTCGCCTTCGGATCCAGGAGTGGTTTCCGCGAGCGCAGGTGCTCCTCCATCTTGAGCCGCGGCACGCCCTCCTGCAGCCAGTCGGGCGCCGGCTTGCCCTGCAGGAAGTGGTCGAACCACTCCTGCATACGCATCGCGTAGTCCTTCTGGTTGATCGGGCGTGCGAGGCCGTGGTTCTCACCCACATACTCGAGCAGCACCACGTCCTTTCCCAGATCTCGCAGCGTGTTGTAGTACGTGATGCCTTGGTTGAAGTCCACCGCGCCGTCGCGATCGTTGTGCAGGATCATGAAGGGGATCTTCAGGTCGTTCGCGAAGCGGTTGGGCGAGTTGCGCAGGTACGCGTCGGGGTCCTTCGCGTAGCTCGAGCGGAAGCGCCCCTGGCTGGAGATGAAGATCGGCTGGTTGGCCGAGCCCGAGTTCCAGTACACGGAGCTGAACATCGACACCATGTCGGTGAGCGGTGCGCCGGCGATCGCCGTCTTGAAGATGTTCGTCTGCGTGGTGATGAAGCTCGTCTGGTAGCCGCCCCAGCTGTGTCCCTGCAGCGCGACGTTGGCGGAGTCCACGATGCCGGAGGCGATCGCGGCCTTCACCGCCGGGACCACACACCACACCGCCGAACGCCCTGGATCATCGAGCTTGTACGTGATATCGGGCATGAAGTACGCATAGCCCTTCGAGGTGTACACGCTCGGGTTGGCGTAGCGTGTCGCATTGGGCTGCGCGTAGGCGTGGAAGCCCTGTGAGAGCTTCTCGTAGATGTAGGTGAGCGTCGGGTACTTCTTGCCTTCCTCGTATCCGGCCGGGAGGAAGAGCGCGCCCTGCAGCTTGTCACCGTTGTTGTCGCAGGTGTAATCGATCAACCGCGCACCGGCGCTCCACGCGATGTCCTTCTGCTGCGGGTTGGCGTCGGTCACTCGGCGCACGTTGGCGAGGCCGGCGTCGGCCACGTACCAGTCCGGGAACATCACGAAGCTCTGCCGAGTGAATGCCCACACCTCGGCGTCGCGGGCCCTGCGGTAGTCCACCTTGTTCTCTTCCCACGCGAGCGTGCGCGTGCCGCCCTTCATCGCGTCGACGGCCACCAATCCCTCCTTCTTGGTGCGCTCGCCGTAGGTCTCCAGGTACAGCGGCTTGCTCAGGTCGATGCCCTTCTCACGGAACGGTGTCGCGACGCGCGCCTGGTAGCGCACGCCCGTCGCCTTGCCGTTGCCCGTGATGTTGAGCGCGGCACCTCCGGCGACCGGGAGTCGCCAGAGGTCCCAGTTGTCGCGGAGGATCACATGGCGCGAGTCGCGCGACCAGCCGAACGGAGGCGCAGCGGGTGGCTTCACCACGTTGTGGTCGTCCTCGTCGTTCCAGAACGTCGCGGCGACGCCGTCCGTGACACGCGTCGACGTGCGGGTCGCGAACTCATAGAGGTTCCAGTGGCCGTCATCATACCAGACGGCGCGTGCGCCATCGGGCGAGAGCAGTTGCTGGAGCGCGCCGCCCGGGTTCTGGATGCCCTCGGCGATCAGGTGCCGTGCGCCGGTCATCGCGTCGATCGCGTACACATCACGGAGCGCGCGCCCGTCGACGCTCGCTTGCCGTTCATACGGCGTGAGATCCGCGCCGAGCGCCCACCTGTCTCCGTTGCCCACGGCGACCGTACGAACGCCGTCGTCGGTGAGCTTCACCACTCTCTTCGTCGCGGTGTGGTACACGGAGAGATAGTTGAAGGTCTTGTCCGCGTTCTCCTGGACCTGCTGCTGACTCTGCAGGCGCGGGTCCTTCCAGTGCCAGAGGATGAGCGAGGGCGTCTCTTCGTCCTGCCGTGCGGGGGCGACCTGTCCTCCGGCCCCGGCGCCCGGCGCCGGCGCGTTGCCACCTGCGCTGACCGGTGCCGCGGTCGAAGCCGGCACCTCAGGCCTCGGAGCGCGGAGGCCGAAGTAGATCACGCTCTGCGCATCGTTCCACTTGGGGGCGCGGTCGGTGCTGACGACGAGCCCATCGGTGATGCCGGGGCTCTTCTCATCGATCGCCACCATCGTCGGCTTCGTCGCCAACTTCGTCCAGCCGAGTACGGCGCTCAGCGTGTCCTTCGTTGTTGTGTCGACGCGAGTGCGCAGGACGGCGAGCGCATCACCGCTGTCCGCCCACGTGAGCCGACGGTACCCGGCCTTCTCGCTGTCGAGCGCGCGCACTACACCGGTACTCATGTCCCGCAGCTGCACACCGTTGCCGAGCATGTCGCGCTGCTCGATGGTGTAGGCGAGATACCGGCCGGACTCATCGAAGGCGTACTCGCCGATCCCGGCGAGCGTGACCGGCGCGCCGCCCGCCAGGTCGACGAGCATGATCACCGAGCTGCTCGCGCCGCCGCCCGATGCGCCACCAGACGAGTTCGCGCTCGAGGCTGCGTCGGGTGGCATCAGCTGCAACGCGATGATATCGGAGCGGTCGCCGGCGAATCGGAAGCCGCGTACCCGCTCGAACTCGCGCTTGGCGCCCGTCGCAAGTTCGATGACGCCGAGTGTGGTCGGCAGAGTACGACGGTCCTTCCGTGCCTTCTTGGCCTCTTCGGCTTTGGGGTAGATGGTGTACGCGACCCAACGATTGCTGCCGGAGATCGCCAGCGCCGTCGCGCCGAGTCCACTCGGCGCCTCACCGATCGGGATGCGCGTTTCGGTTGCGTTGGCAGCGGTGCTCCGAAGCACGAACTCTGCGTCACCCTCGTTGGGTGCGAGGACATACGCGAGGTAGCGGCCGTCGTTGGAGAGGGTGGGGAAACGGATGCTCTTCCAAGAGAGAAGATCCTCCATCGTCAGGGCACGCTTGGCCGCAGCGGTGGCCGGGGTCGGCGTCTGGGCGGCGGCTGGTGCCGAGGGAACGAACGCGAGGCAGAGGGCGAGCGCGGCGAGCGCGAGAGGGCTCACAAGCGCGCCGGGTCGCGTACGAGCGGGGGCGTGAACATGCATACACGGGCTCCAAAGGGGCGTGAGCCTCGAAGGTCGCGCCCGGATGGCGTATGCGCAATCGGCGCGGTGCGCTGCACTCGATGTCGCGCGGGAGAGCGGGTGGCGGTGGGGCTCATGTCTGAGCAGAAGCGGCGGAAAAACTCGAGTCCCTGCGGTATCTTTTTCGGGTCCCTACCACCGACCCGCCCCACCGGACTCGAATCACATGCGTCTGCGGTTCCGTCAGGTCATCGTCGCCGTCGTCATCGTCGTCCTCGCGATCGTCGGCGGATTCATCGCCCTCACCTGGGCCCCCGACCGCAGCGTCGCCGAGCTCTCCCCGCGCTGGGCCACACCGCCCTCAGCCTTCGTCCGCATCGGCGCCCACACGCTGCATCTCCGCGACGAGGGTCCGCGCGACTCGCTGCCGCCCATCGTCCTGCTCCACGGGACGGCTGCGAGTCTCCATACCTGGGACGGCTGGGTCGACTCGCTCGTCGCCACGCGTCGTGTCGTCCGCTTCGACCTGCCGGGCTTCGGTCTGACCGGTCCCGCGCCTGACAACGACTACCGCATCATCACCTACGCCGAGTTGGTCGTCGCCGTCCTCGACTCGCTTCGCATCAAGCGCGCAGTGGTCGTCGGCAACTCGCTCGGCGGCGAGATCGCAGCGCGCGTGGGAAGTCTCGCACCCGATCGCCTGGCTGCGCTCATCCTTGTGGATCCGGCGGGGTTCCCGTTGGACTACCAGTCGATACCGATCGGTTTCAAGCTCGCGCGCAACCGCTTCACGGCGCCGCTCCTCAAGAGCGTGCTGCCGCGCAGCGTGGTGCGCGCGAGCGTCGAGAACGTCTATGGGGATCCCACGCGCGTGAGCGACGCGCTCATCGATCGCTACTACGAACTCACGCGGCGCGAAGGCAATCGTGCAGCGCTGCCCGTCCGCTTCGCACAGGAGTCGAATGGCGCGGACACCTCGTTCTTCGCGGGCATCACGGCGCCCACGCTCATCCTGTGGGGCGAGAAGGACCGACTCATCCCACCGGAGCACGGCGCACGCTGGCTGCGCGCGGTGAAGGGCAGCACGCTCGTGCGTTTTCCGCTACTCGGGCATGTGCCACATGAGGAGGGCCCGGCCGAAACGCTCCGCGACGTGCGAGCGTTCCTCGCGCGGTAGCGCGATCGCGTTCACGTCGCTGTACTCCCATGTGGTACTCGCGCTACCATTCGTGCATGCCCCGCTCGCGCCGCTCCTTCTTCGCCACCGCTGCACTCCTCGGTGTGCCGCTGGTCGCCTTGTTCGGTCTCCCGCTCAATGCCCAGGACGAACCGCCGCCCTTGGGCGAAGCGTCGGTCCTCACGCTCTCGACGCGCAAAGATGTCGCCGTCACGCTGAGCGGGTATATCCAGGTCGACGGTCGCTGGCTCTCCGGCGCGACACAACGCCTGCCGGACGGCGTCGTCCTGCGTCGCGCGCGCTTCGTCGTTGACGCGGCGCTGCCGACGGGCTGGCACCTGCGACTGCAGCCCGACTTCGGCCAGGGTCGCGTGCTCGTGCAGGACGCGTACGCGGGACTCGAGCGCGGCGGCATGACCCTGCGCGCGGGGCGCTTCCGCCCCAACTACGGCGTCGAGCGCATGCAATCGTCGAGCACGCTGCTCTTTCCGGAACGTTCGCTCATCAACTCGCTCGTGCCGAGTCGGTCGCTGGGCGCACAGCTGCGTTGGAGTCCTGGGGCGTGGACCGTGACCACGGGCGGGTTCCGCACGCCGATCGGCACCGATGCAGCTGCGATCGACACCGATGGCGATGTCGAAGCGACGATTGGCTCGGGACACGACCTCTTGCTGCGAACCGCGTGGGCGTGGCGACGCGAGGCGCGCTATGCAGACGTGCAGGTCTCGTGGCTCGAAGGCCGTGAGCGTGGCTCGCTCGAGTCGCCCGCGATGGCGCGTATCCTCACCGTGGGCCAACAACCCATCGCCGCGTTCCGCAACGATGGGTCCGCCACGGGCACCGTCACGGCGGACGGTACGCGCCGTCGTGCATCGGCGGGAGCGGTCGTCGGGACGGGCCGAGCGATGCTCGCCATCGAAGGCGCGATGCTCACGCAGCGCGGTGCTTTGAACGGAGCGTCGGGTGGCGTCACGACCCTGGGCTACGTGCTACGCACCAATCGCGTCTGGAACGGTCGGCAGCTCCCCTCACAGGAGATCGAACCTGCCTCGGCACGCGGCGCGATCGAGTTCGGTCTGCGTGCCGGCGCGCTCGGCATATGGGGCGAGGGCGCGGCGACGTTGCTGAGCACCCGCTCGCAGCGACGCGCCGCGAGTGCTGGCGTGGCGCTGGGATGGGTCCCGGGTACGCTCACGCGGATGTCGGTGGCATACGACGTCACGGCGACCGATCGACTGCGCCGTGTGCGCGAGCACGCGCTGATGGTGAGGGTGCAGCAGGGGTTCTAGTGGCGACGTCGGCGCTGGACCCCCAAGTTTCCGATACATGCCGATCTCCTACGACCGTGCCCGGGAACTCGCGCTCCGGCTGAGACGCGGGCTCTCGCTCGACGTCCTCAAGGGCCGCCTCGCCCCGCGCGACCCGGAGCTGCATCCGCCGCCACCGCGTGTGCCCGGTCAGGCCCAATGGAGCGAGGAGGCACGGGCGGGTCGGATCGAGTTCCTCGAGGCACGCGTCGGTGAACTTCCCAACCTTGGCGCACGCGCCGAGGAACTGGATCCGGCCACGCTCAAGGGCAACATCGAGAACTACATCGGGATGACGCAGATCCCCACCGGGGTGATCGGTCCGTTGCGGGTCAACGGGCTGCATGCGGCCGGTGACTACTACGTGCCGCTCGCGACGTCCGAGGGTGCGCTCGTCGCGAGCTTCGACCGCGGGGCGCGACTCATCACGGAGTCGGGAGGTGTGGCGACGCTCGTCACCACTGAACAGGTGCAGCGTGCGCCGGGGTTCGTGTTCGCCTCGATCGCCGAGGCCGCGTTGTTCGCCGCATGGTCGGTGGAGCAGTTCGAGCGCTTCCGCGAGGTGGCGGCCACCGCCACCAAGCACGGTCAGCTCGTGGACATGCAGACGCACATCGAGGCGAACCATGTCTACTTGATCTTCGCATACTACACCGGTGATGCTGCGGGGCAGAACATGGTGACGTTCTGCACCGCCGCGGTCTGCGCCGACCTGCTCGAGCGCACGCCGGTCACACCGGTGACGTGGTTCCTCGAAGCCAACATGTCGGGCGACAAGAAGGCGACGGCGTTGAGCTTCATCTCCACGCGCGGTCGCAACGCCACAGCGGAGGTGCGGCTCCCCGCGGCGCTGGTGGAGAAGCGACTGCACACCTCTCCGGCGCGCATGGCGCAGTATTGGCGGATGAGCTTCATCGGCGGAGTGCAGAGTGGCTCGATCGGTGTGAGCGGACACATCTCCAACGGCATCGCTGCGCTCTTCCTCGCCACCGGGCAGGACGTGGCCTGTGTGAGCGAGGCGAGTGTCGGCATCACGCGCATGGAGGTGGAGGACGACGGGTCGCTGTATGCGGCGGTCAGTCTGCCCAATCTCATCGTCGGGACCGTGGGCGGCGGCACGCGCCTTCCCACGGCTGCGGAATGCCTGCGCATCCTCGACTGTGTGGGTGCCGACCGTGCTTCGCGCCTCGCCGAGATCTGTGCGGCCGTGGCACTCGCGGGGGAACTCTCGATCGTCGGTGCGCTCTGCGCCGGCGACTTCGCGCGGGCCCACGAGGTGTACGGACGCCACAAGTCCCGCCGATGACCGCCGATGCCGATGCGCGTCCTCGCGCGTCGCTGCTCCAGCGGCTCGCGGTCTACCAACGGGAACGGTTCCCGCTCACGGCCTACGTCCCGCTCATCGCGATCGCCGCGACGGCCGGAATAGCATGGTCGCGCGCCGCGCGAGACGCGGCCGGCTTCGTGAGCATGGCGCGCTGGGGGACCGGCGCGTTGACGATGCTCGTGACGTTCTTCCTGTTGCGCGTCGCCGACGAGCACAAGGACGCCGCACTCGACCGTGTCGCGCGGCCCGAACTTCCGGTACCGCGCGGACTCATCACGCTGGCTGAGCTTCGAACCGTCGGCCTTGGGCTCGCGATCGTCGTGGTCGCGCTGAATGCGTGGGTCGCACCGGCACTGCTGCTCCCCCTGCTCGCCGTGGCGTCGTGGGGCGCGTTGATGACCAAGGAGTTCTTCGTCGCGGAGTGGCTTCGGGCGCGGCACGGCACGTATCTACTCAGTCACATGGTGGTGCTGGCGCTCATCCTCCTGTACGCAACGGCGGTGGATTGGCGCATCGACGGTGGCTACGTTCCGCCGCTGCTCGCGGTCTTCCTCGCGGCCACGTATGCGAACGGTCTGGTGCTCGAGATCGGACGGAAGCTGCGCGATCCCGCTGCCGAACGCCCCGGCGTGGAGACGTACTCGGCCGTATGGGGGCTGGGCACTGCGACGGGGATCTGGATGCTGACGCTGATCACGGCCGCGCTGCTGACGGCGTGGGCGATGACGATCGCGGGTCTCGCGCCGGTGATCAGCTTCTCGGTCAGCGTACTCGCGGTGGTGCTCCTCGCGCTTCCGGCCCGTGCACTTGGTGCGGGTCAGCCGGGAAGCGGCAAGAGGATCGAACTGAGGAGCGCCGTGTGGAATCTGCTCGCCTATGTGTTGCTCGCCCTGCCGTGGGCGCTGCGCGAGGCGGGCCGATGAACACCTCGGGTGACGGCACACCTCGCGGTCTCGCACTCGACGGCGCGACACTCGGCGGGAAAGCGGCGAACCTCCTCCGTGTGGAGGCCGTGGGACTCCCGCATCAAGTCCCGCGCTGGTTCGCGATCCCGGCCGAAGTGCATCAACGTTTGGTCTTGCATGGTCCGACACTCACGGACGCAGACGACGCCGAACGACGTCGGCAGCGGGTGCTCGCGATGGACGTTCCGGATGAGGTACGCGCGGCGGTGCAGCAGGAGCTCACACGCGTTCGGTTGCACGGCGTCGCGCTGGCGGTGCGTTCGTCCGCTACCATAGAAGACGGTGCCGCCGCGTCGTACGCCGGGCAGTTCGAGACCGTGCTCGGCGTGGTCGCCAGTTCGACCGATGATTCGGCGCTTTGGGATGCGGTGAGGCGCGTCTGGTCCTCTGCCTTCGGGCGTCATGCGCTCGCGTACTCGGGCGGCTCCGCGATTGGCGCGCCGGCGCCGATGGCGGTGGTGATCCAGGAGCTCGTCGACGCCCGAGCGGCTGGCGTCGCGTTCTCGGTCGACCCGCTGAGCGGGGACGGCGACACCGCAGTTGTGAGCGCCGTCCTCGGCTTGGGGGAGTCGTTGGTCTCCGGTGCGCAGGACGCCGACACGTGGCGCGTGGTCGGGCGCGGTCCGAGTGCGTCGATCACCGCGACGATCGCTGAGAAGACGCACGCGCTCGTCCGCACGGCCGCTGGCGGCACCACGCGAGTGGAGGTCGCTGCGGCCGAGCGCTCGGGCCCCTCGTTGAGTGACAGCGAGGTCCGCGCGGTGGCCGACGCGGCGCGTGCGTTGGCCACCGCGCTCGGCGCTCCGCAGGATGTGGAATGGGCGTTCTCGCGCGCGGACGGACGGTTGCTGATCGTGCAGACACGTCCCGTGACGGCCACCGGGACCCCTGTGCCCACCGGTGAGGTCCGCGTCTGGGACAACAGCAACATCATCGAGAGCTACGGTGGGCTCACGTCGCCGCTCACGTTCAGCTTCGCGCGGAGCGTGTACGAGGACGTGTACATCCAGTTCTGTCGACTCGTGGGCGTGAGCGAGTCGCTCATCGGCGAGTACCGTCATGTGTTCGCCCACATGCTGGGGCTCATCCGCGGCCGCGTGTACTACAACCTGCTCAACTGGTACCGCGTGCTCGCGATGTTGCCCGGCTACGCCTTCAACCGCGAGTTCATGGAGCGGATGATGGGCGTGCGCGAGAAGCTCGCCGAACCGCCCGATCCTCCGCCGGCCGCGAATCGCTGGGTGGACCTCTCCCGACTGCTCCGCACGGTCGCGCGACTGGTCATCGCCAACCGTGCGCTCGCGACCGAGGTGCCGGCGTTCCACTCGCGGGTGTCGGCGGCGTTGGATCCACTCGCCGGTGAAGACCTCTCGGCGCGGTCACCGGAAGAACTGCTGCGGTTGTATCGACGGCTCGAGGACTCGCTGCTGCGTCATTGGCAGCCCCCGCTGGTCAACGACTTCTTCGCCATGATCTGGTTCGGTGTGCTCGGCCGGCTCGTCGAGCGTTGGCTACCCGCCGAACCGCCGACGCTCGTGAACGATCTGCTCTGCGGCGAGGGTGGCATCGTCTCCACCGAACCGGCGCGCCGCGTGATGGCGCTCGCGCGCATCGTGCATGACGATCCCGTCCTCACGGCGATGTTCGCGGCCGAGCCCGACGACACGGCTCTCGCCGCGCGCATCAAGACGGACGGTGCCGCGCGCGGGCTCCGACAGGCACTCGATGACTACCTCCGCCGGTTCGGCGACCGCTGCATGAGCGAACTCAAGCTCGAGACCGTCACGCCATCGGAGGACCCCGCGTGGGTGGTGATGATGATCCGCGCGTACGTGGTCGGCGGTGCGACCGCGCCGGAGGCCGGACAGGAGCGCGAGCGCGCCATCCGTGCGTCGGCGGAGCGGCGCGCGGACGCCGGGCTCGCGGGGTTCCGTGAGTGGGCGTTCCATCGCGTGCTTGCGAGCGCTCGCGTCCGCATCCGCGACCGTGAGAACCTGCGCTTCGAGCGCACGCGCGTGTTCGGTGTGGTGCGGCGGATCTTCGTCGCGTTCGGCAGACACCTCGCGACGGCGGGGCGACTCGACGACGCGCGCGACGTCTTCTGGCTCACGCGCGACGAAGTCTTCAGCGAAGTCGAGGGTACCGCGACGACGCAGGACCTGCGTGCGCTCGTCGCGTTGCGTCGTTCGGAGTACGCGCGCTACGCGTCGGAGCCCGCCCCGCCGGATCGGTTCACCACGCGCGGAATGCCGGGCGACGCGGTGCCCGCCGCGACGAGCGCCGCCGCCGCGTCGGGTGCGGATCTCAGGGGGATCGGCTGCTGCCCGGGCATCGTCCGTGCGCCCGTGCGTGTCGTCATCGATCCTTCTCAGGCTGGCGACCTGCGCGGACGCATCCTGGTCGCGGAGCGCACTGATCCGGGCTGGACGCTGCTCTTCCCCACATCGTCGGGCCTGCTGGTGCAACGCGGGAGCCTGCTCAGCCACTCGGCGATCGTCGCGCGGGAGATGGGTATCCCATGCATCGTGGCGATCCCCGGATTGCTCGACACGTTGGTTGACGGCGAGATCGTCGAGATGGACGGGACCACGGGCGTGGTGCGCCGCATTGACTCCGCGGCCACGGCATGAGTCCGACGGAGATCGGTGCGCGGGCGAAGTTCGACTTCATCCGCTACGCGAGCGTCTGGGAGGACGCCGACATCCTCTGCGAGGCGCTGCGTCCCAGCGTCGCCGGGGGGCGCATCCTCTCGATCGCCTCCGCCGGCGACAATGTGCTCGCGATGCTCTCGCTCGATCCGGCGGAGATCGTCGCCGTCGATCTCAGTGAGCCGCAACTCGCCGCCGTCGAACTGCGCATCGTGGGCTTCCGTGAGCTCGATCGCGATGCGCTGTTGGCATTCTTGGGTATCACGGCTGCCATCGATCGAGCGCGCACCTACGCGTCGTTGCGCGGCCTGCTGAGCGCGCGCGCACGTGAGTTCTGGGACCATCATCCCGAGGCGATCGCGCTCGGTGCGGCCCACGCGGGGAAGTTCGAGCGGTTCTTCGGCATCTTCCGCCGTTACGTGTTGCCGCTGGTGCACGGGCGGCGGACCGTGCAGTCGCTGCTTGCGCCCCGCGATGCGGATGGACGGGAGCGATTCTACGCGGAGCGGTGGGATTCGCTCCGTTGGCGACTGATCTTCCGTCTCTTCTTCAGTCGTTTCGTGATGGGTCGGCTCGGACGCGACCCGGAGTTCTTCGCGCATGTGGAGGGCAGTGTCGGCGAGCGGATCCTCGCACGTTCGAGGCACGCACTCACCGTGCTCGAGACGCATGCCAACCCGTATCTCAGGTACATCCTGACCGGCAACTTCGCGACCGACGCATTGCCGATGTACCTGCGGCCCGAGCACTACACGACGATCCGTGACCGGCTGAGCCGGATCTCCCTGCGGCATTGCGCGGCCGAGCAGGCGCCGGGACGGTTCGACGGATTCAACCTGTCGGATATCTTCGAGTACATGAGTCCGGCAGGGCATGTCGAGGCGTACCGCGCACTGGTGTCGCTCGCGCAGCCGGGAGCACGCCTCGCGTACTGGAATCTCCTCGCACCGCGTGGCGTCCCCGACGCGCTGCGCGGCGGGGTCGTCCCGCTACGCGAGCTTGCCGACCGGCTGCATCAGCGCGATCGGGCGTGGTTCTATGGTGCGTTCCACGTCGATGAGGTCGCCCACGCATGAACGCGGCGCTCCGCACGGAGTTCATGAATGCGGCGCTCATCGGCGCGGCGTTCCTCGCGATCTTCGCTGCCGCAGAGTTGTGGCGGAAGACCAGCGCGCCACCGGTGGAGCAGACGCGAAAGCTGGTGCACTTCGGCGGCGGCGTCGTCGCGGCGTTCTTCCCGTGGTTGGTGCGCAGTCACTGGACGGTGCTGGCGCTCGGCGCCGCGTTCCTCGCGATCCTCTGGGGGTCCCGTCGCATGGGGCTCCTGCAGAGTGTCCATGGGGTGAAGCGATCGTCCGAAGGCGGCATCTACTTCCCCATCGCGATCTACCTGGTGTACCTCATCGGGTCCGGACATCCGGTGCCGTACTTCATCTCCGTGCTGGTGCTCGTGGTCGCGGACGCGGCCGCCGCCGTGCTGGGGTCTGCCTACGGGCGGATGCACTTCGATGTCGAGCGCGATCAGCGGAGCCTCGAAGGCTCCACGGTATTCTTCGTCTCGACCTTCCTGATCGTCCACCTCTCGCTGCTGTTGCTGACCGACACCGACCGCGTGCTGAGTGTGCTGGTGGGCGCGCAGATCGCACTCCTGGTCACGTTGGTCGAGGCGGTCAGCATCGAAGGGAACGACAACCTCTTCGTCCCGCTCGCGACCTACTTCCTGTTGTACAAGCTCACGCAGCAGACGTCGGACATGCTGCAGGTCCAGCTCGTCGCACAGCTGGTGATCATCGCCGTCGTCGGCATTGCCGCGTGGTGGATCCCGTTCGTGAGCGGCAGTGGTGCGGCGGCGCTCACACTCTTCGTGTACGGTGCGTATGCACTCGGCGGCCCGGAATGGACCGTGGGGCCGGTCGTCGGCGTCGCGGCGTTCGGTCTGCTCTTCGCGCGACGCGGCGAGGGCCTTGGCGAACCGAATCCGCGCTATCAGGTGATCGGAGCGTTCTACGTCTGCGTCGTTCCCACGCTGCTCTACTTCGCGAACAACCTGTTCGAGTCCGTACTCAGGCGACCGGCGTGGCTGGCGAGCGGTGATCCCATCTATCCGGTGTTCCTCGGTGCGTGCGCAGCACAGGTGGCGATCGCCGCGTGGAACATCGAGCCCCGCAGCGGAGGGAGCGCGTTGGGGATGCCGGGATGGAGGTCGGATCCGCTCACGCCACAAAAGCTGCCGAAAGCGGCGCGCGCACCACATGAGTGGTCGATGGCGGTGGGCTTCACAGTCGCTGCGGCATTGGTCGTGATCGGTCCCGGCCTTTACGCATATGGCTTTGCGCAGTCATCGGCCGTCGTTGCGGGGGCGGTCGCGTTCCTCGGCCCGGCGATCTACCACGCACTGCGCCATCTGCCGCAGTGGCCCAAGCATCCGCCTTGGAACGTGCGACTGGCGACCTGCAGCGTTGCGACGGCGAGTCTGCTCGTGCTCGCAGCCTGGTTGAACGTGCTGGTGGCGCGCTAGCCTATCCGCGGAGCAGGGCGCGGAGCGCTTCCGTGTCGGTCTTCGACGCGTGGCGTGGGTCGCGTGGGATCGCCGGCACGGCGCGCAGTTCGTCCACCGGATGCGGGGCGACCAACGCGACCAGCTCCGCGCGGAACGACGGATCGAGCGCGCGCTCGCTCTCCACCACGAGCACCGCGCGTTGGTGTCCCGGCTCGCCGTCGCCGAGGTACGCCGCGTGGCGTACCGACGTATGGGCGAGTGCCCGCGTTTCCGCAGGCAGGCCCCACCATACGGTGTCCTCACGGCGCACGCGCTCGCGCACGCGTCCCATCAACCAGAGTCGCCCCTCGACATCGATGCGCCCGCCATCACCGGTACGATGCCACACACGATCGCCCTCACGCAGCTTCGCCGCGCGTTCGGCGGCTGGGTCGTTCAGATAGCCGCGGAGCACATGCGCGCCGGACACGACGATCTCGCCGGTCTCCCCTCGTGGCAGTTCCAGCGCGCGGACGCCGCTCGGGGGAAGATCGATCACGCCGTCGGAAACGCGGATGATGCGCACGTCCACCTGAGGCACCGGATGGCCGACGCAGATTCCACTCCGGTCGATCGTGACCGCTGGCACGCTGGAGTCGGCACGCGAATCGCTTGCCTCAAGGAGCGCGCGCATCTCGATGCCGCTGATCGGTTCTGCCTCGGTGCTACCATAGACGACGTGCGCCTCCCCGGCGACGCGCTCCGAAAGTCGTCGCGCGAGTGGCGGCAGCACCGGCGCGCCACCCGTGAACAGTGCGCGCACAGGGATCTGCATCCCCTGACGCTCGGCGTATCCGACCAGCCGCTCATAGAACGCAGGCGAACCCGAGGTCGTACTCACACGCTCGCTGACCATCTGTGCCCACACCCGTGCGGGATCGATCTCCGCCGGTCGCCGCGGATCGAAGTCCGGGATCACGCTCGGGACGCCGAGTGCAAGGTTGTTGAGAACGAAGATCGGCAACGTCGGCATGTCGATGTCGTCGTCGCGGAGCTTGAGGTGCGCGGCGAGTGCCTCGTGTTGCGCCCACAGGAACGCGTGCGTGCGCACGGCGGCTTTCGGCGCGCCGGTGCTGCCTGTCGTGAACGTGATGAGCGCCGGGTCGTCCGGAGCGGAGCGAGCCGGGGCGCCGGGCGACGCGGAGCGCAGTGCGCCTGCGCCGGCCACGAAGTGACGCGGGACTCCTCGCAGCGCAGGTGAGACGATCCGGAGCAACTGGGCTTTCCACGTACCGACGAACGCTTTAGGTGCAGCCGCCCCCACCGCAGCGTCGAGGCGCTTCCGGTCGGCCCATGCGTCGACGAACACCGCGGTCGCGCCCGCGTGTAACACGCCGAGCAGCACCGCATAGAGCTCCGCGGACATCGGGACAAGGATCAGCACCCGGTCGCCGCGTTCCACGCCATACGCACGGAGTGACGCGCCGACCGTGGCGACGCGCTCGGCGAGTCGTGCGAACGAGACCCGAGTGGCGCGGCCCCCGCGATGCTCGATGATCGCCGTCCGGTCCGGATGGAGTGCCGCACGCGCGATGAGTCGCGCGGCGATGTTCGCGTCCGTCTCAGCGGAACGACCCGCATCCTCTGCAGCGGTCAACGCACCGTCCACTCGAAGAGCGCGTAGCGCCGGAATCGCGTAGTGGTGCGTTCCGACATGCGTTTCGACACGTTGCTCACGTGCATCAACGCGTGGATCACGGCACGATGCCCTTTCGCGACCGTGAGACTGCGCGTGCGATCCACCAGCAGCGCGCCCAGGCCGAGCCCTCGGAGTGCCGGCGAGGTAACGAGCGTCTTGAGCACCACGCGACCCGCCGCGCCGTGCGCCGCACCGAGCGGATCCACGAACGCGAACGAGAACCCGACCAAGGCGCCCGTCGTATCGCGGGCGAGTTGGACGAGATCGGGGTCGAGGATCGGTCGCATCGGTGTGTACATGGCGACGAAGGAGTCGCGGTCGATCGGGCGATAGTACGGATTGTCCCCGAACGATTCAAGGCTGAGCGCGTGGA
Organism: Gemmatimonadaceae bacterium; assembly: GCA_046153705.1. Lineage (GTDB taxonomy): Bacteria > Gemmatimonadota > Gemmatimonadetes > Gemmatimonadales > Gemmatimonadaceae > Pseudogemmatithrix. The sequence continues at coordinate 47,674 of JBJXGK010000045.1, forward strand.
TCTCGCCGAGGACGTCGACGAACCGGTCGAGCGCGAGCGGCTCGATGCGGATCCCCGCGTCGGCGACTTTCGCCACGGCCGGCGCAGCTTTGGGGTCGACGATCGAGAGGTCGCGCTGGATGCGGCTCTCGTACTCGACGGTCGGTGTGAATCCGGCCGCCGCGAAATACTCGGGATACTCCGAAGGATTCGTCGGTTCGCTCAGGTAAGTCGGTTCGCCCGCTTCCTCCGGCGATGCGGTAGCAGCGGCGAAGCGATACCGTGCCCACGTGCTGCCGTTCATCGGCCCGATGACTCGCACGGCTCCGTCGTTCACCAGCGCTGTCGCCGCCGCACGCAGCAATGCGATGGAGGCAGCGGCGTCAGTGGCCGCGAAGTGACCGATGAGCCCGCTCGTCCCCGGCGCACCGTGGAGGTCGTCACGTCGATAAGTCGCCAGCCCCGCGACGACCTCGTTGCCGCGACGCGCGAGCCAGCACTCGGCGTCGGACGCGACGGGCTCCTGCTGGCCGCGCGCCAGCAGGAACTCGTTTAGCTCGGCGGTGGTGGCGCGTCGATCGATCCGGAGCGGGTCTGTCATGGCGGCAGGGCCCGCCGCGCCGACCAGTTCACCGCGCGAAACAGTAGAACAACCCGTTCCCACCGGTCGCCACGAGATTCGCCTGGCTGCAGCCGCGAGATCCGTGCGCGGAGTTCCAGGACGTCGGCCGCGCACCGCCGCCTTGGTTGTCGTGATGCCCGACCAGCGCGGAGCCACCGCCGGAAGTGCTGCTCGTCCAGTTGCTGCACGTGGTGTCGAGCGTATCCACGGCAGCGCGCCCATCGGGCATCGAACCGGTAAGGATATCGTGCTGATTGGGCGAATCACCGCGGCCGTTCACCGGCTCACCCTTCTCGTTGAGGCTGTTCGCCTTGCCGAGCAGGTTGGCATCGCTGTGCAGCACATCGACGTCTTGCGCGACGAGTACGCCCTTGGCGTTGTACCATGGTCCCGCGCCGATGCGATCGCGTGCGTGGACCACCGCCTGGCCGTCCTTCGCCACGGCGCTCAGGTACGCCCGCCACTCCTTCCCGGTCACCCCGGCGGCCTCCGCCAAGGTATGACAGTGGCGGTCCGCACCGGCGAGTCCGCCCAGATCCGCGCCGTTCCCGGTGCCGGTACTGGTGATGAAGAAACTCATGCTCGCCCGTCCCTGCGGCGCAGAGAGAGCTCCGACTACGAGCACTGAGCCCGTGAGGGTCAGGATCTTGAACACGCTGATCATCATACACCGCCTGATCGGTAAGGTGAGCCAGCAACCGCCGGTCGAATGCGCTACAATAGCGTTGCATCCTACGACGCGCGAGTTCCGACCGCAGGAGTCCCATTGCCCCGACCCAAGAAGAAGTCCGCCGCCCGAGTGATCCCGATGCCGCGCCCGGAAGCCGACGCACAGCTCACGGGGCAGGCCGAGGACTATCTGAAGGCCATCTACGAACTGGAGCGCGGCGATCGCGCGGCCGGCACCAACGACATCGCCGCGCGGCTCGGCATCGCTGCGGCGAGTGTGAGCGGCATGGTGCAGCGCCTCGCGCGCCTCGGACTCGTGCAGGCCGAACGCTATCGCGGCGCGCGCCTCTCAGCCGCCGGTCGCACGGCAGCGCTCCGACTCATTCGCCGGCACCGGATCATCGAGTCCTATCTCGTCGAACGCCTCGGCTTCGGCTGGGACGATGTCCACGAGGAGGCCGAGCGTCTGGAGCACGCCGCCAGCGACGAACTCATCGCGCGGATGGCGGAGGCGATCGGAAACCCGACCGAGGACCCGCACGGCGCGCCGATCCCTTCGCCCACCGGCGAGGTGGACGAGACCAGACTGGGCAGTATCGCAGACTTGCCGGAGGGTCAGACGGCTCGCGTCGTCCGGATGTCGGACCGGGATCCGGAGTTCCTGCGGTATCTGGATGGGATGGGTGTGCGCCCGGGAGTGAGAGTGCAACTCCTTACCAGAGAACCATTTGAGGGGCCTCTCACACTCTTGGTGGACGGGAGCACACGGACGATGGGCACTTCGACAGCGACTCGGGTATTCATTAGAGTCGACCCGTAGTCAACCTGTCACCCGTTCCCCAGTGAGATAGGCATGAACAAGTGGATCACCGCGTTCGTTGCAGCGCCGGTGTTGGCAGCGGCCTCGGCCGCCATCGCTCCGAAAGCCTTCGTGCGCGACGTTGCGCACTCGCAGATCAACTTCGTCGCCGAGTCCCAGCTCGTGGATGCGCACGGAACGTTCGATACCTGGGACGCGACGATCATGTTCGACGCCGAGAAGGTCGAGGCGTCGTCCGTGGTGATCAACATCGATGCGAAGAGCATCAACACCCGAATCGCCCAGCGCGACGGGCACCTCAAGAGCAACGACTTCTTCGCCGCGGACTCGTTCCCGCAGATCACGTTCAAGTCGACGATCATCAACAAGCTGGCCGAGGATCGGGTGAACATCACCGGTGACCTGACCATTCGCGGCAAGACGAAGGCCATCACGATCCCGAGCCGTCTCACCCAGGTGAACGCGGAGCGCAACGTGTGGCGCGTCAAGGGTACGACGACCATCAACCGGAACGATTTCGGTGTGTCGTACCAGCCGGCGGTGAACAAGATCAATCCTGAGATCCAGATCCAGTTCGACATTGCGTTCACGGAGAAGAAGTAGCTCCGAGCGGCCGTGCACCCGGCGGCGTCTCGGCGCCGCGGGAATGGGTCGGATCCGGAGTGGAGGTACGCGGGGCGCGCCCGGCACGGG
>JBJXGK010000051.1:0-7650 GCA_046153705.1 Gemmatimonadaceae bacterium
GTGCTGGTTGCTAAGATGGTGTTGGTGTTGGGCCGATGTAGCTCAGTTGGTAGAGCGCGTCCTTGGTAAGGACGAGGTCACCAGTTCAATCCTGGTCATCGGCTCCAGTGTTTTTCCCCCACGGAAAATCCCAACCCAAAGAGAGAAAGTGTTAGAAGTTGGCCGGACGGATCTGATCGATCCGGCGCCGAAGCCAGCGGACTGTTTTTTTACGAGGTAGAGCGACAATGGCGAAAGAGAAATTCGACCGTACAAAACCGCACATCAACGTGGGAACGATTGGGCACGTAGACCACGGCAAGACGACGTTGACGGCGGCGTTGACGAAGGTTTCGGCCGACCGCGGCTGGACGCAGACGGCGATCGCGTACGACGAAGTGGCGAAGGCTTCGGAGAGCCAGGGCCGTCGCGACCCGACGAAGATCCTGACGATCGCGACCTCTCACGTCGAGTACGCGACCCCGAACCGGCATTACGCGCACGTCGACTGCCCTGGCCACGCCGACTACGTGAAGAACATGATCACGGGTGCCGCGCAGATGGACGGCGCGATCCTCGTGGTGTCGGCCGTTGACGGTCCGATGCCGCAGACCCGTGAGCACATCCTGCTCGCGAAGCAGGTGAACGTGCCGAAGATCGTCGTGTTCCTCAACAAGTGCGACCTCGTCGAGGACGCTGAGCTCCTCGACCTCGTCGAGCTCGAAGTGCGTGAACTGCTCTCCAAGTACGGCTACGACGGCGACAACGCCCCGGTGATCCGTGGCTCGGCGTCGAACGCGATCGCCGGCAAGCCGGAGTGGGTGGCGAAGATCGACGAGCTGTACAACGCTCTCGACACGTTCATCCCGGAGCCGGTGCGCGAAGTCGACAAGCCGTTCCTGCTCCCGGTCGAAGACGTGTTCTCGATCACGGGTCGCGGCACGGTGGCGACGGGTCGTATCGAGCGCGGCAAGTGCAAGGTCGGTGAGGAGCTCGAGTTCGTGGGCTACAACTCCGACAAGAAGACGATCGTCACGGGCGTCGAGATGTTCCGCAAGCTCCTCGACGAGGGCTTCGCCGGCGACAACGTCGGTCTGCTCCTCCGCGGCATCGACAAGAAGGACATCGAGCGAGGCATGGTGCTCGCCAAGCCGGGTTCGATCAAGCCGCACACGAAGTTCGAGGCCGAGGTCTACGTCCTCACGAAGGAAGAGGGCGGCCGCCACACGCCGTTCTTCAAGGGCTATCGCCCGCAGTTCTACTTCCGCACGACGGACGTGACGGGCGCGATCGAGCTTCCGGCCGGCACCGAGATGGTGATGCCGGGCGACAATATCCAGATGGTCATCGAGCTCATCATCCCGATCGCGATGGAAGCGCAGCTGCGTTTCGCCATCCGTGAGGGTGGCCGCACCGTCGGTGCCGGCGTCGTGACCAAGATCCTCGCCTAACAACGAACGGGAAGCACTCGGATGGCGATCGCCATCCGGGTGCGACCAGTGGAGAATCAATGGCTGGACGTATTCGCATCCGTCTCAAGGCTTTCGATCACGCGGTGATCGATCAGGCTTCGGCGGACATCGTAAGGACCGCGGAGAAGACGGGGGCCCAGGTCTCCGGACCGATCCCGCTCCCCACGAAGACGCAGCGTTGGACCGTGTTGCGCTCGCCGCACGTCGACAAGAAGTCGCGTGAGCAGTTCGAGCTCAAGACGCACAAGCGGGTGATCGACATCCTCGACTCGCGGGCGCAGACGGTCGACGCGCTCACGAAGCTGGATCTTCCGGCGGGCGTGGACGTCGAGATCAAGGTCGAATAGCAACGGCGTAGTGAGCGGTGAGCTGTAAGGCGTGAGTGAATGGCGATGCCTGTTCCGCATCTCGTATTCCCACTCACCACTTCCCACTCACAACTCACTACGAAGGTCCTCCGGCCGCAACGGATGCCACGAGTGATGGCGCCGGGCCGCGACTAACGAGAGACACTGAGAGAGTCATGATCGGAATCATTGGCAAGAAGCTGGGGATGACCCAGATCTTCGACGAGGCAGGGATGCAGATCCCCTGCACCGTGGTGGAGGCCACACCGAATCCCGTCACCAAGGTGATGGATCCGGCGAAGGCGGGCTTCGCGGCGGTCGAGTTGGGCTACGGCGCGCAGCGCACCGCGCGGCCGAACAAGGGCAAGGAGAAGACGCCGAAGGGCAGCCGCGCGACCGCGGCCGAGCTCGGGCACGCCAAGAAGGCGGGCCTCGAGGCGGCGCCGGCGGTGCTGCGTTCCTTCCGTCTCGACGATGCGCCGGGGAAGGGCGCGGCCGTCCCGACGTACAACATCGGGGACGTGGTGAAGGTCGACATCTTCGCGGTCGGTGAGTACGTGAAGGTCACCGGCACCACGAAGGGCCGCGGGTTCCAGGGCGTGGTGAAGCGCTGGGGTTTCGGTGGTGGTCCGAACACGCACGGCAACACGAAGCACCGCCGTCCGGGTTCCATCGGACCGGGTACCGACCCGTCGCGCGTCATCAAGGGCAAGAAGATGCCGGGCCACTACGGCGCCGAGCGTCACACGCAGGCCAACCTGCGCATCGAGAAGGTCGATGCGGAGCGCAATCTGATCTATATCCGCGGATCCGTCGCCGGCCCGACCAACGGGATCGTGCTCGTCCGCAAGCAGGGATAACCGATGTCTGAGACGATGAACCTCGATGCGGCGGCCTACACGGCGCTCGGCACCCCGCGCGATCGCGTGGCGTTGCCGGGTGCGGTGTTCGATGGCACCGTGAACACGCCGGTGATGCACCAGGCCGTGAAGGCGTTCCTGGCGAACCAGCGCCAGGGCACGCACGCGACCAAGACCCGCCGCTGGGTGGTGGGTGGAAACCAGAAGCCGTGGAAGCAGAAGGGCACCGGCCGCGCCCGCGCGGGCTCGACGCGGTCGCCCGTGTTCCGCGGTGGCGGCACGGTGTTCGGTCCGCATCCGCGCGGCTACGAGCAGACGCTGCCCAAGCAGATCAAGGCGCTGGCCCGCAAGAGCGCGTTCAACGCGCGGGCCCGTGAGCAGGCGGTGGTCGTGATCGACCGCTTCGCGTATGACAAGCCGAAGACGGCGCAGGTGGTCCAACTGCTCGCCCGACTCGAGCTCTCGCACAAGAAGGTGCTCATCCTCACCGACGGCTCGAAGCCGAATGTGTACCTGAGCGCGCGCAACCTGCCGAATGTCCATGTCCAGCCCTACGGACAGGTGACCACGTACGACCTCCTCTGGTCGAACACGGTCCTCGTCGAGGCGCCGGCGCTCGGACATGAGCTGGCCCCGATCGCGGAGAAGGCGGTCGAGAAGATGAAGGTGACGAAGGCCACGGCGGGCAAGTCGCCGAAGGCCAGCAAGGCCGCGAAGGCGACAGCCAAGGCGACCGCGAAGAAGGCGGCCGTGAAGAAGGCCGCTCCGAAGGCGGCGGCCAAGAAGGCTGCGCCCAAGGCCGCGGCCAAGAAGGCGCCGGTGAAGAAGGCCGCCGCCAAGAAGGCGGCTCCCAAGAAGAAGGGGAAGTAAGACATGCCGACAATGCTCCGCACCATCGTCCGTCCGATCGTGACCGAGAAGACCTCGCTCGCGTATCAGGACCGCGGTGAATACACGTTCGAAGTGCATCCGGACGCGAACAAGACGGCCATCAAGGCAGCGATCGAAACGCTGTTCGGGGTGAGCGTCGTGGGTGTCTGGACGTCACAGCAGCGCGGGAAGCCCCGTCGGGTCGGCGGGGCAATGGGTCTTCGTCCGCGTTGGAAGAAGGCCATCGTGAAGCTGAAGGCCGGCGACACGATCGAGATCTTCGAGGGCTGATAAATGGGAATCCGACAGTTCAAGCCGGTCACGGCCGCCACGCGTTTCCGTTCGGTCTCGGACAACGACGTGATCACGCGGTCGACGCCTGAGAAGTCGCTCACCGAGCCGCTCAAGAAGAGCGGTGGGCGCGACAATCACGGCCACATCTCGATGCGGCGCCTCGGCGGCGGCCACAAGCAGAAGTACCGCATCATCGATTTCAAGCGCAACAAGCACGGCCAGACGGCCACGGTGCAGCACATCGAGTACGACCCGAACCGCTCGGCGCGCATCGCGCTCGTGCAGTACGCGGACGGCGAGAAGCGCTACATCATCCACCCGAAGGGGCTCTCGGTCGGTGATTCGATCGTGAGCGGCAAGGGCTCGGACGTGCGCACGGGCAATGCGTTGCCGCTCCGCGAGGTGCCGCTGGGCACCGCGGTGCACAACGTCGAGCTCAAGCCGGGCAAGGGCGGCCAGATGGCCCGCTCGGCTGGGACGAGCGTGCAGGTCGTGGCGAAGGAAGGCGATTACGTGACCGTGCGCATGGCCTCGACGGAGATGCGCATGATCCACGGTGACTGCCTCGGCACGATCGGCGAGGTGGGCAATGCGGAGCATGAGTTGATCTCGTGGGGCAAGGCCGGCAAGACCCGGTGGATGGGGCGCCGTCCGAAGGTCCGCGGTGAAGTGATGAACCCGGTGGATCACCCGCACGGTGGCCGCACACGCGGCGGTCGTAACGTGGTGAGCCCGTGGGGCAAGAAGGAGGGCGTGAAGACGCGCAACAAGAAGAAGGCGTCGCAGCGTCTGATCGTCCGTGGCCGGAAGCGCGGCAAGGCCACCCAGAGCTGACCCGGAGAAACTGACCAATGGCACGCAGCATCAAGAAGGGTCCGTTCATCCAGGACACCCTGCTCAAGCGGGTCCAGGCGATGAACGCGAAGTCCGAGAAGAAGGTCGTCAAGACCTGGTCGCGCGCGAGCACGGTGATCCCCGAGTTCGTCGGGCACACCTTCGCCGTGCACAACGGCAACAAGTTCATCCCGGTCTACGTGACGGAGAACATGGTCGGGCACAAGCTCGGCGAGTTCGCGCCGACGCGCCTGTTCCGTGGGCACAGCGGCAACAACAAGATCGACAAGAAGGCCGCACCTGCCGCGTCGTCGGCGGCGCCGGCCGGCAAGGGAGGCAAGTAAGCCATGAGCCGCAAGAGCACGCTCCGGAAGGAGCGCTACGAGGCGGAACGTCTGGCCGCCCCGGCGATGGCCACGCAGCGCACCGCGCGGCAGTCGCCGTACAAGATGCGTCTCGTGATCGATCAGATCCGCGGAATGAAGGTCAACGAGGCGTTGGCCATGCTGAAGTTCTCCAAGAAGCACGCGGCCGTGCAGATCGCGAAGGTCCTCAACTCCGCGGTGGCGAACGCCGAGGCGAAGGCGCGCACGAACAACACGCCGCTTGATGTGGACGACCTCTACGTGACGTACGCGATCGTGAACGAAGGACCGAAGCTGAAGCGTTGGACTCCGGCCGCGATGGGCCGTGCGACCCCGATGATCAAGCGAACCAGCCACGTGGAGATCACGGTGGCCGAGAAGGAAGGGCGATAATGGGACAGAAGACTCATCCGATCGGGTTCCGCCTTGGCATCTCCAAGACCTGGCGCTCGAAGTGGTTCGCGAAGAAGGACTTCCCGGCGCTGTTGAAGGAAGACGCGCTGCTTCGGAAGTATCTCAAGGCTCGTCTCGGTGGTGCCGCGATCGCGGACATCACGATCGAGCGCAAGCCGGGCAAGGTGGTGGTGACCATCCACACCGGTCGTCCGGGCGTGGTGATCGGCAAGAAGGGTCAGGCGGTGGAGGAGTTGAAGAACGAACTCCAGCAGCTGACCGGCAAGGATGTCGGGGTGAACGTCGAGGAGATCAAGCGCCCGGAGATCGAGGCGCAGCTGGTCGCCGACAACATCGCCGCGCAGCTGGCGCAGCGCATCTCGTTCCGTCGCGCGATGAAGCGTGCGGTGCAGAGCGCGATGCGCATGGGCGCGGAAGGCATCAAGGTGAAGTGCTCGGGCCGTTTGGGCGGCGCCGAGATCGCGCGCGTCGAGGGCTATCATGAGGGGCGTGTCCCGCTCCACACCCTGCGCGCGGACATCGACTATGCGACTTCGACCGCGAAGACGACCTTCGGCACCATCGGTGTGAAGGTGTGGATCTTCAAGGGCGAGATCGTCGAGGGACGGCGTGGCAACACGTACTCCTCGGACGCGTAAGGAGACCTGACCAATGCTCGCACCGAAGCGCGTCAAGTTCCGCAAGATGTTCAAGGGTCGTACGACCGGACTCGCCACGCGTGGCGCCACGGTGGCCTTCGGCCACTATGGGCTGCAGGCGCTGGAGCCGGGTTGGGTGACGTCGCGGCAGATCGAAGCCTCCCGCGTGGCGCTCACGCGCCACATCAAGCGTGGCGGCAAGGTCTGGATCCGCATCTTCCCGGACAAGCCGGTCACGAAGAAGCCGGCCGAGACCCGCATGGGCAAGGGCAAGGGATCGCCGGAGCTCTGGGTGGCGGTGGTGAAGCCGGGCCGTGTGTTGTTCGAGATCGAAGGCGTCACGAAGGAAATCGCCCAGAAGGCGCTGGGGCTCGCTTCGGCGAAGCTGGGCATCAAGACGAAGTTCGTAGTGCGCGAGGAGGCGCTGAGCGATGAAGGCTAAGGAGATCCGGGACCTGAACGCGGACGATATCCGCGCGCGGCTGGCCGAGCTGGAACGGGAGCGCTTCAACCTGCAGTTCCGGGGCGCGACCGAGCCGCTGAGCAACCCGCTCCGGCTGCGTTCCATCCGCCGCGATATCGCGCGGCTCCAGACGGTGCTTCGCCAAAAGGCGATGCTGACGGAGGCCGCGCGCTAACGCGCGCGAGGAGAATCGATGGCAGAGACCGTGAAGACCAACGCCGCCGCCCGGACCTCGCGCAAGTTGCGCCAGGGGCTCGTGGTGAGCGACAAGATGGACAAGACCGTGGTGGTCGCGATCGAGCGTCGCGTGCCGCACCCCGTGTACGGGAAGATGGTGACGAAGACCAAGCGCCTGAAGGCCCATGATGAGGGCAACACGGCGAAGGTCGGCGACACCGTACGGATCGTCGAGACCCGCCCGTTGTCGAAGGACAAGCGGTGGCGCCTCGTCGAGATCGTCGAACGTGCGCGGTAAGGGAGACGACGACCAATGATCCAACAGGAATCGATGGTGAAGGTGGCGGACAACTCGGGCGCCAAGAAGGCACTCGTGATCCGCGTGCTCGGCGGGACGCGCCGCCGCTACGCCGGCCTTGGCGACAAGGTGGTGATTGCGGTGAAGGATGCCCTGCCGAGCGGCACGGTGAAGAAGTCGGCCGTCGCGAAGGCGGTGGTCGTTCGGACAGTGAAGGAGACCCGCCGCAAGGACGGGACGTACATCCGCTTCGACGAGAACGCGGTGGTGATCATCAATGACGCAGGCGAGCCGGTTGGCACTCGCATCTTTGGTCCGGTGGCGCGCGAACTGCGCGACAAGCGGTACATGAAGATCGTGTCGCTGGCGCCGGAGGTGTTGTAAGCATGCGAGTCCTCAAGTACCGCAAGAACGACGGCAAGCGCCTGGGTGCCGGTCGGCACGCGATGAAGGCCGAGCGCGTGAAGATGCCCATCACCAAGGGCGACACCGTGCGGGTGATGCGTGGTGACGACGAAGGGAAGGAGGGGAAAGTGCTCCGCGTCTTCACAAAGACGGGGCGGATCACGATCGAAGGCGTGAAGATGGTCAAGCGGCACCGCAAGGCGAAGAGCGCCGAGGAGCAGAGCGGGATCATCG
>JBJXGK010000056.1:0-54787 GCA_046153705.1 Gemmatimonadaceae bacterium
CGCACCGGCGAGACCGTCGGCTCGTCGTACACTCCGCTACAGGATCTCACCGGCCCGATCACGCCGAGCGACCTGCACTTCGAGCGTCATCACGCGGGCATCCCGATCATCGACCCCGCGAAGCACCGGCTCATGATCCACGGGCTCGTGGATCGGCCGCTCACGCTCACCGTCGACGAGCTCAAGCGTTTTCCGCAGGTCACACGCACGTACTTCATCGAGTGCTCGGGCAACGGACGCAGCGCGTTTCGCACCCCGAAGCCGGAGATGACCGCGCAGCAGGTCTCCGGCATGCTCTCCACCTCCGAGTGGACCGGCGTGCCGCTCGCCACGTTGTTCCGCGAGGTGGGGGCGAAGGCGGAGGCGACATGGTTCCTCGCCGAGGGCAGTGATGCGTGCAAGCTGACGCGCTCGGTGCCGATGGCGAAAGCCTGGGACGACGCGCTGGTCGTGTGGGCGCAGAACGGCGAAGCGCTGCGTCCTGCGCAGGGTTATCCGCTGCGGCTGCTGCTCCCCGGCTGGGAGGGCAACATCCACGTGAAGTGGCTGCGTCGTCTCGAGCTCGGCACACAACCGTGGCGGACGCGTTGGGAAACGAGCAAGTACACGGACCCGCTGCCGGGCAATAAGGCGCGCGAGTTCTCGTTCCCGAACGACGTCAAGTCGATCATCACGATGCCCTCCTTCCCCGGCATGCTGGCCGCACGAGGCTGGCACTCCGTGCAGGGTCTCGCGTGGAGCGGGCGCGGGCGTGTGACGCGCGTCGAGGTCAGCGAGGACAGCGGACGCACGTGGACGGACGCCGAGTTGATGGGCCCGTCGCTGCCGAAGTCGGCAGTGCGCTTCCAGCACATGCTCGACTGGTCCGGCCGCGAGCAGGTGCTGCTCAGCCGTGCGACCGATGATGCGGGTTTCACGCAGCCGACGCGCACCGAGCTGCTCACGGCACGCGGGATGGGCACGGACTACCACTTCAACCAGATCGTGGGATGGAAGGTCGCCTCCGATGGTCGCGTCACGTTCCACGGGGAGACCTGATGCGCACCGCCTCGATGATGCTCGTGGTCGGACTCGCAGCCCTCTCGGCCTGCGCCGGTGAGGGTGGCGAGCGCATGGCCGGCGCTGACGCCGCACCGATCGCCTATGCACCAGCGCGGGAGTACCGCGCGGCGCACTTCGGTATCGGCCGCGCACCGTCACGGACAGAACTCGCCGAATGGGATACCGACATCGGACCGGACGGCGCATCACTCCCGCCCGGCCGCGGCAGCGCCACTGATGGCGCGACGATCTACCGTACGCAGTGCGCCGCCTGCCACGGCATGAAGGGCGAGGGGGTGGAGCCTGTATATCCTGCGCTGGTGGGCCGCGACCCTCGCGGAGAGACTTTCGACTTCGCGAGTGATCCCACAGTCCCGCGCACCATCGGGAACTACTGGTCCCACGCGACGACGCTGTTCGACTACATCCAGCGCGCGATGCCGCTCCTCGCGCCGGGCTCGCTCACGGACGACGAGACCTATGCCGTGACCGCTTATCTGCTCGCGGCGAACAAGGTCATCCCTGATACCGCCACGCTCGACGCCGCGGCGCTGCGGGCAGTGAAGATGCCGGCGCGCGACCGCTTCGTTCCTGACGACCGTTCCCCCTCCCGGAGGTAGCCTCATGTACGCACCCACAGCACCTGGCTCGGCCGCAGCGACGGCCACCCGTTCGGGACTCCCACCCTGGGCGTCCCTCGGAATCGTATTCGGACTGGTCGGCGCCGCGTCGATCGTCCTCTTCGGACCCATCGGGGTTTCGAGCACGTATCCGCGCCTCGTCGGCGAGGTGGCGCGCGCGCTCGATCCCAGCTACGCCGCCGCGAATCCGTATCTCGTGCGGATGGGCGGTCTGATTCGGCCCGAGACGTTCCTCGTGCTCGGACTGGTGATCGGTGGGTTCCTTGGCGCGCGCAAGGATACCGTGAAGGCGCCCAAGGTCGAGAACCCGCACGCGGGCGTCGAGACCAATGCGCGTCGCTACACCGAGGCGTTCCTCGCCGGCTTCCTGATCCTCTTCGGCTCCCGTCTCGCAGGCGGCTGCACCAGTGGCTTGATCATCTCGGGCATGACACAACTCAGCATCGCCGGCTTCGTGTTCGCCGCCGGCGTCTTCGCGACCGGTATCGGCACCGCGAAGCTCATGCAGGCGCTCCGCGTGGGAGGAAACTGACCATGATGGCCAACATCTACGGACTGCTCGTCGGCATCGCGATGGGCGTACTCATCCAGCGCATGCGCGCTTCAAGCCCGGCGGTCATCCTCAAGAACCTCCGGCTCGAGAATCTCGCTGTCATCAAGTTCATGGCGATGACCATCGCGGTGGGCATGGTCGTGGTCTACACGCTCAACCTGTTCATCCCGGACCTCCTGCACATGGACATCAAGCCCACGTACCTCGTGGGTGTGCTCGTGGGCGGGCTGATCTTCGGTGTCGGCTTCGGGCTCGGCGGTTACTGCCCCGGCACCTGCGTGGTGGGCATCGGCGAGGGACGCCGTGACGCTTGGTTCGCACTTGGTGGCGGCGTGGCCGGTGCGACGGTGTTCACGCTGGTCTACTCGAGCCTCATCAAGCCGATCGTCGAGATGATGGACTTCGGTCGGATCACGGTGCAGGACGTGTTGCACGTACCGGCCATCGCGGCCGCGCTCGGCGTCGCCACGCTGTTCTTCGTGGTGCTCCGCTTCCTGCCGACCGAGATCAAGAAGTCGTGAGTCCTCGACGCGCTACCGCCCGGCGCATGGTGACGCCGGAACTGCTCGCACGGGTGGCCGTGCGGTTCCGTGCGCTGGCGGAGCCCGCGCGACTGTCCGTGCTCCACGAGCTCGAACACGGTGCGTTGACCGTGAGCGAGCTGGTGGAGGCGACGGGGCTGGCGCAGGGCAATCTCAGCAAGCACCTGCAGCAGTTGCACGCGGCGGGCTTCGTGACGCGCCGCCGCGAGGGGATGTTCGTGTACTACGCCCTCGCCGACGACAGCGTGCTCGCACTCTGCGAGCTGATGTGCGGGCGGCTCGAGGACGAGGTGGTGGCGACGGACGCGTTGCTCCGTCGGCGTCGCGCGTAGGCGACTGGAGGTCCCTCCGGCGCCCCAGCAACCAAGGGCGACCCGGCCGTCACGCAAGAACGTGCGCGGCTTCGGTGCTGGTCACGTCTCGGTACGTGCCGCTGCCATTTCCCGCTGAAGGCGCTTCCAGGCCCAGACTGTCATCGCGACGCCGACCACAAGCAACACCGCGAAGGTCGTGCCGCTCCGGTTGATGAACGCCTCTCCGAGCAAGACTTCCAGCATCACGAAGATCGCCTCGGCGAGCATGATGATCGGTACATAGCGGAGGAACGGATACGTCACGAGGCCCAGCACATAGCTCGGCAGCTCGGACTGCAGTGCGATGCGGAAGATCAGGATCGTGCGCCAACTCGCCTGTCGGGAGAAGAAGATCTCGTAGGGCCTCAGCGACGCCGCAGGGAAGGTGTGGGTCACCGCGCGTCGACCGAGCGTCCGCGCGAACCAGTAGCCGCCGATGCCGCCGAGCACGCCGCCTGACCAGAGCAGCAGCATGGTGGTGGTGGAACCCCAGACGTAGACACCCACCGGGACCAGCGCGGCAGTCGAGAAGAACGAGAGCATCGCGGAGAGCCCCGCGAGCAGCAGGAAGAGCAGCATGCCGCCGCGCGGGTAGGCGCGCATCACCCGTTCAGCCGCGCCGAGGATGTCGATCACCGCACGGTGCAGCGGGTCGGAGGTGGTGACCCCCACGACGAGGAGCAGCACAACGGCCAGGATCGCGATCGTGCGGAGGTTGACCGGGTGGCGGACCATGGTACGTACGATACTCGGCGACGGAGCTTCACGCAGGCTGTGCAACGAATGCGCGCGACGCTGTTCTCCGGCACGATATCCGGCCGCCCGCCCCCATTGCCCGCGCCACCGCGCGCCTCTAGCGTGAGGGCATGACGCCCACGGTGCTTCTCACGATCGGTCGGATGCCCAAAGGACTGGACCTCGCGCGCGGGTTCCGCGCCGCGGGGGCACGTGTGGTCGTGGCCGATCCCTTTGCATGGCACGTCAGCAGACTCTCGCGAGACGTCGATCAGAGTTTCCGGGTCCGTGCCCCGCGCGACGACGCTGAGGGCTTCTTGACCGACCTCATCGAGATCTGCCAGCGGGAACGGGTGGACGTGGTCGTTCCGGTCTCGGAAGAGGCGATGCACGTCGTCGGCCTCGCCGATCGGCTGCCGGTCCACACGCGTCTCTTCGCGGCCTCGGCCACCGTGGTTCGTGCATTGCACGACAAGTGGGCGTTCAATCAACACGCGGCGAGACTCGGCCTGTCCGTGCCGCGCACGGCGATGCTCGGAACCGACGCAGCGCAGGCGCTGGTGCACGACACGGACGTCGTGCTCAAGCCGCAGTGGTCGTGCGGGGGCATGGGCATCGTATTCGTGGACCGCGGACACACGCTCCCCGTCGCAGGCGACGAGCCGACGCTCGTGCAGCAGCGTATCCACGGCCTGCACCGCTCCAGCTTCACCGTGGCCGTGCGAGGTGTACCGATTGCGACGTCGGTGTACAAGGGCACGGCGTTCAGCGGCACCGTGTCCTGCGCCTTCGAGCGCGACGACGCGACACCGCAGGTCACCGTGTGGGCCGAACAGTTCGTGCGGGCGACGGGACATCATGGATTCCTGTCGCTCGACTTCATCCTCGACGACGCTGGAACGCCCTACGCCATCGAGTGCAATCCGCGCGTCACGAGCGGCGTGCACATGCTGGACACGGCCGCGATCGCTGACGTGGTCTTGCAGGACCGCACCGACGGCCGCATCCCGTTCCGCACTCGAACGCGATTCCAGAACTTCTTCGCCACGCTCATGGAAGCCGAGGGACGCCTGTTCACGGGTCGACCGTCCCGCGAACAGTTCCGTTCGCTGGCGACGTCGCGCGATGTCGTGTGGTCATGGCGCGACCCCTTGCCGTTCCTGCTCATGACGCCCGCGTCGTGGCCTATCCTCAAGCTCGCCATCTTCGACAAGGTGCCGATGAGCGAGGGTGCCACGCGCGACATCGCATGGTTCGCGCGTGATGCCGCGATGCCCGCGACGATCGTGGCTAACGCGCCGGCGACGCCGACGTTGCTCACGCCCTCCGTTCCCTGACCCGCCCGCCTCCCGCCGCCATGCGCAAACCACTGCTCTACACCGCCGCCCTCGCGTTCTTCGCGTACAGTCAATGGGCGATCTGGACCTGGCTCGCGCAGCACGGTTCGTTCAGCGCTGCGGGCGCGCATGCCTGGGAGACGCTCATGCGTGACCCCTTCGTGCTCATGGCGTGGACCGACATGGCGATCTTCACCGCTGTCGTACTCGTGTGGCTGTGGCGCGACCTGACCGCCACGCGCTTCACGCGACTCTACTGGTGGTTGACCCTCTTCACCGGCTGTCCCGCGCTGCTGGTCTATCTCGCGCGTCGCCCCGCGCAGCCCGCCGTGCGCGCCGTGGTGGACGACGCCGGGCGCTGACTCAGCCCGCGTACACGCGCGTCTCGCCGTGACGCAGCACCGTGAACCGCTCCGCCTCCACGCCGCGCGACTGTAGCGCACGCGCGAGTGCCTGCGGCGGTTCGTGTGGTGCCTCGTCCGAGAGCGCGAACGTTCCCCAGTGAACGGCGACCGCGCGCTCCGCGCCGACGTCGTGCATCACCTGCACGGCTTCGTCGGGGTTCACGTGCTGACCGCGCATGAGCCAACGCGGTTCGTACGCACCGATGGGGATCGCGGCGAGGTCGAAGCGACCGAAACGCGCCCCGATGCGCGCGACATCGTCGCTGTACCCGAGGTCGCCTGCGAACCAGAAACGAAAGCGATCATGCAACACGGCCCAACTGCCCCAGGCGGTGTCGTTCCGGCGGAACAGCGACCGATTCGTCCAGTGTTGCACTGGCAGGAAGTGAAACGCGAATCCGGGCGCCACCGTCGGCGCATGCGCGTGCGTGTCCCACTGCAGGGCCCGGACCGTCGGGCTTGCGCCGCGCGACGAAACGCCCGGCACGTGCGCATCGAACCAGGCGTCGAGTCCTGCGGGCACGAGAAACAGCGGCGGCCCGCCTGGCTGCCGCGCGAGGTGGCGCACACTGCGGAGATCCAGATGGTCGAAGTGGGTGTGCGAGATCAGCACCACATCCACCCGCGGCAGCGACTCGAGCGACACGCCGGGAGGCTGGAAGCGCCGAGGGCCGGCGAACGGGACGGGAGATGCGAACCGGCTGAACATCGGATCGGTGAGCACAGTGACGCCGGCGATCTGCAGCAGCGCCGTCGCGTGTCCGATCCATGTCAGCGCCGGAGGCCGCGAGGCGTCCGCGGCATTCGCGCGCAGCGCCTCCAGATCAGGTGTCACACCCACGATGTCGGCACGTGGCAGCACGAGCCGACCGCTCAGGATGCGCTGCAGCATCCACTTGCCGGCGGCGCGCGGATCGACATCCACCCCGCTGCGGTTGCGGAACCGATGCGCGTCGCGGGTCGGCTTCGCCGAAGGGGACGTGTCGGAGGAGGACATGTGCCGAAACGTACCCGGAGCCCCTATACTCCGCTGTCCGCTCGTGACTCCCGTGCTCCGGAGCCTCTCTGTACATCCCGATCCCGGTCCTCCTCGCACTCGGCATCCCACTGCTGCTCGTGCTCGTGTGGGCGCTCTTCGCCGTGTTCGGCCGCAACCTGCTGCCCGTCCCGGATCCAGGGTCGCGCATTTTTGCCGCGCGCTCTGTCGAGGCGCAGGAGGCGATCCTTGCGATCGTCGAGCGGCATGGGCCGCAGCAACGCTACTGGGGAATCACGCCCGGCGTGCGCCGTGCCATCCTATGGGACTGGACGCTCATCACGGTACCGAGCGCCGAGACGCAGGCCGCGGTGAAGGGTGCAGCCGGCTCGATCGGTCTCGTCGCCGATGATCCGAGGCGCCGCGCCGAAGAAGCCGCGGCGTTCCTGCGGGCGCATGGCTTTTCGGCGCAGGTGGTGACCGACGCCGAACCCGAGCTACCGATCGTATTCGTGGTGACGGACGCACTCGTGGGCACGACGCTGAACTTCCGGCGGCACGCGGTGCGCTTCCCTCTCCCGCAACCGCTCTCTACCGTGGCACGCACGCTCAGAGCGGCAGACGTGGATCGTCACGCCTCGACGTCGTCTTCACTCGGCCGCACGGGGGCTGCGTGACGGCGCTCTACCGCCCTCCTGCCCCACAGCCGCTGCCACCGGTCCTCGCGCTGCTGCGCACCCTGCGTCGTCCGGACCGCGATCTGCTCAGCATCCTCCCGGCGGCCGCGTACCGGGAACTCATCACCCCACTCGGATATTCCCGGCGAGGCATCGTCCTTGTGAATGCGCCGGACGAGGTGAGCCGCATCCTCGCCGACCCGGATGGCATCTTCCCCAAGAGCGACCTCATGGTCGGCGCACTCCTGCCGCTCGTGGGTGAGAGCATCTTCATCGCACACGGCGCGCTCTGGCGCACCAAGCGACAGATGATCGAGCCCGCGTTCTCGCACATGCGCATCCATCGCGCCTTCGGAGTGATGGCCGCGGCGGTGGACGACTTCGTGCCCACGCTCGACGCACACGCCGCGAGCGGCGCACCGATGCCGCTCGATCACATGATGAGCCAGCTCACCGCCGACATCATCACGCGCACGATCTTCAGCAAGGGTCTGGAATCGGAGGCCGCGCGGCAGGTGTTCGTGAACTTCTCCGAGTGGCAGCGACGTGTGGCGCAGGTGGACGTGAAGACGCTCATCTGGGACAAGGCGTTCACCGAGGTCCGGCAGCCCCGGAACGTGCTCGAGGCATGCGCACACATCCGCGACCACATCGGCGCCCTGGTGGACGAGCGTCTCGCGCCGGGAGCGCCAGCGCTGGACGACCTCGCCGGCGCGGCCATCGCGGCGCGCGACGACACGGGGCGTGGCTTCACGCGAGAGGAACTGATCGACGAGATCGGCACCTTCTTCCTCGCCGGGCACGAGACGACCGCGAGTGCGCTCACCTGGATCGTGTTCCTGCTCTCGCGCCTGCCCGACGTTGCCGCGCGGCTGCGCCGCGAGGTGGACGATGTCGTGGGCCGCGGTGAGGTGCAGCTCGAACAGCTACGGCAGCTGCCGCTCGCGCGAATGGTGTTCCGCGAGACACTTCGGCTGTACCCGCCGCTCACGTTCATCCCGCGTGTGGCGGCCGACGAGACGATGATCGGTGCTCGTCGCGTGAAGCGCGGGACGATGATCATGCTCTCGCCGTGGACGATGCACCGTCACTATAAGTTGTGGCCGCATCCCGACCGCTTCGACGTGGACCGCTTCGCGCCGGAGGGCGAGAAGGGGCACGTCCGCGGCGCGTATCTCCCGTTCGGTGCCGGCCCCCGCGTGTGCGTCGGCGCGGCGTTCGCACAGACGGAGGCACTGCTCATCGTCGCACGCCTGGTACAGCGCTACGAGATCGAAGTCCTCGACCCGGAGCGCGTCGAGCCCTGCTCGCGGCTGACCACACGGCCGCGGCACGAGATCATGGTGCGCGTGCGGCGGCGGTTCGCATGAGCATGTAGCGCACCGTGTGCCAGATGATGATCGACAGCCCGACGATCAGTGGCAGTGACCAGAGCACGGGACTGAACACGCGTTCCGGCATGAGCCGCACGAGCCCGAATGCGAGGAAGGCCGTGTAGGCCGAGATGCCCGCGCCGATCAGCGCCTTCACATGCTCGATCATGAAGGCGAAGCGCTTCGGCGAGGCGTTGTAGACGAAGAGCAGGTTCGTCACGCCGGACGCGACGCCCACGATGGGGAGCCCGAGCATGACCATCTGCCCCACGAGTACCCCCTGCACCGCCGTGTTGATCGCCGTGACGATGACCACCACGTTGAGCGTCACGTTGAGCCAACCGCGGTTGCCCTCGTGCGCGCGTTTGTTCCGAACGGCTCCGTAGCCGTGCCAGGCCAGCGAGATCGTGAGCAGTGCGAGGAACTGCATCATCCATCCGAAGAGCGCACGCACCAGGGCAATGTCCCGGAACACGGGATGCTCCACGAAATGCGGATGCGTGGCCATCGGATCGATGAGCGTGAGCGTGCTCATGCCCACGGCGAGCGTGCCGGTGAAGAGCATGCAGGACACGAACACGAGCCCGAGCTGCTTGTGCAGCGGTGCGCCTTTTCGGGAGAACACACCGACGACCCAGAACAGCACGAGCCCCACCGACCCGGCGACCAGGTGGCCCCAAACGAAGACGCGAAACAGATCGTGCAGCAGGTCTCCCACGCGCGCCTCCTAGGCCGTGACCGGCCGCGGTTCGGCGACGCGGCGCTCGCGGGCAAAGCCGGCGATGCCCGGAGCGAAGGGAATCGGAGAGCGCCACGCGAGCCACGCCGGTATGCCCATCACCGCGAGACCGATCAGCCCCGCCGGCACCATGTCCTGCCGCAGGCAGATCGCGATCGGCAGCAGGCCGTTCAGCGCGTACAGCACCACAGGGAATCGGAACGGCGCGACCGCCTGCCTCCACGTCGTGGGCGGAATGAGCCACAGCATCACACGCGACACCAGCACGCCGGTCAGGAACCACCCCATCCAGTTCGTGATGGGCATCCCGAAGAAGATCGGCTCGCCGATGAAGCGAATGAACGGGTGCGCCTGCGTGAGGTCGGGTGGATTCCAGAGCCAGTGCACCGTCTTCACCATCGCCGGATCGAGCACGACGTCCCACGCCGTCAGGAGCGCACCACCGATCAGGCTCCACCACCAACGACTCAGCCCATCATCCTTCGCGGGAAGCAAGCGGGCGCACAAGCCGAGGCAGGCGACGAGCATATAGAACCAGGACGTCGGGATGCTGATCGGCACCAGACCCAGCACCCGATAGCCCAGACGCTCGGTGTAGGAGTAGACGCCGAACGGGAAGCCCGTATGCGTACCCGTCAGCTCGGCGAACAACGTGAGCACGAAGATCCACGCGAACGCGATGTTGGTGGCGCGGAGCCCGAGACGCGAGGCCAGAAAGGCCCAGCCCGCGACAGCACCGATCAACACCGTGAGTTGTCCGCCCCACAACAAACCGAAGTTGAGCCAGGGAAGGAACTGCGGCGTGGCGACCCAAGCGGGATACGGCTGCACCAGAAAGGTGCCGAACGCAACCGCCGAAAGGACATTCGAAGCCGCGTGTGCCACGAGCGCCCAGAAGGACACCCGCACGAGAAGCGCCGTCGTGCGGTTCTCCATGCCGGGGGGCGCCTGGGGTGTGGCGAAACCGGTCGCGAGACGTGACATGCCAGTTAGTATGAGGATGCTTACAAAAGACGGCAAGTCTTGCCGGTGTAACGCTGGCCCCACGTCGGAATCCCGGATACGCTGTCCATAATGGTTGACACTTCGGCGGCGCGTGCGATCTTGGAGCGTATGTCATCGGCCACGCCTCCCCACAGCGCGACCCCTGACGCCGCCTCCCCGACCCGCGATCCGGACGCACCTATCCCGACCGACGCTCACACAGATTCCGCTCCGGCGTTCGCCCCCGTCTCGTCCGCCACCAGCGAACGCGCCGAGGTGGTCGTGCGCCCCTCGCTCCTGACTCGGCTGACCGATGCCTGGCTGGACCGCTGGTATGCATTCACGGCCGGCGAGTGGTTTCAGCGCATCGCCCCGCGACTGCCGATCACCGGTCTCGTCGCGCGTTATCGCTCGCGCAAACTGTTCGACCTGGTCGCTGGCTTCGTCTACACCAAGACACTGTCGGCCTCCATCGAGCTTGGTCTGCTCGACCTGCTCGCAAAAGGGCCGCTGCCCGTCGGAGAGATCGCACGCCGTCTCGATCTGCCACTCGACAGCGCCGAGCGCCTCGTGCGCGCGGCCCACGCGCTCGACCTGATCCGGCTGCGGGGCGGTCGATACGGCATCGGTCGGCTCGGTGCGATGCTCGTGGACAATCAGTGGCTCACCGCGTTCGTGCAGCACCACGAGATGGCCTATCGTGATCTCGACGACCCCGTACGCCTCCTTCGCCATGACGCCACGTATCGCACCGAGCTCTCGCGCTACTGGGCCTACGCCGACCACGGACAGTTGGCAGGGCTCGCATCGGAGCACGTGAGCCCGTACTCGGAAGTCATGGCGGTGACGCTCCCGCCCGTGGCCCGCGACTCCCTCGACGCATACGACCTATCGCGTCACCGTCGGCTGCTCGACGTGGGCGGTGGCGAAGGTGTGTTTCTGGAAGCTGCCGGCCGTCGCCACCCCAAGCTTGAGCTCGTGCTCTTCGACTTGCCGGCGGTCGCCGAACGCGCAAAGGTGCGACTGAGCGCCGCGGGCATGGCTGACCGGAGCAACTGCATCGGCGGGAACTTCCATACCGACGCACTCCCGCTCGGCGCGGACGTGATCTCGTTGGTCCGCGTGCTCCTCGACCACGACGACGAGACCGTGCGCGCGCTGCTGCGCCGTGTCCACGCGGCACTCCCGCCCGGTGGTCGCTTACTCGTCATCGAGGCCATCTCGGGAGCACGCGGCGCCGAAGCAGCGGGCGACGCGTTCTTCAATTTCTATCTGCTCGCGATGGGCCGAGGGCGCGCACGACGCGCCGCCGAGCACGAGGCGCTCCTGCGCGAAGCCGGTTTCGGCCGCATCCGACACGTGAACACCTGCTATCCCATTCAGACGGGACTCATCGTCGCCGAGAAGTAGACGGCCGCCTATTTGTTCGCGTCGAGAATCCGCTTGCGATCGATCCACGTCTGCCCATCGGTGATCCACTGCGCCGCCGGCTCGCCCTTCAGGTAGTGGCCGAACCACTGAAGGATACGGCGTTCGTAGTCGAGGGCGTTCTCCTTCTTGCCGAGTCCGTGGCCTTCGCCGGGATAGAGCAGCATGACCGCGTGTTTGCCGGCGCGGCGCGCGTAGTTGTAGAGCTCGACGCCCTGACGCATGTCGACCGTGGGATCGTCGCCACCGATCTCGATGAGCAGGCTCTTCGCCGGCATCTCGTGGATCTTGTTGAGCGGTGAGTTCTTGAGCATCGCATCCATGTCCTCCCAGGGCGGGACCTGCATGCGGAACTGTCCCGTCTCCCAGTGATCGAACTCGGGGACCGCGCTCCAGTGCATCTGCCCGGCGAAGCTGATCATGTCGGAGATACCGGCACCCATGACCGCGGTCTGGAAGAGCTTGCTGTGCGTAGCGAGGTACGCGGCTTCGTAGCCGCCCTGTGAGTGCCCCGCATGGCCGATCTTCGCGGGGTCCACGAGTCCCTTGGCTATCACCGCCCGTACCGCGGGCTCGACCGCATGCAACGTGGCGATGCCCGGCTCACGCGGACGGAAGACGATGTCGGGCATGAGCACGAAGTATCCGTGCTGCGTGAAGACGTTCGCGTTGTAGTAGTCGTCCTCGCGAGGCACGATGTAACGATGGAAGCCCTGCGTGAGCAACTCGTATGTGTACACGATCATCGGGTACTTCTTGCCCGGCGTGTAATCGGCAGGATAGTAGAGGATCGCCTGCAACGGCCGGCCGATGGTGCTGGTGAAATCCATCAGCTCGGCTTTGCCCCACGCGTAGTCGGACTGGAACGTGTTGGTGCGGGTCTTCGCGACCGCGCTCGAGAGGTCGCTGCCGGCGACGTACACGGTGGGCGACTCGTCGAAACGCTGGCGCGTGAACACGAAGCGTTCGGCGCTGTCGGCCTTGCTGAGCGCACCAACGCTCGCGTCGACGAGCATGAACCGCGTGACGCGACCGGCATCGAGCTTCGCGTAGCCGGTCTGCTTGGTGCGGCGGCCGTAGAGACTGAGCCACAGCGGCTTGCTCAGGTCGATGGCGCGCTCGCCGGCGGTCGCCGTGAACGGTGCGAACGACACGAGTCGATGCTGCAACCCGGCGCGGGCGCCGTCCGTGAGCTTGCTGCCTCCGGAGCCGTCGAGGGCAACGGACCAGACGTCGGCCTGATCGTATGCGAGCACACGCGAGTTGTCCTTGGTCCAGATCGGTGAGCCGACACTGGGGAGGACGTCAGTCGGATGATCGTCGTCGCGGTCGACGAAGTCGGCACGGCGCGCGGACGTGAGCACACCGGTGAGGTTGGTCCGCTTGCCAGTGGTGTGATCGAGCGTCCAGTGGTCCTTGCCATCGAACCACGCGAGCAAGCGTCCTGAGGGATCGGCGCCGAAGTAGTGCCGCACCTTCTCGAGCGCTTTCGTCCGTCGGCCGTCGGAAACACGGATCACGTACACATCCAGATCGCGGCGACCGAACTTCTGCCCGAATGGATACGGCGTGCGATCGGTCTCGGTGACATATGCGTCGCCCTCGAGCACGGTGGCGGACTCGTCACGATCCTCGGTGAGAGGACGCACCGCGGCGGTTCCGAGCGGCCACACGGCGAGTCGCGTAGCGCGGAGGTCGAGTTGTTCACTGGACCGCTGTTGCGGGATGACGCGGACGTCGTTGGGGTGCCAGATCTCCACGTCGGAGATCTTGTCGGCGCTCTTCTTGGGCACGCTGGCGGTGTCGAGCCGCTCACGCACGCCGATGAAGAGCACGCTGCCATCGCGAGCCCACTGCGGGCGTCGCGCGTCGGCGATGCGGAGCGTGGTCGCAAGCCCGGTTGGCGTAGTCGTGGGGTCGAAGCTCTGCAGTGTGCTCGCGGACTGCCCGACGTTGCGCCAGGCGAGGATGGCGTGGGTGGTGTCGACGAAGGCCTTCTCGGTGACGCTGCGCAGTACGGCAAGGTCGGACGAACGCGCACGCCAACTGATGGCACGGTAGAGGCCGGGTGAGCTTTCGAGCACGCGGGTGGCCCCGATGGCGCCGTCGAACAGCTGTATGCTGCTTCCGGCGTCGCCTTCGCCGCTGACGCTGAAGGCGAGCATGGCGCCAATGGGTGCCCAGGCATGCTCGGCGACGCCGCTGAAGAGCAGTCGTGCGCCGGTCTGGAGATCATGCACGACGACGTCGTTCGTGCGCTTTCCTTCGGCCGGGTAGCGGGTGAGCGCGACGTAGCGGCCGTCCGGACTGAAAGCGAATGCCGAGACATCGGCGAGCGAGATGACGGCGTCGCCGCGGAGGTCGCGCGCGGCGAAGCTGGTGCGGATCGGTTTCTTCTCCTTCTCCAGTCGCTCGCGTTCCTTGGGCGAAACGCGCACGAGGTAACCGATCCATCGTGAGTCGCCGGTGAAGCTCGGCGCCGTCGCATAGGTCGCGACGTACGTCGTGTCGCGCGGCCCGCCGCGGACGAGCAGTTCGTGCTCCTCGTTGACGCGGTTGATGTTGACGGCGAGCCACTCCCCGTCGGGGGAGAGTCGCGAGCCAACGACGGATTCCCACTTGCCGTAGTCAGCGGGCTTGAGGGTAGGCTTGCCCTGCGCGGCGAGGGCGCTGGCGGTGCAGGCGAGTACGAGCGCGATCTGACGGATCACGGGTGCGGTCCTGAGTCGGGGTGAGGTGCGCGAACGTACGGTGCGGACCGCCTGACCGTTCATCGGCCCCGTTTCGCGGGCACGGCGCGCTCATTGTACGCCTTGACCACTCTCTTCGGCGCGACGAGGCGCCAGCTCTCCAGTACAAGTTCTTCGATCTCCTTCCACGGCGGCCGCTTGTCGAGCCAAACGCCGATCCAGCCGATTGGGCCTACGTACGGCGGCACGAAGAAGCGATCGGGCCGGTCGCGTACCATCAAGGCCTGATTGCCCGGGGCCGCCTTGAGCCACACGCCACCGCGCCCACCACCGTGCTGATCGGCTGCCGAGGCGTACATCGCGAAGATCTTGCCGCAGCGGAACGTCGGCGCGCCCCAGGCCTCCACCTCGGTGCTGCCTGGAAGAGCGAGGCAGATCTTGCGGAGGCGTGGCAGTGGGCTCGCAGGCATGGCGACCAACTTCGGCCCCGACCGTCTCACCCGCAAGCCTCGGGCGCTCCATCTTCCCTGAGCGTTCGTCGGCGCTCCAGCGTAGTGTGTTCGGTCCCACGCCCACTCTCTTCTTCGGAGATCCACTGGATGTTCGGTCCCCACCATAGTCAGCGGACGCCGCTGCAGCGCGTGGCCAGACGCGCATTGATTCGCGCAGTCGCCAGCGCGTTCGCGCTCGGCACACTCGTCGCACGCGACGCTGACGCGCAGGCTCAAGCCGTTGACCGCGAGTACACCGCGAAGATCAAGGAACACCTGCAGGACCCGCGGATCTCCACCGAGCTGGTAGACCACCTGCCTGCCTCGGACAAGGTGCCCACGCCGCTCAAGTTCTTCGGTCGTATCGTCGGGACGCCGGGCGAACTCACGTACGCGAAGGACATCCATCGCTACTACGAGGCGCTCGACGCCGCCTCCGACCGCGTGAAGATGTGGAAGATCGGTCAGAGCGAAGAAGGCCGTGACATGGTGATCCTCGCGATCGCGGACGAGGCGATCATCCGCGACCTCGACAAGCACCGCGGCATGCTGAAGGA
The DNA here is from genome assembly GCA_046153705.1 of Gemmatimonadaceae bacterium. Lineage (GTDB taxonomy): Bacteria > Gemmatimonadota > Gemmatimonadetes > Gemmatimonadales > Gemmatimonadaceae > Pseudogemmatithrix. The sequence continues at coordinate 15,522 of JBJXGK010000056.1, forward strand.
GCTCACCGACCCGCGGAAGACGTCCACCGCGCGTGCCCAGGAGCTGCTCAACATCGCCAAGCCGATCTACTGGCTGACCTCCGGACTGCACTCCACGGAGACTGGCGGTCCCGAGATGCTCATGGAGCTCGCCTACCGCCTCGCGGTCACGGACAACGAGTTCTACTCGAACATCCGCAGCAACGTCATCACGTTCATCACGCCGGTGCTCGAGGTGGACGGCCGTGAACGCCAGGTCGACACGTACTACTACAACAAGAAGCGCCCCACGGGCGAAGGCCGCTTGCCGTTGATGTACTGGGGCAAATACGTCGCGCATGACAACAACCGCGACGGCATGGGCCAGTTCCTCGCGCTCACCCGCAACGTCAACAAGGCGTTCCTCGAGTGGACGCCGCAGGTGATGCATGACCTGCATGAGTCGGTCTCGTACCTGTACTCGTCCACCGGCACCGGCCCGTACAACGAGTGGCTCGACGCCATCACCGTGAACGAGTGGTGGACGATGGCGCAGGCCGATGTGATGGAGCTGACCAAGCGTGGCGTGCCGGGCGTCTGGACCTACGGCTTCTACGACGGCTGGACACCGAACTACCTGTTCTTCGCCGCACACTCGCACAATGCCATCGGGCGCTTCTACGAGGTGCAGAGCTACGGTCCCGACAACAACGCGAACCTCCGTGTCGGCGCGGCCACCACGTCACGCGAGTGGTTCCGTCCCAATCCGCCGCTCCCCGAGATCAAGTGGGGACCGCGCAACTCGGTGAACATCGGGCAGTCGGGCGTGCTGTTCTCGCTCGACCACTTCGCGAAGAACCGCAAGATGTATCTCGAGAACTACTGGCTCAAGAACAAGCGCTCGATCGAGAAGGGCAAGGCCGGCCCGACGCACGCCTGGGTGATCCCCTCGGGGCAACGTCGCAAGGCCGACGCGGTCGACGCCGTGAACGAACTCTTCCGGCAGGGCCTCGAGATCCACGTCGCCGACGCGGCGATGACACTCGGCAGCATGAAGATCGAGAAGGGTGACTTCATCGTGCGCGGTGACCAACCCTACCGCACGCTCGCGGACATGTACTTCGCGGTGCAGAACTTCTCGCCGTCCAACCCGCGGCCGTACGACGATACCGGCTGGACCTTCCAGCTCATGCGCAATGTGGTGATCAATCCGGTGACCGACTCGGCGATCTTCACGCAGAAGATGACGAAGATGTCGGCGCTGGCGCGTGCCGCTGGCGGCATCATGGGGTCAGGCCCGGTGGTGGTGATCGATCACACGACCGACAACAACCTCGTCACCATGCGCTTCCGCCTGAAGGACGTGAAGATGTCCGCCGCCGAGACGGACTTCGAAGCGGGCGGGAAGAAGTTCCGCGCAGGCGCGTTCATCATCGCCGATGCGAATGCCGCGCGGATCAATCCGGTGCTCAGCGAGCTCGGGCTCACCGGCCACGCGATGGCGACGGCACCGACGGTCAAGACACACGACCTCGACATCCCACGTATCGGCTACATCCACAGCTGGCAGCGCACGCAGGACGAAGGCTGGGTGCGCGCGGCGTTCGACACGTACGGCGTACCGTATACCTATTTCGCCGACCAGAAGCTGCGCGAGGGCAACCTGCGCGCGAAGTACGACGTGCTCATCTTCCCACACGTCGGCGGCAGCGCTGAAGCGCACGTGAACGGGGCGCCGATGACGGGCAAGACCCCGGTGCCGTACAAGCGCACGCCGGAAACGCCGAACTTGGGCGGCATCGACGAAACGGATGACATCCGGGGCGGGATGGGCTTCGAAGGCCTGATGGAACTCCGCAAGTTCGTGGAAGCCGGTGGCACGCTCATCACCGAAGGATCCACGTCGACGATCTTCCCGGAGTACAAGCTCACGAGTGGTATCACCATCGAGACGCCAGGGAACCTGTTCGTGCGCGGCTCGGTGATGCGTGGCATCGTCAGCGACAAGCGCAGCCCGATCGCGTACGGGTATTCGACCCAGGTGCCGGTGTACTTCAACCAGGCGCCGGTCATGAACGCCGGCGGGACCGGGTTCGGCGGCGGCGGATTCGGCGGGGGTGGCGGTGGTAATGCCGCCGGCCAGAACACCACGCCGATGGCGAACAAGATTCCGATCTCGACGTGGGATTGGAACGCGGTGGATGAAGCACCACGCGCTGGCGGTGGGTCCGGCGGGGCGCGTCAAGGGCCGGGCGCTGCTGGCGGTGACGCCGGTGGGGGCGGAGGTGGAGGCGGAGGTGGAGGTGGGGGCGGCGGGGCCACTTCCGGTTCACGGCCGCGCGTCGTGATGAGCTTCCCCGCGAACGCCGGTGACATGTTGCTCTCCGGCACCCTCGCCGGCGGCGAGGCGCTGGCGAATCGCGCACAGGTCGTCGATGCGCCGCTCGGCGCCGGCCACGTCGTCATGTTCGGCATCCGTCCGTTCTGGCGCTGGCAGACACACGGCACGTTCTTCCTCGGCTTCAACTCGATCCTGCACTGGAACGACTTGAGCGCTGGCCAGCCGTAGACCATACCGGCGCGAAACGGCCCGCTCCGGGAATTCCGGCGCGGGCCGTTTCGTTGGCTCCCACAGCGCGTGCGCTGCAGCGCGATCGCGCGAGGAGGCCTATGTCACTCCTCTATTTCGTCTTCGACGCGCGGCGGCGTGAGGCGCGCGGATGTGAGCGCGGCGAAGCCCATGGTCATCCACAGGGCGGAGCCCAGGAGATCCCGAGTGATGAACCCGTAGATCATCGAGGTCCAGAATGCGACCAAGAAGATGATCACGTTCATTCCAATGACGTACGACTGCATGCCGCCTCCCAGATGATGCCAGCGCGTTCTCTCGCCTTGCCAACGGGATCCGTCAACCCAACGACGCGCGACCGATTCGACGCGCAACCCGTACGGGTTCGATACAGTAAAGCGACGCACAGGTGATTTTGTTCCGAGCTGACGGGCCCAACCGTTCACTCTTCGAAGATCGGCAGCGCCCGGAAGGACTTGAGTTCGCCCGCCTACTTCCCCCGAGAGTCGGCTCAGGACAACCGGCGGCGCTGCTCGCGGGCATCGATTGAGTTACCGGGTATTCCCCTCACGATTCCCCTACAGTTTCCGGCGCCGCACCGGCAGTCAAAGGCCGCGCTGTGTTCGTCGAGGAGCTCCCCGTAGTCGAGCGTAAGTTCCTCTCCGACAACGATTTCCCGTGTGGCGACGACGTCCAACCCGCGATACGCGGTGTTGGCGTCGCACGAGTGGTTCTGGGGGGCCCAAACGTTCGGGTCGTCGTCCCAGATCGCGTAGACCTCGGTTCCCACCGGGAAGGCGTATTGTTCGAACAGCAGGCGGTCGGCCGCGTCCCAGGTGCACTCCACATGATTTCGGGTCACGAGCCGATGGGTGCGTTCCTCCCCGCGGAACAGCACCTCGCCCGGCGCGATGATACGCGTCGCGACGATCCCGTACCCCGCGATGGCGTTACCCCGCATGGTGAAGGCACGGACGCGACGACGATGGCGGGCGGTCCCCTCCGCGATGATCCGCTCGAGGAACTTCGCTTGGCCGATCCCGTCATGACGCAGGATGTGATCGGCGGAGCCTTCGCAGCCCTCAGGGTAGAAGACCGAGCAGGTGAAGTTCACTTCGAGGAAGAAGAGGCGTCCTTGTGCATCCATGCGGAAATCCATGCGCGCATAGCCGACGCCGGAGAATCCGCGGAAGATCCGAAGTGCGGCCTCGCGGAGCTTCGAAGCAAGCACTGCATCGCGGACCGGGAGGTTCGCTTCGGGATGGAGTTCGCTGGTCTTCAGCGCGTAACTCTTGTAGCGGTGGCCGGCGGGGAAGTGGTACTCCACCGGTGTCAGGGCTTCACCGTGGCCCACGCCGTTGGTATCGCCGACGACCAGCACCGTGAACTCGCGCCCGTCGATGTACTCCTCGACGAGCAGCTCCGGGTACTCTTCGGCGACGCGCGTGGATTGTCGCACGAGGGCATCGAGGTCCGCCGCGATGGCGTGTTCATCGACGCCGAGGCTGTCGCCGGCCTTCACGGGCTTCACGAAGAGCGGGAAGCGGAGATGGGCGGTCTCACGTGCGAACGCGTCACGCAGCGCGGCGGCGGATCCCGCAGCGCTGTCCGTGCGCGATGCAGCCGCGCGCATGATCGCGCCGGCATCGATCTCGGCGTGCATCGGCGTGGCCACCCCCACCGTATGCGCCACGTACTTCATGAGTGGCTTGGGCGGGTCGTAGAGCAGCGGTGTGGGTCCGGTGTACGGAAGCTTGAGCGCCTCGAGTGAATGAATCACGTCGATCGACGGAACGTCCCACTCCACGTAGGCCTCGCAGAGGTTGACGAAGATGTCGAACCCCTGCGTGGAGAGCTGCTTGAGCTGCCTGTACGTCGAGAGCTTGTGCAGCGCCTCGTGGTGGACGGTGTGTCCGGGAAGGAGGCGGCTGAGGTCGCGCGCGATATCGTAGTGTCGGTAGTCCACGCCGGACGTCGAGTAGTCCGGCTGGAGGACGCAAACCTTCATCGCGTGGCGCGGCGGGGGGGGCGAGGGCGCGCGAGACGCGGCCGCGAGACGCCGGGATCAGCGGACACGGCGAGGATCTCGCGCACACAGTCGTGGAAGGGGACTCCCGCGAATCGGAGGATGGCGCCGATGGAGGTGAACGCCTCGTCCTCGGAGATGCCGCACTGCGCATTCACCTCGAGCACGAAGATCTCGCCGGTACGGGCGTCCTGTCGTAGGTCGACGCGGCCGTAGCCGCGACCACCGACCGCCTCGTAGGCGGCCCAGCTGATCTCACGGAGGCGCTTGGCGGTCGCCTTGTGCTTCACCGGGCGGTAGTTCCAGAGCTCACCGTCACCGGTCTCGATGGGCTCCTCGACCTCGTACATGCCCCAGAGGCGATCGAACGAGAGGAAGCGCTCGGCAGACGGCAGCGTCTCGTTGAAGAGTCGTTCCACCGGCGGGTAGGTCGTGGCGCGGGCAGGTTGGTCGTACGAGCCGACGATGAAGGTCGTGAACTCCGGGCCGTCGACGAACCTCTCGACGAACACGCCACCACCGGCGAGATCCCACCCGTGATAGCCGTTGTGCAGCCGATCGAGCTGCGCGCGGAACGCCTGATGGGTGTGGACCACCGACTTGGTCGTGATGCCCATGCTACCGGCCGACACGGCCGGCTTGAGGATGAGCGGCGCACCGAGCCGGCGGAGGATGTCGGCGTAACGTGCACCGCTCCGCGGAACCACCTCCCATGGGGAGGTCGGGACGCCGGCACGATCGAACCCTTCCTTCATCACGATCTTCGATGTAGTCACGTCGTAGAAGCGTTCATCGGCGCCGGTGAACCGGATGCCGTGCTCGCGAAGGCAGCGGATCACGCTCAGTCCCGGCGAGCCGTTCACCTCGTCGCCGTCACAGAGATTGAGCACGACCGGCTCGTGGCCGACCGATTCGCGCGCGATGCGCGCGATGACATCCCGGTGGTCGGCGAGCGTGACGGGCTGCCACTTCCAGGCGTGGCCGAGTGCTGCGAATGCGCGATCGTACTCGGCGCGGCTCTGCGAATAGTCGGCGTACCAAGCGATCTCGGGATCGTCGGTCTCGACGAGCGGCGACAGCACCCACACCATGAGGGGTGCGTCTGCCGTTGCTCGTAACGCGATCGGTGCCGCGGTCACCGGGTCGACGTGAAGTACATGAGCATGGATTCAAACGATTTCCGATGCAACGCGCAATAGGGACGCGCAATAGTTCCTAGTAGCGACCAAGCACGATGGCCAAGGACGCCTGCTCTACGACTTCATCGCCGCCGGCAGCGAACGTCGCACGGTCGGCGGAATAGGTGAGTCGCAGGCTCGCCGGCGACCGGGGTATCCGTACCGCGAGCCCACCGGCCGCACCCATCGCCCCGCTCCCACCGCCCTGTGCATTGGACGTCGCCGACAACGCGTACCAGCCTTCGAAGTAGGCGTCGGCGAGTCCGGGGATGAGTTCACCGGTGACCGTCGCGCGACCTTCGAACCGCGACCAATGCGAACTCCCCGAGGGGGTGATGGCGGCACGGAGATGCGGTCCGAGTCCGAGCCGCAGCCACGGCTTCACCATGACACGGAGCATGAGGGTGGCATCGGCGAGTTCTTCATCGACCCCGACGGTCCCTGCGGACGGCGAGAGGTTGGCCTGCGAATAGGTGGCATCGAGCGAGAAGCGCTTGAAGCCGAGGTGCCCCTGAACCCCGAGCACCGGACCGCTGAAGGTGCGGACCTGGGTGACGGATCGGATGGTGCGCAGGGTGCCGACATCGACGGCACCGCCGAGTTCGATGCGTTCCTGGGCGCGCGACGTCGATGCCATCGCGGTGAGCAGGGAAAGGGCGAGCAGCGCAACGCGCGTCATCGGGTCTTCACCGGTGCGGCGACCCCGGCGCGGATCTGCAGTCGGGCGGCGGCGCGGCGCGTGCTGTTCTCTGCGATCACTCGATCGACCTCGCGCTGCCATTGCTCCCGCTGCCTGCGGTTGTACTCGATGTTCTCGGGGAGCGGACGCGGTGTGGTGGCCCGCGTCAGACCGACGACACCGGCGGCACCGACCGCGCCAGCGACGCCGACCCGGACGCCCATGCCAGGCTCTTCACTGCCGACGACCGACGGGAGCACGGCGATGACGACGGCCGTGACGAGCCCGGTCAGCAACGGACGCACGCCACTCGAGCGTACCACCGTCTCGGGGCGGAAAGCGGAGGGGGCGAGAGGTTCGGGATGCGGGAGGGAGTCCTGCTGGATGCGTCGAAGGTCGAGCGGGACTTCGACTTCGCGTTCGGTGCGGCCGTCGGGGCCGCGGGAGGCGACGCGGAGCAGATAGCGACCCGGCTCGCGTAGGTGCCCGAGGGCATCGCGCGGATTCCAGAGCACCTCGAGACTGTCGCCGACGACACCGATGTGCAGGATACCCTCGACGCGACCCTGTGGCCCGACGATCTGCGCCCGGATCTCGTGGAGCGCGGAGGCATACAGACGGATCGGCAGTCGATCCGCCGCGCCCTGCACTTCCGTGGCGGCGGGTACGGCGACCGCGACGGCGCGGACACCGAGCCTCGTTTCCTGGAAAAGCGCGGAGACCTCGGGCGGGAAGACGAGCTCATCGGGTCGATACCGGGGATCGGCGATCAGCAGATCACGGAACGTGGCGATGGACGAGTCTCGCGCCCCGCGGAATAACTCTGTCGCCCCGAGGAACATGCGCGCGCGCGAGCGCTCCGCGGGCGTGAGCACGATGGTCGCGGAGTTGAGGACCTCGCGGAACCGCGTGGCCGCCTCATCGTATTCGAGTTCGCGGTAGGCCGTCATCGCGCGGGCGAGCGGATCGCTGCGCTGCGCGCGCACCGATGTCACGCCGGCGGTGGACACGAGCGCAAGCGATGCCGCGATCACGATCAGCTGAGTGATCAGGGCGTAGCGGCGGCGGCCTGTGGTCTCGGCATGCAGGAGAGACGTCACGGTTGGACGGGAAGAAGGACGATGTCCGTGAGTCGCACGGTTTCACCTGCCGTCACGCGGATCGTGCGCTCGAACGGGACGTAGCCGGGTCGCACGACCCGCACGAGATGGGCACCGGCCGAGACATCGACGTTCGCCTTCGGCGTATTGCCGACGAGGATCCCGTCGAGGAATACCTGTCCCCACGGTGACGCGTTCACGAAGAGTTTCGCGCTACCGGACGGGGCCGTCGTCGTGGCGGCGGGTGCCGTCGCGGCGGATGGCGCCGCGGCTGGTGGCGTGGTGGCCGCCGAGGATCCCGAGGCCGCGCGTGACGGCGGCGCCGCACGCGGTGCGGCACGGGGCGTGACGGGGCGAGCGGGCGTCGATGCCGCGGCGGTGCTCATCGACTCCGGCGCCGCGGCCACATCGGTCGCGGCCTCGGTCGTTGGACGCGTCGCCGGCGTCGCGTCCGCCACTTCGGCCGACGGCTGACGACGCAGGATTCGCAGAATCTCGTTCGCACCGAAGAAGAGCGCGATCGCGATGCCGAGACCCAATACGACCCAGGCGGCGATGAACAGGTGACGCCGCGGATCATCGGGCGGCGTCCAGTCCTCGATCATCACGACTTCCTGTGCGACCCTGTCGACCGGTCGCGCCACGTCTTGGCCGCCGGAAGACTCTTCGAGCGCCCACAGGAAATCCGCGCACGAAGGAAAGCGCTGGCGAGGCTCTTCACTCAGCGCGCGCTCCACGGCACGGGCGGTCTGGATGGACGCGTCCGGTCGCAACTTGAGCACGGGGTCCGGGCGCGCGCCGGGCGCGCGCCCGGTCAGGCACTCGTACGCGAGCGCAGCGAGGGCATACTGATCGGCCGCTGGGAGACGCTCACCACGCGCCTGATCCTCGGGCGCGATCCAGCTCGGGCGGATCGTCGCATCGGCCTCCGCCTCGACCACGCCGCTCTTCGCCGGGAGCGTACGCGAGGCGCGCACCGGGCGAAGGCGCCGGAACGCCGGATCGGCGATCGACACCCACCCATCGCGGTCGATGAGGACGTTCTCCGGCTTGATCGCGCCGTGCACCACCCCGTGCCGATGCAGATACTCTAGCGCGCTCACCACCTGGGTCAGGACGCGCCGGCAGGTCCGCGCGTCGAGCGGCCCCTTCTCGTGCAGCATCGCGCGGAGCGAGGTTGGCGTGCTATCCGGGGTCGTGTACCAGAACAACGAATCGGTGCTGCCGTACCGGAGCACCGGGACGATGTGCGGGTGATCGACCGCCGCGACCGCGCCGAGTGTGGCGCGGAACGACTCCTCCTCATCGCGTTCGTTCGCCAGTCGAGGAATGACCTTGAGCAGGATCTCGCTGTTGGTGCTCACTTCGCGCGCCCTGAGCAGCGCGGAGTGCGGACTGATGGCGACCGGCGAAACAAAGCTGAACTCGTGCGCGAGTTGCCGCGTCGCCAACTCGACGAGCGCATCGGCGTGCTCGACCGCCACCGTCGTGCCAGGCACGAAGCCGCAGAGCTCACACGCTCCGGTGAGCGGTGAGATCTCGGCGACTGAACAGCGGGAGCACTTCATTCGGAGCCGACGCGGCGCTGGGTCATGCGGATAGTACCCCGGAGCGGAAGCGACTGTGCTGACGAGCGGAGACGGTCCCCCGGGACATCACGAGCGACCGCCAGGTTGGTCACGCCGGGTCCGACCTCGGCACTCGCGGTCACCGTGATGTCCACCGTCGCGGCGATCGGGGTGCCGTTGATGGTCACCGAGATGGTCTTCGTCTCAGGCACTGTGGAGGCAAGGGTCCCAGTGGTCACACCGTTCACGTCGGTGGCCGCCGGCTGCGCGAACGTGTTGCCGGTGCCGGTCGCGGCCAACACCACCGTGGCACCGCTGATGACGTTGCTGTTGGCGTCACGCGCCGTGACCGTGATGGTGCTGGTCTCCACGCCATCACTGGCGATGCTGGACGGCGCGGCGCTGACCGTCGATGCCGCGGCGCTCACCGCGCCGGGGGTCACCGTCACTGCGGCGGTCTGCGTGATCGCGACGCCATTGATCGTGGCACTGACCGTCTTCGCCGCGGCGACGGTCGACGAGATCGTTCCTGTGGTCACGCCACTCGCATTGGTGGCCGCCGGCTGAACCAACGTGTTGCCGGTACCCGTCGACGCCAGCACGACGGTCGCACCGGCGATCACGTTGCTGTTCTCGTCACGCGCCGTGACCGTGATCGTGCTCGTTGGACCGCCGGCCGCGATGGTGGTCGGCGTGGCGCTCATGGTCGAGGTCGCGGCGCTGACCGCGCCAGCGGTCACCGTCACGGCCGCCGTCTGCGTGATCGCCACGCCGTTGATCGTCGCCGAGACCGTCTTCGCCTCAGCGACGGTGGACGAGATCGTGCCCGTCGTCACACCACTCGCGTTGGTGACGGCAGGCTGCACGAAGGTGTTGCCAGTGCCAGTGGAGGCGAGCACCACCGTTGCACCGCTGATGAGGTTGCTGTTGGCATCACGCGCCGTGACAGTGATCGTACTCGTCGGGCCGCCGGCCGCGATCGACGCCGGGGCGGCGGTGACCGTCGAAGTCGCCGCACTCGTCACGCCGGGCGTGACGGTCACCGCCGCGGTCTGCGTGATCGCAACGGCGTTGATGGTCGCCGAGACGGTCTTCGCTTCCGCCACCGTCGAGGCGACCGTACCAGTGGCGACACCGGCGGCGTTGGTTACGCCCACCGGTTGCGTGACGCTGTTGCCGGTGCCGGTGGACGCCAGCACCACGGTCGCACCGGCGATCGGGTTGCTGTTCGCGTCACGCGCGGTGACCGTGATCGTGCTCCCGGCCCCACCCGCCGTGATCGACGCGGGCGCGGCGGCGACCGTCGACGTCGCGGCACTGAGCGCGCCCGGCGTGACCGTCACCGCCGCCGTCTGCGTGATGGCGATGGCGTTGATCGTCGCCGAGATCGTCTTGGCCTGCGCTACCGTCGACGCCACGGTCCCGGTCGCCACACCCGCGGCATTCGTCACGCCGACCGGCTGCGTGATCGTGTTGCCCGTGCCGGTCGACGCCAGCACCACGGTCGCGCCCGCGATCGGATTGTTGCTCGCGTCACGCGCGGTCACGGTGATGGTGCTGCCGGCCCCGCCCGCGGTGATCGACGCCGGTGCCGCGGTGACGGTAGATGTCGCAGCACTCACCGCGCCCACGGTCACGCTCACGGCCGCGGTCTGAGTGATCGCCACACCGTTGATCGTCGCACTGACAGTCTTCGCTTCCGCGACCGTCGAGGCGACCGTACCAGTCGCAACTCCGGCCGCGTTCGTCGTGCCGACGGGCTGCGTCAACGTGTTGCCGGTGCCGGTCGACGAGAGCACGACCGTCGCACCACTGATGAGATTGCTGTTGGCATCGCGCGCGGTCACGGTGATCGTACTCGTCGGACCGCCGGCCGCGATCGACGCGGGTGCCGCGGTGACGGTCGAGGTGACAGCGCTCACGACGCCCGGCGTGACCGCCACGGCCGAAGTCTGGGTGATCGCGAGGGCGTTGATGGTCGCACTGACGGTCTTGGCTTCGGCCACCGTCGATGCGACCGTGCCGGTGGCGACGCCCGCCGCATTCGTCACGCCGACCGGCTGCGTGACGGTGTTGCCCGTGCCGGTCGATGCCAGCACCACGGTCGCGCCAGCGATCGGATTGTTGTTCGCGTCGCGCGCGGTGACCGTGATCGTGCTCCCGGCACCGCCCGCCGTGATCGAGGCCGGGGCGGCCGAGACCGTCGACGTAGCGACACTGAGCGCGCCAGGCGTGACCGTCACCGCGGCCGTCTGCGTGATGGCGATCGCGTTGATCGTCGCGCTCACGGTCTTCGCTTCAGCCACTGTCGACGCGACTGTGCCGGTCGCCAGGCCCGCCGCATTCGTCACGCCGACCGGTTGGGTGATCGTGTTGCCCGCGCCGGTCGACGCCAGCACCACGGTGGCACCCGCGATGGGGTTGTTGCTGGCATCTCGCGCCGTGACAGTGATCGTGCTCCCCGCCCCGCCCGCGGTGAGGGACGCCGGTGCCGCGGTGACGGTAGATGTCGCAGCACTCACCGCGCCTGCGGTCACGGTCACCGCGGCCGTCTGGGTGATCGCGACGCCGTTGATCGTCGCACTGACGGTCTTCGCTTGCGCAACGGTCGAGGAGATGGTGCCCGTGGTCACACCGCTGACATCCGTGACCGCCGGTTGCACGAACGTGTTCCCGGTGCCCGTCGACGACAGCACCACCGTCGCGCCGCTGATGAGATTGCTGTTGGCGTCACGCGCCGTGACGGTGATCGTACTCGTCGGGCCGCCCGCTGCGATCGACGCCGGAGCCGCCGTCACCGTCGACAACGCCGCGCTCGGCGCACCCGGCACGACCGTCACTGCCGCCGTCTGCGTGATCGCGACGCCGTTGATCGTCGCACTGACGGTCTTCGCTTCCGCGACCGTCGAGGTGACCGTACCAGTCGCAACGCCGGCCACGTTCGTCGTGCCGACGGGCGGCGTCAGCGTGTTGCCTGTGCCGGTCGACGCCAACACCACCGTCGCACCGCTGATGAGATTGCTGTTGGCGTCGCGCGCCGTGACAGTGATCGTGCTGCCCGCGCCGCCCGCCGTGATGGAGACCGGTGCCGCCGAGACCGTGGACGTCGCCGCGCTCACCGCGCCCGGTGTCACCGTCACCGCCGCGGTCTGCGTGATCGCCACGCCGTTGATCGTCGCCGAGACGGTCTTGGTCTCCGCGACGGTCGACGCGATGGTCCCCGTGGTCACACCGCTGGCGTTGGTGACCGCCGGTTGCACCAGCGTGTTGCCGGTGCCCGTCGACGCCAGCACCACCGTCGCGCCGCTGATGAGATTGCTGTTGGCATCACGCGCCGTCACGGTGACGGTGCTCGTCGCCGGGCCCGCCACGATCGACGCCGGCGCCGCCGTCACCGTCGACAGCGCCGCGCTCGGCGCACCGGGCACGACCGTGACCGCCGCGGTCTGCGTGATCGCCACACCGTTGATCGTCGCCGAGACCGTCTTCGCCTGCGCCACAGTCGACGAAATCGTTCCCGTCGTCACACCACTCGCGTTGGTGACGGCCGGCTGCACGAACGTGTTACCGGTGCCGGTCGAGGCGAGCACCACCGTTGCACCGCTGATGAGATTGCTGTTGGCGTCGCGCGCCGTGACGGTGATCGTGCTCGTCGGGCCGCCAGCCGTGATCGAGGCCGGCGCGGCGGTGACGGTGGACGTGGCGGCACTCACCGCACCAGGCGTCACGGTAAGGGCGGCGGTCTGCGTGATCGCAAGTGCGTTGATGGTCGCGCTGACCGTCTTGGCCTCCGCCACCGTTGACCCGACCGTGCCCGTCGCGACACCAGCCGCATTGGTCACACCCACCGGCTGAGTGAGCGAGTTGCCGGTACCCGTCGCGGCGATCACCACGGTCGCACCGGCGATCGGGTTGCTGTTCGCGTCGCGCGCCGTCACGGTGATCGTGCTGCCCGTCCCTCCCGCCGTGATCGACGTCGGTGCCGCGGCGACCGTGGACGTCGTGGCGCTGAGTGCACCGGCGACGACGGCCACCGCCGCGGTCTGGGTGATCGCCACGCCGTTGATCGTCGCGGAGACGGTCTTGGTCTCCGCGACGGTCGATGCGATGGTACCGGTCGTTACACCGCTCGCGTTGGTGACGGCCGGTTGCACGAACGTGTTGCTGGTTCCAGTGGAGGCGAGTACCACCGTCGCGCCACTGATCAAGTTGCTGTTCGCATCACGCGCCGTGACAGTGATCGTGCTCGTCGCTGGGCCCGCCACGATCGACGCGGGAGCCGCCGTCACGGTCGACAGCGCCGCGCTCGGCGCGCCAGGCACGACGGTCACCGCCGCGGTCTGGGTGATCGCCTCACCGTTGATCGTCGCCGAAACCGTCTTCGCCTGCGCCACGGTCGACGCGACGGTACCGGTGGCGACACCGCTGGCGTTGGTCACGCCGACCGGCTGCGTGATGCTGTTGCCCGTGCCGGTGGACGCCAGTACGACAGTCGCACCGGCGATGGGGTTGTTGTTCGCGTCACGCGCCGTGACGGTGATCGTACTGCCGGCACCACCCGCAGTGATCGACGCGGGAACGGCCGCGACGGTGGAGAGCGCCGCCGAGACCGCGCCAGCGGTGACCGTGACCGACGCGGTATCCGCGAGTGCGAGCGCATTGGCGGTGGCGCTGATGCGCTTCACCGCGGCGACCGTGGCACTCAGTGTGCCGGTGGCGACACCGGCGGCGCTGGTGACGCCAGCGGGCTGGGTGACGGTGTTGCCCGTCCCATCCGACGCAAAGGCGACGGTCGCGCCGGCAATCGCATTACCGAACGCATCGCGGATGGTCGCGGTGAGCGTCGTGGTCGGCCCGCCCGCAGCGATGGTGAGCGGTGTCGCCGTGAACGTCGAGACGCTGGGCGAGATCGCCGCCGGCACGACCGTCACGGCCGCCGTCTGCGTCACCGCGACGACACCGATCGTCGCCGAGATTGTCTTGGCTTGGGCGACCGTGGAGCTGAAGGTGCCCGTCGCCACGCCGCTCGCGTTGGTGACGGCCGCCGGTTGGGTGATGGTGTTGCCCGTTCCCGTCGCAGCGAGCGTGACGCTGGCGCCAGGCACGACGTTCCCGCTCGCGTCACGCGCGGTGACGGTCACCGTGGTGCTCACGCCGGCGGCGAACGACGAAGTCGCCGCGGTCACCGTCGACGTCGCCGCGCTCACGGCGCCTGGCGTCACGGTGACGGTGGCCGTCTGCGTGATACTCGTGCCATTGATCGTCGCCGAGACGACCTTGCTCGCAACGATGGTCGAGGAGAGCGAACCCGTGGCGACGCCGCTGGCATTGGTGACGCCCGCCGGCTGCGTCAGCGTGTTGCCGGCGCCGGTCGCAGCGAGCACCACCGTCGCGCCGGAGATCACGTTGCTATTGGCGTCTCGCGCGGTGACCGTGATGGTGCTCCCCGTTCCGGCGGCGATGATCGATGCCGGCGCGGCGCTGACGGTCGAGGTCGCCGCACTTACGACGCCCGGTGTGACAGTGACCGCAGCGGTCGGTGTGATGGCGGTACCCGCGATCGTCGCGGAGACCGTTTTGGTCTGCGCGACCGTGGAGGAGATGGTGCCCGTCGCGACGCCACTGGCGTTGGTGACGGCCACCGGCTGCGTGAGCGTGTTTCCTGTCCCCGTCGCGGCAAGGACCACCGCGACACCCGGCACGACGTTCCCGTTGGCATCGCGCGCCGTGACGGTGATGGTGCTCGTCTCACCGCCCGCGACGATCGAGCCCGGTGCGGCGGTGATGGTCGACAGCGTCGGCGACACGGCGCCTGGCGTGACCGTCACGACAGCCGTCTGTGTGATCGCGGTGCCGTTGATGGTCGCGCTGACCGTCTTGCTCGCGACGATCGTCGACGCGAGCGTGCCGGTGGCGACGCCACTGGCGTTGGTCACCCCGAGTGGCTGCGTGAGCGTGTTGCCGGTACCGGTCGCCGCGAGCACGACCGTCGCGCCGGCGATCGGGTTCTGATTGAGATCACGTGCAGTGACGGTGACGGTGCTCGTACCTCCGCCGGCGACGATCGATGTCGGCGCGGCACTCACGAGCGTCTGCGCGGCGTTCACGACACCGGCGGTGATCGTGAGCGGGTTGCTGGTCACGCTGGTGAGGCCGGTGGAGGCGGCCGTCAGCGTATAGCCTGCCGCGGCGCGATCGATTGAGACGCCGGGGAACGTCGCGGTCCCCGTCACCGGCGCGCGCGTGAGTGTGCCGCTGAGCGTGCCCGACCCGGGATTCGCGCCGAAGGCGAGCGCGACATTCGCCGCGAAGCTGCTGTTGATGTTGCCGAGGGAGTCGACGGCGCCCACGGCAGGCACCGGCGTGATCGCCGCACCGGCGACCGCGTTGGTCGGCTGCACCGTGAACACCAGACGACTCGCCGGCGCCGCGACGACCGTGAGGGTCGGCTGTTGCGTGGCGACGATGCCATTCACCGTCGCGGTGATGATGCGGGCGCCGATGACTGTTGCCCCGATCGCGCCGGTCGTCACGCCGCTCGAGTTGGTGACGGATGCTGGCTGCACGATCGTGTTGCCCGTACCGGTCGCCGCGAGCGTCACCGTCCGCCCGGGAATCGCGTTGCCGAAGCCGTCACGCGCCGTGACGGTCACTGTTGCCGGTGTCGTGCGCGAGGCAGCCACTGACGTCGGCGCCACAGACACCAGCGTCTGCGCCGCGTTCACCGCACCAGGACGGGCGGTAGCGATGAAGCTCACCGGCGCACCCACGCCGGTCGCGCGAGCGATCTGCGTGCTGTCGACCGCGGTGGTCGTCGTACCGAGCGTCCACGAGGTGGTCGCGATGCCCGCCGCATTGGTCAACGAGGATAGCGGTGCGACCGAGCCGCCGCCGTCGATCACGGCCCAGGTGATCGACACGCCCTGCACGGGATTGTTCAGCGCATCGCGCACGACGACCGCGAGAGGTGTCGCCAGTGTCGCACCGACGGTATCGACCTGCGCGTCACCCGCTTGCAGCGCCAGTTGCGTGGCACCACCCACGGTCGCGGTGACGGTGAACGTCACGCTCGTCGGCCCGCCGGCGAGCGTGGTCGAGGCCGTCGTGGTCTGCACGCCGGCCGTGGGGCCGAGTGTGCGGATGGTCGTCGCGCGGCCGTCGGCGTTGGTGACCGCCGCCGTGGGGTTCACGGATCCGCCACCCACGGCGGCCCAGTTGATCGTCACGCCCGAGACGGGATTGCCGTTCACATCGGTGACACGCACTTCGTGCGCGGTACCTAGCGTGGTCCCTACCGGCGCGGTGAGGGTGTTGCCGGCGGTGATGGCCAACTGCGTCGCGGCACCTGCCGTGCCCGTCGCCGTGAACGTCAACGGGCTGCCGGTGAGCCCATCGACGCGCGCGGTCATGGTGTTCGCGCCTGCCGTCGCACCCAGCGTCCACGACGTGAGCGACGCGATGCCGTCCGCCGCCGTCGCGACCGGAGTGGTCGGTGCGATCGTCCCACCGCCAGCGGTCACCTGGAACGTCACGCTGGTGCCAGCCACCGGATTGCCGCTCACATCGCGCACCACCGCCGCCGGCGCGATCGGCACGACGCTGGCCGCAAGCGTGGTCTGCGCATCGCCGCGCTCGATCGCGATCTGCGTGGCCGGACCAGCGGTAATGGTGATCGCGCTCGAGGTCACTCCCGTGAGTCCAGTCGCGGCGAACGCGATCGTGCGCGGGCCGACCGTGCCGGTGATGCGCAGATCGCTGAAGATCGCATCGCCGTTCGCACCGGTGACCACCGCCGTGGTGCCGCCCAGTGTCCCGCCGCCGCTCGCGAGGCTCGCCGCGACCATCACTCCCGACTGCGCGACCGTGTTGCCTGCCGCATCCCGGAGCCGTACCACCGGGCCGACAGCGAGCACAGCGCCGTTCGCCGCCGTCGAGGACGGCGCCGTCACCAGCGCGAGCTGCGAGGCCGCACCCGCACCCACGGTGATCGCGGTCGAGGCGACCGAGGGCACACCCGTCGACGCGAAGGACAGCGTGTAGCTACCGGACGAACCGGTGAGTGCCAACGCCGTGAACGTCGCGATTCCGGTCGCCGCAGTCGTCACCGACGCACCGCTCAACGAGGATCCGACGGGCCCAGTCGCCACGGTCGCGGTCACGCTGCGCCCCGCGGTGGTCACGGCGTTGCCGAACGCGTCTTCGACGATCAACCGCGGCTGCGTGGTGAGTGCGACACCGCTCGCCGCCGATGCAGCTGGCTGGGTGAGCACGCGGAGCGTTGCGGCGGCCGCTGGCGTCACGTTGAACGTCGTGCTCGTCACGTTCGCCAGACCGGTCGACGTCGCGATGATCGCCACAGCGGTCGCGACGCGTTCCACGCGAAGCACCGAGAACGTCGCGACGCCGGCGACAGCATTCACCGTCGTCGTGCCCAGTAGCGTTGCGCCGGGCACGTTCGGCGTGAGCGCGACCGTGACCGACCCGGTGAACCCGGTCGCCACATTCCCCAGCGCATCACGCAGCGTCACCTGCACACTCGGCGCGATCGTCACGCCCGCGACGACACTCGCCGGCACCGCACCGATCTCGAGCGTCTGCGCAGCGGCCGCCGTAACATCGAATGCCGTGCTCGTTGCGGTGAGCGCCCCCGCGCTCGCGACCAGTGTGTATCCGGTGCCCGCCCGATCGACCGCGAGGTTGGTGAAGGTCGCGACACCTTGGACGGCGTTCACCGTGCGGGTGCCGGTCAACACACCGGAGGAGGGGTTCGCCCCCAACGCGATGGTGATCGGACCGGTGAAGCTGGCGAGCGTGTTGCCTGCCGCATCCTGCGCCGCGACAGTGATCGCCGGTGTGATCGCGGCGCCCGCTGCGGTCGCGGTCGGTCCCGTGGTGATCGCGAGTCGCGACGGCGCGAAGGCCGTGCGGAAATCCGTCCCCGTTCCGCCGAAGCCCACCCATGCGCTGGCGAGACCGCTCGCATCCACGGTGCGCGCCTGCCACTGATACGTGACGTTGTCCGCGAGGCCGAGCAGCGTGACGAGCGTCGCAGTGCCTGACGACACGGGGGCGCTCGACGCGGTGGCGACGTTCGTGAACGCCTGGCCCACCGGCCGCAGCTCGACCTCGAGTCGCAACACATCGCTCGGGTCGGGATCGCTCACGGTGGCGCCAAGGCGAATCAAGGTCTCGTCGGTCGTGCCCCCGGACGCGATGACGGTCACCCCGTCACCACGACGTTGCACGAGGAGCGTCGGCGCGCCCGGGACCTGCGGTTCGGCAACCACGAAGTCCGCGACGCCCGCCGCGTTCGCACCGAACATCACCCAAGCGCTCGCGCGACCAGTGACGTCAACCGCACGCGCCTGCCAGTGGTAACCGGTGTCGTCGAGCAATCCGCTGGCGAGCACGGCGAAGTCGCCGCCGCGTCCGAGCGCACTCGAAGCCGTCGCCACACCGGTCAGTGGCGTGCCGATCGGCCGTGCTTCGATGTCGAATCGCAGGGAGTCGAGATCCGGATCGCTCATCGTCCCGCGCAGGGAGATCTGTCGCGCCGTGATCGTCCCGCCGACGCCGACGGCGAGCGCCGCGACATCGGCGGTGCGCTGGTCGAGCACCGAGGGCGCACCGGGCGCGCGCGGACGCCCGATCGTGAGATCGAACGTGCCGACGCCCGCTGCGGCACTCGAGGAGACCTCGACGATGTAGTTGCCGGTGGACGGCAACGCGAAATAGCGAAGACAGGCGCCCGACCCGACCACCGCGCACGTCGTCGCTTGCCCGATCGGAGTCGTGACACCCTCGCGCTCGAGGGCGACCGACGCACCGAACCCAGCGGCGGACACCTGGATGGTCAGCGAATCGTTCGCGGCACCGGCAAAGCGATAACGACGAGCGAAACGTCCGGGTTGCGTGACCGACCCACAGTCCGAAGCCGTGAGCGCGCCGCCTATCGTCGCAGGAACCGCCCCGACCTCGGTGATCGCGCAGGGCTGCACCGTGAAGCGCACTGGGATGTCGAGCGTGCGCTCTTCGGGGCCGTCCGAAGTGAGACGAAGGGTGTCGAGGTACTCACCGACCGCGAGTCCGCTGGGGTCGAGCGAGACGGAGAAGTCACCCGGTGCACGGCCCGTGGCCGCACTGAGATCGAGCCACGGACTGCTCTGCGTCGTACGGGCGGCGAACTGAATGAGCTCGCCGGGCCCGTTGATGGTGAGCGATGCGGTCGTGACGCGCGCGGCCGTGCTGCCCACACGCGCGGAGTCGATGAGCGACACCGGCGCAGCGGACAGCGAACCAAGCTCCCCCGGACTGAGGAGCTCGTTCAATCGGCAGTTCGTCAACAGAATCGTCGCCGACATCGCGACAACTGCTGCGAACCGTCCACGACGACGGACCGACTCGCCGATCATTCGGCTGACCCCTCGGAAGTCGAGTCACCAGAAATGCGCCGCGTAACGCTCAAGATCATTGCTCCACAAGGACTTAGGTCGCGCCTGCGAACGACCAGCATTGCAAGATGGGTGCCCAGTTCACTTTCTACAAGACGAAAGGGGTCCCGTAGGGCCGATCGGGCATACCATTCGGTCAGCAACGCAACGGGGCGTATCGAAAAACCATCGCCATCCATGAGCCGTCGTCCACCCACGATCGGCATCGACTGGCCGGAGTCGATCGACGGTCGTGTGACTTGCGCGCGCAGGGTGAGGGCCTCACGGTTGAGGTATGCTGGCACACTCCGTCCCCCGCATGGCGAGCGTCGCGCTCGGACTGCTCGTCGCGTTCGCTGACCCCGCATGCGCGCAGCAGATCCTCGGTACGGTGCTCCGGGCGGACGGCGCGACGCCCGCTCCCGGTGTGCTCGTCGTGGCGTCCGACTCCGCCCAGCGCGTGATCGCACGCGCGGTCACGCGCGGATCCGGGGACTTCGCCCTGTTCGTCGACAGCGCGACGACCATAACGGTTCATCTGGTGCGGCCGGGTTTCGAAACCCAAGCGCTGGCACCCCAACGCCTTGCGGCGGACGACGTCGTTGACCTCGTCGCGACGCTCGAGGACCGCCCGCTGGCCCGTCCGGTGTGGAAGGCAGGGGCCGCGAGTTGCAAAGGCAGCAAGGAGGATCGGGCGCAGGTGGCGATGCTCCTTGAGCAGGCACGAAGGACGCTCGACATCGTGCAGTCGCGCATCGGCGACCGGGATCTCGATGCACGCGCCGTGCTCTACGACCACCGCACCGCGAAGAACGGCGAGGACACGTTACGCACGCTGCTCCGACGCGTGCACGGCGCGCCGCCCGAGACGTTCCGCTCGACCACGGTACAGGAACTCGAGAAGGATGGTTTCTTCGCGAACGTCGCCGGTGAGCGCGTGTATCGCGCGCCGACTGCAGCGATCCTCGCAGACCCTTGGTTCGTCGAACGGCATTGCTTCACGCTCGCGCTCGAACGGGGTGTGGTGCCGATCCTGCGCTTCCGTCCTACCCGCGAGGCGCGCA
The DNA here is from genome assembly GCA_046153705.1 of Gemmatimonadaceae bacterium. Taxonomy (GTDB): domain Bacteria; phylum Gemmatimonadota; class Gemmatimonadetes; order Gemmatimonadales; family Gemmatimonadaceae; genus Pseudogemmatithrix. The sequence goes on from JBJXGK010000056.1 coordinate 36,094, forward strand.
ACTTCGTCGAGATCTCGGGCAGCTACCGGTTCCACCCGCAGACCCTCGCGCTCATGCGCGTGGAGTTCCAGTACGAAGGACTCCGGCAGGGTGAGCAGTCGCCGCTGGTCGCCGGCGTGTTGGAGATCGCAGCGCTCCGGAGCGGAGACTACGTGATCAGTGCCTGGGAACAGCGATTCCCACTCCTCGGCTATCGCACCGTCGACGGCGCGACGACCTTCGTGCGATCGTCTTCCATGCTGGCCGACGTGACGGGGTATCGCTCGCTCGGAGGGTTCATGACCGCGGTCGGGCGAGAAGGACGCCCGATCTGGCAGCGCGATCCGATCACCGAAACGATCCCCGCATCTCGCGCCGCAACCCGTTGCGCCGAGCGTGTGGTCGGACGGACCACGACGGTCGCCGAGGGCAAGCTGCCGGTCGACGATTCGACGATGACAAGGAGCGGTATCGTGCTGCGCGCTGTGTGGAACGAGCCGGTCATCATCGACCGCACGACGTTCGGCGCGCGCGAGCAGATACGCGAGACGATGACCGAGGAGGACGGTGCGTGGATCCTTTGCGACCTGCCTCCGGATCGGTCGTATCTGCTCAAGTGGGAAGTGCTCGGGAATGAGCGCACACAATCGGTCCCACCAGCGACACAAGCGTTCAACCGGGTGCCGCCGCGCACACCCTGACCGCCGGCCGTATGTTCCTCGCATGGACCGTCGCGCGACGTGCGACCGCGGTTCGTGCCGAACGAGTTCGAATGCATCCGCGTGACGCCCAACGTCTTCACCAGGCTCGACGAGGTCGATCTGTTCGTCGAGGCGATCAGGACCCTCGCGAGGGCCTGAGCCGCTCCCAGTGCTCCCAAATGAGCACCATGGCAAGCGTATCGAGTTTGCAGTATTCGAGGAGCAACTGCGCCCACTGGTCCCGTGCCTTGGGATCGTCCTTCTCTGCGCCATAGGCCATCGCGAAGTACGCTCGCATCGCGCCGGTGCCTTCGTTCACCGTCTCTTCGGCGTCCTCGATGAGCGACGGCGGAAGTGTCGCGTACGGACCCCGCCGCGGATCGCCCTCGCGCCCCGCGAGCTCGGTGAAGCGAGTGCGCACAACCTCCGACGTCTTCCAGAGCGCATCGAGCACCATCTTGATGCTGTTGCTGCCGCCCATGCCAGGGTGATAGTAGAGCGCCCGGCACAGCTTGAGCATGTCGAGCATTCGGGCGCCCGGCTCGCCCGGCTTCCGCGCCGCCACCGTCAGCCACTCCGCGAGCGTCCCGTCGCCGCTGCCGAGCGTGGTGAGCTCGCCAGCGACCCGATTCATGACCGAGCGCTCGAAATCCGACCACACGAGGATCGTGCCCTCCGCGCCGAGCGCCTCGCGGAGCGTGCGTGCGAACTCCTCGTTGGGCCAACGATCATCGCGATTCAGGAACGCGCGATGCTCGAGCGCGGAACCGGGCGCACGCACCGAGTGACAGCTCCACTGGAACGCCAGCTGCCCGTACGGCGCCATGCCCTTGTGATGCGGGACTGCGATGGTCGCCGCTTCGAAGTCAACGAAGTGCAACGGATACCTGGCCGTCGCCATCGCCTCGTGCAGCGCGGGGTCGAACCACTCCTCGCCTTTCCGTGACTGTGTCACCTGCACGCGCTGGCGGTCGGCATGGACGCCCGCCTTGCCGCCGAAGTGTTCCTCCGTGATCTCGTGCAAGTGATCGACACCGGTCTCGATGAGTGCATCGACCATGCTGCCGCCGCGGTACAGGTCGAGCACGTGCGGCGTCACCCGTCCGCGGTCACCCCAGCACTCAAGGAAGCCGTTGCGAGACTCCTCCGGCTCGACGCGGAACTCGCACTTCTTGCAGCGGCTGCCGAGCGGAGCGACGAGGCGTGTGAGGCGTGGTGAGAGCGTGTTGAGGAACACCTTCGTCGCCTCGCGCACTTCGGGCTCCAGCTCTGCGACCTCATCGCTCACATCCACCCCGATGGTGAGCGGGTGGCGACGCACGGCCTCCGCGTCCCCGACGAACTCGGCGTTGTGCAGTCGCCCGTCGGCAGTGCGGCGCACGCGCACCCAGCTCGGCATCCCGTCGTACGCGGCGACGCTGTCCTTGTTCATGAGGATGAGATGCGGACGGACCGGGACGCCGGGGAAGAGATCCTTCAGCAGGGCGACCTGATACGTGACATCTTCGAGGTAGTCCCGCCACTTCGCATTGATGCCGAACGGCTTGACCATGTTCTTGAAGTAGCTGCCCGTCTTGTCGAAGCGCTTGGTCGCATCCTCGGGATCGAACGCCGACGACTTCACCTCGTACAGGTCGAACCCCGCCGGCGAGCGCTTGAGCATGTCGACGCGCGCCAGTCGCTGGCCGTCGAACAACGTGGCCTCGAAGAGTATGACCGTCGGTGCCGCTTCGAGATGAGAACACATGGTCTCGTAGTCCTGCGACGGACTCTTCCCGTACTCGAGTGTGATGCCGCCGGGGAAGAGTTGCTTGGCGAACGCTTCCACCATGTAGCCGCCCTCGGCGAGGAAGGCGAGATACTCGTCCTCGGCAAGCACGTCCGGGTAACGCAGCTCGCGATAGTACAGCTTGCTCGGACAGCTGCGCGCCAACTTGAAGTCCGACTTGGACAACGTGTGCAGGCGCGGGGAGACCTCCGGTGTATCGGACGACTCGGGTGAGGTCATGGACGCAACCCGGCCGCGTCGAAATCAGGGACGAACGCGGCCGCTTGCACCTTCACCGGCACTCCGCTGAACGCGGCGTTGCCAGTGAGCACGTCGATGCGCCACTCGTCGGTGAGGTCGTTGATGCTCACGCCCGGATGCCGCGCCGCGATACCCATCGCCGTGCCCTCGCGCCCATGCCCCCAGCCGTGCGGCAGACTCACCACCCCGGTCATGACTTCGTCGCTGACCTCGAGTTCCACGTCGACGCTTCCCGCGCGAGAGGTCACGCGGACCTGATCACCGTCGGCGAGTCCGCGCTGCTCGGCGTCGAGCGGATGCATGAGCAGGGTGCAGCGGCGCTTGCCGCGCACGAGACGCTCGCTGTTGTGCATCCAACTGTTGCAGGAGCGGAGCGCGCGGCGGCCGATCAGCGCCAGGCCGGTCGACGGCTGCGCCATCGCGCGTTCGAGCCGGCGCAGGTCGCGCAGGAACAGATCGGGCGCGAGATGGATGCGGCGATCGGCGGTGCGGAGACGCTCCGGCAACACCGGCTTGAGTGCGCCCAAGTCGACGCCATGGGGCGCACGACGTAGTTGGGCCAGCGACGCGCCCTTGCCGAAGGGCGAGTAGCCGCTGCCATACACGCCCGTCCGCAACGCGTGATCGAGCATCCGCGCTGGACCGAGTGTGCCCAGCACTCGTGCACGCCAGCGCGTCGCGGAGGCCTCCGCCAGCCCGGCGGTCAGGGACGCGAGGATCTCCCAGTCGTGGCGGCTGCCAGGCTGTCGCGAGAATACCGGCGCCGAGTACTTGGCCGTGTCGCGTACTGCGAGCGTGTGGAATACGAGGTCGTAGTGCTCGCGCTCCAATGGCGACGTGGGCGGGAGGATCAAGTGCGCGTGGCGCGTGGTCTCGTTGCGGTAGAAGTCGATGGCGACGAAGAAGTCGAGACCGGCGATCGCGCGGTCGAGCCGTGCGCCGTTCGGCGTAGAGAGTACCGGATTGCCCGCGTGCGTGACGAGCGCGCGGACCTGACCGGTGCCGGGAGTCTCGATCTCGTCGGCGAGCGTGCTGACGGGCAGTTCGCCGGCGAACTCCGGCAATCCGCGTACGCGGCTCGTCCAGCGACCGAAGCGCACCGTGCGTCCGCGCTGATCATCGCGGACGAGGTCGACCGCGGGCGTTGTGAACATCGCACCCCCGTCGGCATCGATGCGACCGCAGACGACGTTGAGCGCGGTGATCAGCCAGGTGGCGACGCCGCCGAACTCCTGCATCGAGACTCCCACGCGACCGTACACCGCGCCGCGTGTCGCCGTCGCGATGTCCACCGCGAGCGTGCGTATGGTCGGCGCGTCGATGCCGGTGGCAGCGCTCACGAGGTCGGGCGTGAAAGGCGCGACCGCGGCTTTGAGCGCTTCGAATCCGTGCGTGAACGCCTCGAGTCGACCGAGTTGGGCGAGGCCTTCGGCGAAGATCACGTGGAGCAACGCGGCGAGGAGCAAGGCATCGCTACCCGGCACGATGAACAGATGCTGGTCGGCGATCGCGGCGGTCTCGGTGCGGCGCGGATCGATCACCACCACGCGGCCGCCGCGGGCTTGGATCGCACGCAGGCGATCGCCCACCCCAGGTGCCGTCATCAGGCTCCCGTTCGACACCACTGGATTCGCACCGAGGATCACGAGGTGATCGGTGCGATCGAGATCGGGGATGGGGATGAGTAACGGGTGCCCGAAGCAATGCATCGCCGCGACATGCGCAGGAAGCTGATCGACCGACGTCGCTGTATAGCGGTTGCGACTGCCGAGCGCGCGCGTGAACTCCGGGAGGAAAAGCATTGCCCCGAGCGAATGCACACTCGGGTTGCCGGCATACGTGGCGATCGCATCGTGTCCGTGCGCGGCGCGCACGCGGGCGAGTCCGTCGATGGCCTCGCGCAGTGCCTCGTCCCAACCGATCGCTTCCCATCGCGTGCCTGTGCGACGCAACGGCGTGCGGATACGATCGGGGTCGGTGTGGATGTCCTGCAATGCGACGGCTTTCGGGCAGATGTGCCCGCGGCTCAGCGGATCGTCCGCGTCACCGCGGATGTCGGTGACGCGGTCGCCCTCGGTGGTGATCACGAGGCCGCACATCGCCTCGCAGAGGGTGCAGGTACGCGTGTGGCGCGTGGGAGCCATGCCGGGAAGGTGGCGCGGCGTCCGGCGTGGCGCTACCGGATGCACCCGCCGACGGTGGCAACGCTCAGCCCGCGCGCGCCGGCTCCGCCTCGATCCGGATCGACCGCCACGCCCCCGCCTTGAACCGCCGCACACTCAACGTCGCCCGCATCATGTGCCCGAGCAGGATGGCCAACCAGATGTCCGATGGCACCAACGGCCGCGTCAACTGGAGCACCATCAGCAGCCCGAGCGGAACGCCGATCTGCGATACCAGCGTGATGTACAATGGGCCCTTCGTATCGCCGGTGCCCTGCAACCCGCCGGTGTACGTCAACGCCACCGTGATGAAGAGCCCCGAGAGACTCAACCAGCGCAGCAGTTCCGTCCCGATGCGGAGCACGGTGGGGTCATCCATGCCGAAGACACCGAGCAACAGTTTGGGAATCGTGAGGAAGAGCAGGCCGATGAACACCGCGATCCCGAGTCCCAGCCGAGACGCGATCTGCACCGTTCGCTCCACGCGCTCCGGCTTCCCCGCACCGAGGTTCTGCCCCGCCACCGTCGCCGCGGCACCCATCAAGCCCACACTCGTCCATGTGATGAACGAAAAGAGCTCCGAGTAGCCTACCGCGTATGCCGCCTGTGTCTCCGCGCTGTTCTGCAGCGATCCCATGAACCGCAGCAGCAACACACCGGCCACGTTCATCGCGATACCCTGCAGCCCGGCAGGCAGCCCGAACCGGAACAGCTGCTTCACCGTCGTCCAGTCCCAACGACGGTCCATGTCAGGCTCCCAGTGGATCACCAGCTTGCCCGAGAACAACTTCGAGAAACCGTAAGCACTCACGATCACACCCGCGATCACCGTGCCGAGCGCGGCACCCATCACACCCATCGGGGGGATCGGCCCGAGTCCACGGATGAAGATGATGTTGAGGATCACGTTGAGCACGGTCATCGCGACACCGAGCTGCAAGCCGGTCTTCGCGTCGCCCGCCGCGCGCAGCGCGCCGCCGAGGAAGAACATCGACATCATGCCGATCCCGCCGACGAACATCGTGCGGAGGTACGCGATCGCCTCCACCTGCACTGCGGGTGCCGCATTGACGAGATCGAGCAGGAACGGCGACGCGAACCAGCCGACCGGCGCGAACACGCCGAGAGCGAGAACCAACGTCGCAAGATACGCCTGATACACGGTGCGATTCACCGCGTGTTCATCACCCGCACCGGCGAATCGTGCGACGAGCACGCCCATGCCGGTGAAGATGGACATCACGAAGACGATCACCACGAGGAAGATCTGGAACGCCACACCGACCGCGGCATTGCCGTTGAATCCCACATAGTGGCCCACCATCGCGTGGTCGATGATGCCCTGGAGCCCCCCGATCACGTTCTGCAACACGGTCGGCCACGCGATCTTCCACACCGAGGTGAGGATCGGCCCTTCGACGATGGAACGGTCGAAGGTCTTCTTGGGCTTGGCCGGTGCGGGTGCGGACATTCAGGGGAAGGTGGAGGAAGGACCAGTGACTCGCGACCGTACGTGCGCTGCGCTCGCTCTGTTGGACTAGACGCCGCTCTTCTCGTCGGGGTGCAGTCGGCCCAGCCGCCGGAGTGCGGGGACGAACCAGCCCACGCTCGCGACAACGCCGAGCGTGAGCGCGCCACCGACCACGACCGCGCGGGCCGCACCCCACCAGCGCGCGGTCACGCCGGACTCGAACGCGCCGATCTCGTTGGACGAGCCGATGAAGATCTGGTTCACGGCCGAGACACGCCCCAGCATCCCTTCAGGCGTCCGCGACTGCAGCAACGTGCTCCGGACCACCACACTCACCATATCACACATGCCGCTGACCACGAGGATCGCCACCGACAGGTAGAAGCTCGTCGATAGCCCGAACGCGATCATCGACACCCCGAAACCGGCGACCGCGAGCAACAACACCCGTCCGGTTTGCGTGAAGTCGTGGTGCCGCGCGACGAGCACGCTGGTCATCACGGCACCGACAGCGGGTGCGGCACGCAACACTCCGAGTCCGGTCGGTCCCACCGCGAGGATCTCCGCCGCGAAGATCGGCAACAAGGCGACGGCGCCGCCGAAGAGCACGGAGAACAGATCGAGCGTGAGTGCGCCGAGGAGCACGGGTTCGCGGAACACGAACCGGACGCCTCCAGCGACCGACTCCCACACCCCTTCGTGTGTCGCCTCGCGCACCGGAGAACGGTGGGCGATCGACGCGAACACACCGAAGGCGAGCACCATGAGCACGGCATCCACGGAGTACGCGAGGGTCGTCCCCCCGAGTGCGTAGAGCGCGCCGCCCAATGCCGGGCCGAGCACGGCGGCCATCTGCCAGGTGCCACTGCGCCATGTGATCGCGTTGGCGAACAGGTGCCGCGGCATGATCTCCGCCGACAACGCCTGACGCGACGGCTGCAGGAACGACCGCGCAACGCCGCTCACGATGATGATACCGTAGATCGCATTGATCCGAGCCGACGCGATCACCCCACCGCTCAACGGCGCCGCCAGGACCCAGAGCGCCGCACTGCATGCCACCAGCACCGCGAGCGCGATCAGCACCACTCGCCTTCTATCGTGGCGGTCGACCACGTGGCCCGCATACAGCGCGAACGAGATCGCGGGAAGCGCTTCGGCGAGGCCGATGAGCCCGAGCGCGAGTGGGTCCTTGGTGAGATCGTAGATCTGCCAACCCACCACGGTCCCCTGGATCTGGATGCCGATGGTGAGCGTGAACAGGCCGATCAAGTACCGCGAGAAGTGCGGCTGTCGCAGTGCGATGTACGGGTCGCGCCGTGCGGTCACGACGGCCCCGCGCTCAAGCCCAACGTCGCGCGGATGCGCGCCGCTTCCTCACGGAGCTGCGTCACCGCCAGTTCCACCTCCGCACGTCGCGTCCGGAAACTCAGCACGCACACCCGCGCCAACACGCGCCCTTCGGCCACGCAGCCGGTGATCATCACCTTCCCGCGCGCGGTCACCGCGTCGATCAGTTCGCGCGTGGCGGCATCCTCGGCTGCGCGATCCTCGGCGCGGATATGGAAGGTGAACAGCGAGAGCTGCGGCGGCGCATCCATCACGATCCCGGGGATCTCGGCCACCTGCCCAGCTGCCCACACCGCAAGTGAACGCTTCTCGGCGAGCGCGGCGCGATAGCGCGCCGCGCCGAACAGCTTGAGCGTCAACCACACGCGCAGTCCTGGGAACCCGCGAGAAAGGTCCGGCCCGTACTGCGCCGGGTCATAGAACTCGCTCTGGTTCTCGGGCAGGTATCCCGCGGTCGACGCATGCACCGCACGCAGGGCCTCGCCGTCGCGCACCAGCAACGCACCGGTCCCGTAGGGCAGGAACATGCCTTTGTGCGGATCGAGCGTGAGCGAGTCGCCACGAGCGAGGCCGTCAAGCAAGGGTCGCAGCTCCGGCACGAGGTGGAAGCAGGCACCGTACGCGCCGTCAATGTGATGCCACAGCCCTTCGCGCGCGGCAACGTCGGCGATGCCGTCCAACGGATCCACCGCACCGGTATTCGTTGTCCCTGCCGCAGAGACGACCATGAATGGCGTGAGTCCAGCCGCGCGGTCAGCCGCGACGGCATCGACGAGTGCATCAACGCGCATGCGGTACTGCGAATCCACCGGGACGAGGCGCACGCGATCATGGGCGATGCCGGCGAGCTTCGCCGATTTCTCCACGCAGTGGTGTGCCTGCGATGACGTGTAAATCGTCCCCCGCCGGATGTCCACGCCCAGATGCCGCTCGCGCGCGCAGAGGATGGCGTTGAACGTCGCCATCGAACCACCCGTGGTGAAGAGCCCGCGCGTCGTCGCCGGGAACTGCATCCAGTCCCGCACCCAGTCGAGCGCAGTCGCCTCGAGTTGCACCAAGGCGGGAGCCGCGGCCCAGATGCCCGTGAAGCGGTTCGTCGTGTCGGCGATGAAGTCCGCGAGTGCCGCCGGATACACGCCGCCGCCAGGGATATACGCCAGATACCCTGGGCCCGCCGTGGTGAACGAGCGGGGGATCAGATCGTCGAAGAGGAGATCGAGCAGCGGCTCGAGCGCGGTTCCGTGCTCCGGGACCGTCTCACTCAATGCGCGACACCGCGCCGCTGCATCCAGGTCACCGTGACTCGGCTGCTCAGCGAGAGATGCAAGATGGGCCACCGCTCGCGTGACCACTGCGTGACCCATCGCCTCCATCGCGGACGGCGAGAGGTCGAGTGACGCGAGGTCTTCGGACGGAAGTGCGTCGGGCACCGGACTCACGGCGCGACGCGCGCGAGCGCGACAGGCACGGGGATGGTTCGATCAGGGAAGGAGCGCGCAGGCGCGCGCGACCCTGAACTCTACTCTGTCAGGTGCCGCCGAACCACTCGTAACCCGCATCGCTCCAATAGCCGCCGTTCGCGGTAGGGAGGAAGTCGATGCGCGTGAGGTACTTCGTGTTCTTGTAGCCCAACTTGATCGGTCCGTGGACACGGGCCGGCGCACCGTAGGCCGGCGAGAGTGGCGTGCCGTCCTTCCCGTAGACGACCATCGTTTGCGGATGCAGCGCGCTTTCGAGGTCCCAGCTCTCGTGGTACCCATCGTCGAAGCTCTGAAAATCGACCGCCGTGACCGCGGGGTCCGGTCGCACGAGTGCCGCGAGCTCGCGGATCGTGACCCCCGAGAACTCGGCGACCGCGTTCCAACCTTCAACGCAGAAATGGTTCACGCGATGAGTGCGCCGCGGGAGGCGCATGAGATCGTCGAGGGTGAGTGACATCGGCTTCGCGACCATGCCGCCGATCTCGAGTCGCCAGATACCACGGGCCGCCACATCCCATACGGGGACGACATCGCTGATGTGGTACGATGGGAACGCATCGCCGGCGATGGCCGCACCGGGTGAGCCGTGATCCATTGCGGTATGCCGCACGAGGCGCCGCTCCAACGCGGCGTTCTTGCGCTCGGCATAGCTGAGCAGGCGCTCCGCTTGTTTCGGTCCTTCGCTCCCGCACGCGCCAGCGGCGAGCGCCGCTGCGCTGAGTCCCAGCGACTGGAGGAAGCGCCTGCGGTCCTGAGGCTGCGTCATTTGTCCTCCGACGGTCGCGCACGGAGATTCACGAACGGCCGCGCGTTTCGCGACTCCGGCGACTGGCGTTCGTCATAGCGACCGGTGAGCATCGAACGGATGGAGTAGGGATCGACCGCGAACACCATGAACACGTGGCCCAGCGCCGCGACTCCGAGTACGATCATCGCGCTGAAGTGCACGAAGCGCGCCCAGGCATAGCCACCGAAGGCGGCGGTCAGCCAGCCCAGGGAGACCGGCTTCCAGATTGCGATCCCACTGAGCACGATGACGACGGCGATCCAGGGCATCGCGAAGTACGCCATGCGCTGCAGGGCGTTGTGTTTGCCCTGGCGCGGGTGGTCCTTTCGCAGCCACAGGTAGTAGCGCACCATCTCCCATGAGTCGCGCAGCACACCGCGCCGGGGCACGAGGTCGCGCCATTCGCCATGCAGCCAGATGAAGCTCAGGTAGAGCAGTCCGTTGGCAACGAGCAGCCACATCATCGCGAAGTGCCAGTGCCGCGCTCCGCCGAGCCACCCACCGAAGGTCAGCCAGGTGGGGACCGGCGTGCCTTCCCATGGATAGCAACAGAAGGTTTCGCCTTTTCGGGCAAACGCCGGATACGCATTGAATATCCGCAGGCCGCTGGATGCCATGACCAGTACCGCGACGACGTTCACCCAGTGCGTCAGACGAACGATCCAGTGGTGGCGTGGCATGGCACCACTAGTGACGAACCCCCGCCGGAGTTCCCGGGGCTTATGTAACGGACCATTCGGAAGTAGGTGGCCCCCGTCGGACTCGATGCCCGGAACAATCCGGCAGCCTCGTCACTAGTAGCGACACGCTCCTCCTTGCCTACCACCTTCCCCTGCGAGTGATCCAATGATGCGACTGACGATGCTGGCCCTGACTGCGATGTGCCTTTCGACTGCTCCCCTCGCCGCACAGGCGACGACCCCGAAGTCCGGTATGGCCAAGGGCGACGCGATGAAGCAAGACGCGATGACGAAGGGCGACGGCATGAAGCACGATGCCATGGGCAAGCCCTGCACGAAGGCCGACGCGATGAAGAAGGACGGTATGACGAAGGGTGACGCCATGAAGAAGGACGGCATGGCGAAGGGCGACGCCATGAAGCAGGACGGCATGGCGAAGGGCGACGCCATGAAGCAGGACGGCATGGCGAAGGGTGATGCCATGAAGCAGGACGGGATGGCGAAGGGAGACGCGATGAAGAAGGACGCGATGGCGAAGGGCGAGGGCATGAAGCCCGCAACCGATCCCTGCGTCCCCGCGGCCACGGACAAGAAGGACCAGATGGGGAAGAAGGCGCCGCGCTGATTGCGCGCTATCGGTCGGATGCGTGATGGACGCATGTTTCGGCATGCCTCCGTCACGCGCCGCCCGACGTCCTTGCCCGCTGATGCTGGTGGCCGCGTTCCTCGCGACGACCGCCTGCTCTGCTCCGCCCCGAGCTGGTACCGCGGGAGCGGCCGCGCGTCCCGACCCCACTTCCCGCGCGCGCGGGACAGCACTACGCATTGTGTCCTACAACATCCGCCACGGACGCGGCAGCGACGACGCGCTCGATCTCGCGCGAACGGCGAACGTGCTCCGTGGACTCACCCCCGACATCGTCGGCCTGCAGGAGGTCGATGATCGCGTCGAGCGCAGCGGGCGCGTGAACGAAGCCGAGTGGTTGGGTCGCGCCCTCGACCTGCAGCATGCGTTCGGGGCATTCATGCCGTATCAGGGCGGCGAGTACGGCCTCGCCATTCTCTCGCGGTTTCCGATCGAGTCCCGCACCGCCATCCGTCTCCCCGACGGCAACGAGCCGCGCGTCGCACTGCTCGCGCGCCTTCGACTGCCGGACGGACGGCCACTCGCCGTCGTGAACGTGCACTTCGATTGGGTGAAGGACGACGGCTTCCGGTTCGCCCAGGCGACCGCGCTCACGCGCGTGCTCGACACGCTCTCCGTACCCTATGTGCTGCTCGGCGACTTCAATGACGAACCGGGGTCGCGGACACTGGCGCTGTTCGATGCACGCGCGACCGAACTGAAGAAGCCACGCGAGGATCGCTTCACGTTCTCCAGCACGGAGCCCGTGAAGGAGATCGACTTCGTATTCGTCGCGCCCACGTTCCTCTGGGGCCCCGGAACGGCGAAGGCGGTGACCGAACGCCTCGCGTCCGATCACCGCCCGGTCATCGCTACGGTCGAGCTGCGAGCACCGAAGTAGTCGCCTGGGTCAGGCGTTCGGCTTCTTCACTTCGCGCTTCTTCTCGCGGACGTCTTCCTTCTTGTCGCGGACGTTCTCCCGACGGTCCACGCGGTTCTCCGCGCGGTCGCGGACGTCTTCCTTGTTGTCGCGCACGTCTTCGCGCCTGTCGCGACGGTCCTCGAGCTTGTCGCGCTTCCCGCCGTCGACCTTGGCATCGCGCACGTCCTCGCGCTTGTCACGCACGTCTTCCTTCTTGTCGCGGACATCCTCGCGACGGTCCCGCACGTTCTCACGGCGATCGCGCACGTCTTCACGGCGGTCAACGCGGTCTTCGACCTTGTCGCACTTGGTCCCTTCCGCGCACTTGCGTGTGACCTTGGTCTTGCTGCTGTCCTGGGCCTCGCTGGTGGCGGGAGCCGCGGCGAAGGTCAGCGCAGCGAGGGTGGCGACGAAGATGGTGGGGCGCATGGTGGAGTCCTCAATGGTGTGAGGCGCCGGGAGTGGCGCGTCTGCACATGGGACGCCCGCGTGAGCGCGGCGTTAGTCGTGTGACCTGAGTCACGCGACGATGGTGTCAGTGGTCCCGACTACGGCGTGCCGGTCGCGCTCAGCGGCACCGGATCGAGCGTCCACACCTGCACGCTCGCCGTGTTCGGTCCGGCCGTTGTGCCCGTCGTCCAACGCACCGTGACTTCGCCGGTCGCATTGGTGAGCGCGGTCTGCGGCGTGAACGACCCACCCCCCGACGTCACCTGCAATGCCACGGGCACACCCACCAGCGGCACGTTCCCCGCGCCGAGCACCCGGATGACGATCTGTACCGGCAGCGCGCTGCCAGCGCGCGCACTCTGGTTGTTCCCCTGGGCGATCACCACCTGCGCCGGCACCAAGCCGATCGCCGACACGACTACGGGTTCAAGACCGGGTGCCGTCGCCATGAGCGATTGCGCTGTCTCATTCGGTCCCAACGTCCACGCCGCCACGATCTCACCGGTCGCGTTCGTCTCGGCGGCGGTCGGCGTCACCGTGCCGCTGCCCGCGCCCACCAGCAAGGTCACCGTCCGTCCTTCCACGGCCGAACCGGTCGAGTCCAGCGCACGGAATACCACGGGTGTTGCGAGTGGTCGCCCCACCTGACCCGACTGGTTGTCGCCTTGCACGACGACGATCGAAGCCAGCGGCGCGGGCGCCGCCACATCCTTGGCGCACGCAGCGCTGCCGAGGACGAAGAGGGCTCCGAGGAGACCGATGATGAGGCGAAGCGGAGAGGGTGTGGGCATAAGGGCTCCCCTCCAGTATCGGCGGCTACCGCCGGACCGTGAGCCCCTCCCGAGCGCCCTTCTATTGAGAGACCGGCAGCAGCCGAAGGGTGTTCACCGCACCCGCCTCGACACGCGAGCGCGCGAACGGCAGTGGCCACGGCTTGCCCGCCAAGTGCGGCGCCAGGAAGTCGTCGAAGTGCGGACTGAAGGGGTTGCCCGACTGCCCGAGATGAAGGCTGAGCGTGAACCCGTCGATGTCGGCCCAGTCCATCACGAAGCGCATGCTGGGTCCGGCTTTGTTGTGAAACGCCCGCGTCGTGGTATCGAACTGCACGAACGCCGCGTTGAGCGTCGCGTCGTCGCCACCGCTCGGGAACGGGCCGCGCGTGAGACGTAGCCAGCGATCCAGTGCCGGCACACTCGCGAGCGGATGACGGATGGTGAGTGTCTGGGCCGCACCGAACGGCCGTTGCCACGGCTCCGCGAGTGCCGCGCGCATCGCACGCGCGCTGATGTCTTCAAGCGACTCGGTCGTCGCCGTTCGTGTGTCGTCCACAAACGCGGCGGCGCTGTCGCTCAGGACCGCCGACACCAACGTCGCGGCCTTGCCCCAGTCGCCACCGAGCTCGTCCTCGAACACTTCACGCGGCAGCAGCTCCCACCAGTAGGCGAAGAGTGAGGCCACAGTATCGCTCGCCGACATCGCACCGTTCCAGCGCTCCAGCCGACCGGCAACCATCTCATCACCAGCGCCACGCGCACCCGCCGCGACGAGCGCCTTCCACTTCACCGCGTTCCCGGAGATCAGATCCATTTGCATCGTGGTCATCGCGGCCGCATCGGTGCGCGCACTGTCGGCGATCGCAGACGAGAGCAGTGCACTCGCACGGATCTTCCGCGACACGTTGTAGAAGCCCGGGATCGCGTACGGCCACGACGCATCGACGATCTGGCTGTTGGTCGTCGCGATCCATCCCTGCGTCGGGTTGAGCGCGAACGGCGTCTGCGCCAGCAATCGATACCCGCGCCACGCGGCCGCCGTGTCGCTCCCGCGCTGCGGCGTGAACGTGTCGTAGGCGCCGCGCTCCGGCAGTGGGGTGCCGAGTTGGTAGCCGATGTTCCCGGACTTGTCGGCGTAGGTCCAGTTCACGCTCAACGCGCCGGCCATCGTCACGGCGCGACGGAACGAGGCGAAGTCCCTCGCGCGCATCAGCGCACTCGCGCCGACCACCACACCCCATGCGGGGAAATCGTAGCCCGCCCAATGCATCACCCGCGCCGTATCGCCGCGCAGCTCCATCACCGGTCCCCGTGGCGTACGCAGCAGTCGCAGAACCTGCGGCGCCTCGCCCTTCACGGTGATCGACTCCACCTGCACCGTCACGTCCGCCCATCCGTCCGCCGTGCGTACGCGCGGGGAGTCCGTCTCCGCACCTTCGATCAACTCGATCGTCTCATCCACGACATCAACAGGCGCGACCGTGAACGCCCAACTGATGGTCCCGTTGTGCCCCATGGTGATCGCCGGGATGCCGGGCGCGGTGACACCCACGGCGTCGAATCCTTCCTGCGTGTGGACTCCGACCACGTACCACAACCCTGGCGCGCTTGAGACGTCGAGATGGGGGTCCGAGGCGTGCAACGCTGCGCCACTCTTGGAGTGCGCAGGTGCGATCACCCACGAGTTCGACGCTTTCGTCATTCGTGGCGCGCCACCGCTGATCGTCGCGACGGCACTCGGCACCGTGGGCGGTGACCAAGCCTGCACGGCGGCCGCCAAACGCGAAGCATCGCCACCGAGGCGATCGAAGACCTCACGATAGTCTGCCCCCTGATCCATGAGCGTGAGCGCGAACCAGCTCTGGTAGAACCCCACGACCGTCACGTCCTCCACCGTCCACGGCGCTGGTGCGAACCCCAGCAGCGTGAACTCGGGCGGCAGCGGCCTCGCCTGCGCGACCCAAGCGTTCACGCCGGCGACGTACTCTTCCAGTTCACGCCGCACGACCGCGTCGAGCGACACCACGTCGCGGCGTGTCTGCCGGTCGAACCCGAGCCGTCGCTGCGCAGCGTCCAGCTCCTTGGCGATCGGCCCGAACAACTCCGAGAGCTGTCCCCGCGCCATGCGCCGGGTGAGCTCCATCTGGAAGAGTCGCTCCGACGCGTGCAGCCAACCGAGCGCGAATCGCGCGTCGGCATTCGTCTTGGCGTACACCTGCGGCACGCCGCGCGCGTCGAACAGGATCTCGACCGCCGAGCCCAGACCGGCGAGGGTGATGCTTCCGCTCTCCTGCGCTACCGACCGGGCGAGGTAGGATCGCCCGCCGTACCAGAGGGCAAGTGCCAGCACGAAGAGGACGAGCAGCAGGCCCGTCAGCAAGCGGGAGAATCGGCGCATGGGTGGAAGATACGCATCCTCCCCAGCGAAGCACGAGCGTCGTACGTTCTAGCCTTGTCCCTGCTCTTCCCACCCCAGTGCGTGGAGATCCATCGTGATCCACCAGCGTCTCCGGACCCTTGCTGCTGCGCTCGTCGTGAGCGCGCTCGCGGCGATCGCAGTCCAAGCCCAGATCCCCGTTGCGACCGAGTTCGAATCACTCCACTTCCGGTCCATCGGGCCGGCGACGATGTCGGGCCGCGTCGCCGACCTCGCAGTCTATGAGGCGAATCCCGCCGTCTTCTACGTGGGCACTGCACATGGTGGCGTTTGGAAGACGACGTCCAACGGTGCGACCTGGACCCCGCTCCTCCAGCACGAGGGGCTCATGTCGATCGGCGACGTGACCATCTCGCAAACCAACCCGGACCTGCTCTGGGTCGGCACCGGTGAGTCGAACAACCGGCAGTCGATCGGCTGGGGCGAAGGCGTTTACAAGTCGACCGACGGCGGCAAGACGTTCACGCACATGGGACTGCGCGCCTCGAAGCACATCAACGAGATCATCATCGATCCGACGAACAACGACATCGTGTACGTCGCCGCGACGGGCCCACTCTGGGGCTCCGGCGGCGAGCGCGGCGTCTACAAGACCACCGACGGCGGCAAGACCTGGCGTCTCATCCTCAAGGGTGATGACGACACCGGTGCAAACGACATCGTGATGTCCGCCGCGAATCCGACCGTTCTCTTCGCGTCCATGTACCAGCGCCGCCGCACCACCTGCTGCATGAACGGCGGCGGCCCGGGCTCGGCGCTCTTCAAGTCGGTCGATGGCGGCGAATCGTGGACCAAGGTCGGCGGTGGCTACCCCACCGGTGACCTCGGCCGCATCGGGGTCGATATCGCACCGTCGGATCCGGCCATCGTGTATTCACTCGTCGAGGCACCGAACGTGGTTCCGGTCGACTCGGGCAAGACCGGCCTCTGGCGCTCCGACGACGCTGGCGCGACGTGGCGCAAGGTGAGCAACACCAACCCGCGCCCGATGTACTTCTCCAAGCTCCGCATCGACCCGTCCAACAGCGAGACCGTGTACTACGGCGGCGTCGGCCTGCAGATGAGCATCGATGGCGGCAAGTCGGTCGAGACCGATGCGGCGATGGTGACCCATGACGACGTGCATGCCATTTGGGTGAACCCGCGCAACCCGCAGCACGTGCTCATCGGCAACGACGGCGGACTCGCGGTCTCGTACGACCAAGCCAAGAGCTGGACGTTCATCCCCAACCTGCCCGTCGGCCTGTTCTACCATGTGAGCTACGACATGGAGCGGCCGTTCAACATCTGCGGCGGCATGCAGGACAACTACAACTGGTGCGGACCCAGCGCCTCGCGCCACGGCGCCGGCATCTATAACTACGACTGGTTCCAGATCCTCGGTGGCGACGGCTTCGTCGCGCTGCCCGACCATCGTGATTCGCGCATCGTCTACACCGAATCGCAGGACGGCAACCTGATCCGTCGCAACACGGTCACCGGTGAGTCGCGCTCCATCCGGCCCGGGCCACTCAACGTCTCCCCGGCGCCGGCGGCCGGCGAAGCGTTCCGCTTCCATTGGGACACGCCGCTCATCCGGTCGCCACACGACCCCGGCGTGCTCTACGTCGGCGCCAATCGCGTGTTCCGCACCGACGATCGTGGCGACTCGTGGGCGATGATCAGCCCCGATCTCACGCGGAACCCGGTTCGCAACGACCTCATCACGATGGGCGTGAAGAACAGTGACATCAAACTCGCGCGCAACGACGGTATCTCCTCCTGGCCGGCCATCGTCGCGCTCGCGGAGTCGCCGCGCACGGCCGGACTGCTCTACGCCGGCACCGACGACGGGGTCGTGCAGATGACGCGCGATGCGGGCAAGACGTGGACGGACATCACGTCGCGTCTTACCGGATTCCCGGCCAACGCGTTCGTCTCGGAAGTCGTCCCGTCGGCACACGCCGCAGGCACGGTCTACATCTCCGTCGACAATCACCGCGAGAACGACTACAACCCGTACATCTGGGTGAGCACGGATTTCGGTGCGACGTTCCGACGCATCGACAGCGGACTCGCCGGCGAAGTGGTGCACACCATCACGGAAGACCATCGCAACGCCGATGTGATCTACGCCGGCACCGAGTCGGGCATCTTCCTCACCATCGATCGCGGCAAGACCTGGCGTCGCCTCAAGGCGAACTTCCCCACCGTCCGCGTCGACGAGATCACGCTTCATCATCGCGACAATGCCATGCTCGTCGCGTCGCATGGCCGTTCCATCTGGGTGCTCGATCACCTCGAAGCCATCCAGGAGTACACCGCCATCCAGAGTGCGGCGCAGTCGCGGCTCTTCACCGTGCCGACGGCGTTGCAGTGGAAGTTCAAGGACGATCGCAACGATGAGTTCTGGGGCCATCAGACCTTCATCGGTGAGAACCCGCCGACGGAAGCCGTCATCCAGTTCAACGTGAAGGGCACGGCGAAGGAGCTGGCGCTGCGCATCTCGCGCGGAGCGAATGTGATCCGCGAGATCCCCGTGCCGGCGGCGAAGAACCGTCCCGGCATCCAGACCCTGTGCTGGGACCAGCGAGTGGCACCGATCCCGGCGCCGGCAGGTCCGCAGGGCGGTGGGTTCGGCGGCGGTGGCGGCGGCGGTGGCGGCATGCAAGTCGGCGGCGGACAGGGCGGAGCGCGTCCAGTGCCTGGCGTGCGCGCGCCGCTCCCCACTGCGGGCTATCAGCCGCTCAATCCCTGTGCAGCCGGTGGTCCAATCGGCGGTGGCTTCGGCGGATTCGGTGGCGGCGGCGGCAACGCCGGCCCCTACGCGACCCCGGGCACCTACACCGTGTCGCTCGTCGCTGACGG